>NC_014168.1:2526021-2841774 GCF_000092825.1 Segniliparus rotundus DSM 44985 | reverse complement strand
ACGGTGCGGCGGGCCTCAGCGGGGACTTCCCGCTCGCCGAGGCGTACGCCTGGACCCGCGCCCTGCGGTTCGTCGACGGCCCGGACGAAGTGCATTTGGGCGTGGTCGCCCGGCAAGAGCTCAAACGCTACGAAGGGAGCGCCGCCGATGGGCGTTGAGGATCAGCCGGCGGAGCTGCGCGACGAGGACCGCTTCGACGTCGAGGCGGTCGCCGCCTGGCTCCACGAACGCCTTCCCGGGCTCGGCGGCATCCCCGAAGTGCGGCAATACCCTGGCGGGGCCTCGAACCTCACGTACCTTTTGCGCTACCCCGGCCGCGATCTCATCCTGCGCCGCCCCCCGGCAGGGCGCAAAGCCGCTTCCGCGCACGACATGAAGCGCGAGTTTTTCGTCCAACAGCGCCTGAAGCCGGTGTACCGGTACGTGCCCGAGGTCCTCGCGCTCTGCGAGGACGACACGGTGCTCGGCTCGCAGTTCTATGTGATGGAGCGCCTGCGCGGCGTCATCCTGCGCCGGGACCTTCCCGCAGGGGCGTCGCTCGCCGAGGCCGAAGCCCGCGCGCTCTCCGTGCGCGCGGTGGACAGCCTGATCGAGCTGCACAAGGTCGATCCCGAGCAGGCCGGTGTGCGAAGCCTCGGCAAAGGCGACGGCTACGTCAGCCGCCAGGTCTCCGGCTGGTCGCGGCGCTACCCTGCGGCGCGCACCGAGAACGTCGGCGATTTCGAGAAGGTCATGCGGTGGCTTGACCGCAACCAGCCCGAGGACGTGGCGACAGTGGTCCTCCACAACGACTTCCGGTTGGACAATCTGGTGATCGACGACCTTGTGTCCCTCAACGTGATCGGGGTGCTCGACTGGGAAATGTCCACCCTTGGCGATCCGCTCATGGACCTTGGCGGGGCGCTCGCCTACTGGACCCAGGCCGACGATGACGACACGGCCCTGCGCCACCGGCGCCAGCCCACGCATCTGCCGGGGATGCTGACTCGCGCGCAAGTGCTCGACTATTATGTCGAGAGGACCGGTTTCGCCCCGGCGAACTGGACATTCTACGAGGTCTTCGGCCTCTTCCGGCTGGCTGGCATTGTGCAGCAGATCTACTTCCGGTACCACAACGGCCAGACGACCAACCCGGCGTTCAAAGATTTTTGGTTGTTCGTGAACTACCTCGAACGCCGCTGCGAAAACCTGCTCGGGATCTGAGGCGGCCGCCGCATGGGAGTCGTGTACCTCGTTCGCCACGGCCAGGCCTCGTTCGGCTCCGCGGATTACGACCAGCTCTCCGAGCTCGGGGTCCGGCAGTCCCATGTCGTCGGCGACGAGTTGCGCAGGCGAGGCGCCGGTTCGGGCGAGGCGTGGTGCGGGACGTTCGCGCGTCAGCGCGGCACCGCGCAGGCCGCCGGATTCTCGCCCCAGCACGACATCCGCTGGGACGAGTACGACGTCCATGACGTGCTCGCAGGCCACGGGATTGCCGCCGACGGGACCGGCGCCGATCCGCGCTCCTTCCAACGCGGATTGGACAGCGCCCTCGCGCGTTGGGTCGAGGCTGGCGCGTCGAGCCCCTGCCAGGAGAGCTGGGCCGCATTCGCCGCGCGCACGCGAAGCGCCTTGGGCGAACTCGTCGCAAGCCTCGGCCAAGGGGAGGACGCGGTCGTCTTCACCTCAGGAGGAGTGATCGGCGCGTTGGCCGCGCTGGCGCTCTCTGGGGGCGCGGAGCCGGACTGGGGCCGTGTCTTCTTGCCGCTGCACCGCGTGGTGTGCAATACGGGGATCACGAAACTCATCGTCGGGCGCTCCGGGGTCAGCATGGTCTCGTTCAACGAGCACGCCCATCTCGAAGGGGAATCCTCCGGGCTGCTCACCTACCGCTAGCGTCGCGCCGTTTGGCCGCGCGAAGGATCAAAGGCCAGAGCAAAGGGAAGCTCGCCTGGTCGGTGAGCATGGTCACCGGAGTCCGGTTGTGGACGTAGCCGACGGCGATCCCGTTGCTCGGGTCCGCCCAGCCGGCCGAACCGCCGATGCCGATGTGGCCGAAACCGGTGAGCGTCACCGGCGTGAGGAGCGAGTGATAGCCCAGATGCCACATCATCGGCACGCCGAGCACGCGGTCCGGCTGGTAGGTGGCGCGATTGCGGGGATCTCGCCGCGCCGACAGCTGCCGCACAGTCTCCGGTTGCAACAGCTGGGTCCCGTCCACGCTGCCGCCCCCCGCCAGGGCCGCGTACACCGTGGCCAGCACGGGCGCGGTGACCACAACGCTGGCCGCGGGCATCTCGCCGTCCAAGATCGGCGGGTGGTCCCCGTGCAGGATTTTCTCCATCCCCGGCTCTGGGATGCAGGCTTCTATCAGCCTTTTGAATGGAGTCCACTTTCTGCCGAATTGGATCACTTGTTGGGCCGGGGAGGTGGAAGGAATCCGCGCCCCGACGAACGCGGCCAACTGCGTCGGCGAGCTTTCGGGCGGTCGGCCCAGGTGAATGTGCTCCACGCCGAGCGGCTCGGCCAACTCCTGGCGGAACAGATCGCGCATCCCTTTGCCGGTGACTGCGCGAGCCAGCCCCGACAAGATCCAGCCATATGTGAAAGCGTGATAGGCAGGCTTGCCCGCGAACCGGTCCGCCCATGCCGACGCCAGCCGGTCCTCAATCAGCTCGTGGTCGAAGTAGTCCGCGTACTCATTGATGATTCCGCCCAGCTGGGACAGGCCCGCCTCGTGCGCCATGACCTTGCGGACCGTGACGGCGTGCTTGCCGCTTTTCCCGAACGCGGGCCAATACTCGGCCACCGGCTTGTCGTATTCGATCAGGCCCCTGTCGGCCAACCGGTGGATGATCGTGCTGGACAGCCCCTTGGACACCGAGAACACGATCGGAGCGGTGTCGCGCGTCCACGCCGCGCGCCCGGCCCGGTCCGAGTGCCCCGCCCAAATGTCGAGCACCGTTTCCCCGTGCAAGCGCACCGTCAACGCGCCGCCGCCGGCCCGTCGTCCTGTGTACAGCTTCGCGAAAGCCTTGACGACTGGATCGAAATGCCGGTCCGCCGTCCCCTGCACCCCTTCCGGGAGGCCCTGTTGGGCGTCGGGGGCAGACATGACAGTGACCATGGTCATAAATTTTAGCAGCAGTGACGTGCATTACCCATTTTCGGGGTCGTGGGCGCGCAGCGGCTTCGGCTCAGTAATGCCACGGATACGGGGACCAGTCGGGGGCGCGTTTCTCAAGGAATTGGTCCCTGCCCTCCACCGCCTCGTCTGTTTGATAGGCCAAGCGCGTCGCCTCTCCCGCGAAAAGCTGCTGCCCCACCAAACCGTCGTCGGCGAGGTTGAACGCGTACTTCAGCATGCGGATCGCCTGCGGGGATTTGCCGAGGATCTCCCGAGCCCACTGAATGCCCTCGGCTTCGAGCCGCCCATGCTCGACCACGGCGTTCACCGCGCCCATACCGCGCATCTCCTCGGCGCTGTAGGGGCGGGCGAGGAAAAAGATCTCGCGGGCGAACTTCTGTCCGACCTGCTTGGCGAAATAGGCGCTGCCGTAACCGCCGTCGAAACTGCCGACGTCCGCGTCAGTCTGTTTGAACCTGGCGTGCTCGCGGCTCGCGAGCGTGAGGTCGCACACCACGTGCAAGCTGTGCCCGCCGCCCGCCGCCCATCCGTTCACCAGCGCGATCACCACCTTCGGCATGAACCGGATCAAACGTTGCGCCTCCAAAATGTGCAAACGCCCCGCGCGACCCTTCTCCACAGTCGACGAGTCTTCGCCGCTCGCGTACTGGTACCCCGTCCGGCCTCGGATACGTTGGTCCCCCCCGCTGCAAAACGCCCACCCGCCGTCCTTCGGGCTCGGCCCATTGCCCGTCAGCAACACCACCCCGACATCCGGGCTGGTCCGGGCGTGGTCCAGCACGGCGATCAGCTCGTCCACCGTGTGCGGCCGGAACGCATTGCGGACCTCGGGCCGGTCGAACGCGATGCGCACCGCGCCGATTTCCGCATGCCTGTGGTACGTGATGTCCGTGAGGTCCGGGAAATCGGGGACGTCCCGCCATTGCGTCGGGTCGAACGGGCTCGGTGCAGTCGAATCGGGCATGCTCAGACTCTAGTTCGAGCGCGAACCACAGCAGGCAACTGGTGCAGCGAGAGCAGCCGCCAGCCTTGCGGGCCCAGCTGGACCCGGCCCAACAGCACGCGCACCACATCGCGCGCGCAGTCCAATCTGCACACGAAGTCATGGACAGCCGCCTGTCCTTCCAACGCGAAAGAACGCGAGGCGACATTCGTGATGAACAGCCGGGCGTCGAGCGAACGGACCAGCCTCGCCACCTCCGCCTGGGCTGGTTTGGCGCACAGGCCGAGCAGCTGACTCCTCGGACGGCCGTGATTCAGAGTCTCCCGCAGCCGCCGCATCAGAAAAAAGACGAAAGCATCCGCCTCCTTGCGCAACCCATCCGCCGGGCAGCGCAACGCCGGACGCCGCGCACCTGCCTGTCCTTGCGCGTTCTCCCCCGACCGCATCATGCATCCCCCTGTCTCTTCCGCCGCAGGCAACAATTCCCTCAGCGGCGTCCTCCCAGTCGCCAATATCGTACTGGACCGATCGCGGTTCAGGTCGCCGGGTTCTCCCTTTTGCCGGGATTGCAGCCAGAAGCCAACATTTCCACGCCCCCGACCGCGGGCCGCCACGGCTCGAGATTCCAGCTCTCCTTGGATTTCGCAAAACTCTGGTGGCAGTCGAACTGCTCCCGCATACCGGGGGAGTCCGCCTCCGGCGCGAGCGACAGCACCTCATCCCACTCCGCGCCCTGCAGCTCAGCTGGCGCGTCCCGTCCCGCCCGCGTCGGGAAAACATGCAAACTCGGCCCGTCCGAAGCGCGCGCCCAAACCACATGCTCGATCCAACGTCCCCCACGATCAGCGGGGTCCGCCCAGGCCGCCTCGCCGCCGAACGCGCAAACAATCAAGGCCGAAAACAGCGCGCGCACGTCTCTATCATCCCATGACCGGGGTGCGCACCGCCATCACCCATGTGATGACGGCAGCAGATCGCCGAGCTTCGCCAGTGTTCTTCGCGCGTGCTCACGGTCGCGGTGGGTCTAGATCTTGTTCGCTGCCGCAGTGGAGTGTCCAAGAATCATCATTCGCACGTCTTCTGGCACGCCGTGTTGCTGCAACAACGTCTTTGCCGTGTGCCTGTTGAGTTGTGTTCCCGCATGCCGCACCCGCGCCGCAGCGAATCTTTCACGCCAGGCGCCGCCGTCATGTTCCGGCCGGATCGGCTTGCCGTTTGGCCTGCAAAAGATCAAACCGCCCATCCCTCTCGGTGTTCGCTCCGTCTAAGCTTGAAGCTGCGCGCCAAGTTCGGGGATGAGCGGCAAGAGGAGATTTGTTCTCGTCTTGGCAGGCGCAAGGCAAGCTGTTCGCCAGATGGGACGGCACTTGTGGCCAATAGGCAGATCAAACGCAGACAGGGGCACGCTTCGACTCCCGTTCGGGTTTGAACCCGTCTTTGAGTGTGAGCTCTTGAAGCCGCCATGAGAAATCTCTGGTCATTTGGTCTGTGTCGACGAGCTCCGTGCCGGCGCCCAGAGCCACACAGGAAGGCAGAACTGCGAACGCGCGCATGACCGTATCCTCGTACGCGCCGCGAAGAAAAATATAAATATTGCCAAAGGGGTTTCAATATCTTCCAGTTCGGGTTAGGGTGAAAAGTATGATCAAGAACACAATGACTCGAAAGACAGTTCTTCGTGCCGTCGGCGCGTTCGCCGCGCTCGCGGCAGGCGTCGGTGTGGTTGTCGGCTGTTCCGACAACAAACAAGCCGCTGACAAGGCGAGCGGAGCCATGACGAGCGCGACGAACGCCCTCACCAGCGCATCGAGCGCAGTGTCGTCCGCAGGAAGCTCGGTGTCGAGCGTGGTGTCGTCGGCGCTCTCCTCGCCGACGACCATCGACGCGCCGGGTGTCGGCAACGTCGTGCTGGACGGCCCGATCGCCTCCGCCTACGCGAAGGCGGGCGGCAAAGAGAAGCTCGGACTGCCCACGGCCCAGCCGGAGAAGGTCGGCGACGGCACTGTGCAAGCCTTCGAACACGGCAACGCCATCTATTGGTCGAAGGAGACCGGAGCGCGCCTCGTGCGGGGCGAAATCTTGAAGATCTACAAGGCCCACGGCGGTCCTGCCGGAGCGTTGGGGTTCCCGACAGCCGACGAGGCTGAGACCGCAGGCGGCCCGCATGCGGCCCACGGCGGCTGGATCAGCGAATTCCAGCACGGCACGGTCACCTGGCTCAACCAGGGCGACGGCATGTTCAAGGGGAACGTAACCCAGAAATAAACCGGTTTTCCGAAGCAAGCCGCCCCGCGCACGCGGGGCGGCTTGCTTCGTTGTGAAGGCCCGAAAGCGAGGTGTGGGGCCGGCGGGGCTCGAACCCGCGACCAAGGGATTATGAGTCCCCGGCTCTAACCGACTGAGCTACAGCCCCTGGGACTGGCTGGAAATGCGAAGCCAGTCGCCGGGTTGCGAGTGTACAGGGTCGTGAGGGCGGTTTTCACCTCCTCGTTCGCCCGGTTCCGGCCAAAAATCGGGTGTGCGAACGGTCTTCGGACCTTATGGACCCGCTACTACTATCTGGGATGCTACCCAGCGGGAACGGTCGCCGCTTACGAGGGACGCAAAGTGTCGCAAGTGCTTTACCCGGAATGAGGCAAGATCACTCGATGTGCCGCCTCGGATACTGATCAGACTGCGAAATGTGCAGATCGCGCAGGATGGGAGGCGTTCTGTGTGTTTCGGCAGGCCCGATGGGAGCAGTTGCCGGATTCTATGGCACCAGCTCGCGGGGCCTTGGCGCTCGTGTTTTAATAGCCTGATGCGCAGCGGATTCCCCACAGCGCCTGACCGCTCCTCGCGGGTGGCGGGCTGGTCAGTTGTGCTCTGATGCCTCCGCACATCAAGATCAACGTCGAGCAGGTTAAGGACGCTGGCGGTCTCGTGCAACAGAAGGCGGACGAGGCGAACACGCAGATGTCGAGCCTATACGAGTCCGGGCTGACTGCGAAGGACGGCAACGCGGGTTTCGCCACCGGGAACGCATTGGTGTCGTTCGCGACGAACAAGCGAGAGAAGACCACGACGGCGATCACCCTGCTGCGGGACACCGGGCAGAAGATCGTGGAGAGCGCCCAGCTGATCCACGCGACCGATCAGGGGAGCGCGGACGGGTTGAGCAGGACTGCGAGCGGCCTCGATGACCTCGGGCACTGACCTTGCGGGGGTTGCCTGATGGTGAGTTTCGCGGAGTTACGGGACGCGAAGCCCGAGAAGTGGATGACCACAGCCAACGATCTGCGCTCAGCGGCGGACAAGTTGGAGCGGGCTGTGGACGAGATTCACGACAACGGCACGAAGAAGGTCGAGGAGCATTGGGCCGACCACCTCGGTGCGATGGCGAAAGACAAGCTGATCATCGGGACGGCCGAACTCACGGCGATCAGTGTCGAGGACCGGGGCGCCGCCACCGTCCTCGACACTCTCTCCCATGCGATCACGACCGCGCAGGGCGAACTGCGCTCGTACGTCGAGTTCGCGAAGGGCAAGGGGTTGGAGGTCTCGGACTCGGGGCAGGTGAGCATTCCCGCGAACGCCCCGTACACGGAATACGATCAGCTCGTCCACTACCAGCAGGAGGCGCAGCGGCTCATCAGCGAGGCCGTGGAAGCCGCGACTCAGGCGGACGGCCTCGCCAAAGACGGGTTGAAGGAACTCGATGTCGATGTGGTCCCACCATCGACCGACCCGAACAAAGTCGATGAGTTCGTGAACGATATCCGTGATCGTCAAGCCGACGCGGTGACGAAATCGCTCAACCAGATACGCGACCTGCTCCCCGATGGGCTCCCGCCCGAGGACGTGGCGAAATGGTGGGGCTCGCTCAGCCAAGCCGATCAGGACATGTTCAAGAAGGCTTGCCCCATCGAACTCTTCGATCTGCCTGGTGTTCCCCAACAAGTCAAAGACGCCCTGGACGATAGGAGTCGGGGCTACAGCAATATCAACGCGTTGCGGTACGCGCGGGACCATTGGAACGACGACTCCATTGATCATGTGGACAACAGTCGGTGCACGGACTTCGTGTCCAACGTGCTGCACTTCGGCGGCGGGCTGCCGTATAAAACGAGCTGGCTGGGCGACCTCGATGACACGGACAACTGGATGCTCTCCGGCGCAGCCGAGAATCACTGGCTCGGTGAGCAGTACGCCATGACCCACACATGGGCCGGAGCGGAGAACAACAAACAGTTCTGGCTCCAGCACGGCGGCGAGCAGCACCCTGTCTCGCAGGCGCTCCCCGGCGACGTTCTCTACTGGAACGGGCACGGCGGCAACCACGAAGAGGGAAAGGCGTTCCACGCCGCCATCGCCACGGGCGTGCTCCCCGATGGCGAAGTCCTCTACACGCAGCATGACGCGGACGGCTACAACCGCAGCCTCCAAGACCGCGAGCACTACTACGAGCAGAACGACGTCGGCGGCGCGGAAGTCGTCGCAGTGAGGCCGAAACGCACATGGTGAACCAAACTGAGGCATCCGAGCCGAAGGCCCGCAAGCGCCGGGGATGGGGGAAGGCCGCGCTCGCGCTCTGCCTCGCGGGCATCGCCAGCCTCGTCCTCTACATGTTCGCAGCCGATACTGCTGGCAAAGAGTACGTGAAGCATCCGTGCCCGACGCCGCCCGTGCCGTGGACAGTCCAGGCGACATGGTTCCTCGCCTTCGGGCTGTTCACAGCCGCGATAATCGCCATCGTCGCCACGGGGTTCTTCGCGTGGTCGTCGCAGAAAACCCTCACCGTGCTCTGCGTGTTCTGGGCGCTCGTCGCGGCACTGCCCCTCGTCTTCCTCGCGGACGTCTACGGGCAGGGCTACCTCGGCGGACCCGATGGCCCCAACGAATGCGTCGGCGGACGCGTCGCCAGCCCTTAAATGAGATCGCTTGTATGGGAATCCCCAAGCAGTGGGTGTTGCGCATCTTCCTCGCCGCTGACTCCCCCTTATCGGCCAGGGTTGATGTGTTCTGGCATGACCGGTCACGGGAACTGATGCTAGGAAAGATAGGGCTGTGCTTCGAACACAGTGGTAGAGGGCAGCGAAAGTTCTGCTTGGGCGCGAGTCTTCTTCACCTTAGGGTATCTGCCAGCGAACTGGAAATCGGGTGGTAGCAAACCTATCGGAACGATAGCCCTTATAGCCGTTGCTTACGGTTCAGAACACTAGTTGCCACCAGTCTCTATGCTGGTCCAGGCGCCGCTTGACCGAATACACTGTTGGCAAGCTCCGCTGACGCGTGGGTTCGTAATGCGTGAGCTTGCTGCTCGTTGTCGGCAGCATCGTCAAGCGCTGACCACAAGTCTTTCGCGAGTTTGCGCTGGATACTGATGGGCGGTAAAGGCACTGGCGCGTTCGCGGTCTTTCCTGCTCCGATATGCCAGAGGGTGCCGGTGGTTGTGGTAGCGCTGGTCTGAAAGTAGCGCCGACCTGCCTCACAGTTGAACCACGCGCATGTGAACCAAGGGTCTAGCATCGAGCGGTTTGTTCGCGCCCGGATGAGGCTGTTCTGGAAGATGTACTCGCCCTGCCTATTCCACACAGCTGCACGTCCAACTTCCTCCTGGGAGTTTCCCTCTACAAATAACAGATCATCATGTCTGATTGTAAGTGCAGTAGCGATGCGCTCAGTGACACGCATATTTTTTACATCAGAGAGGTCGAATCTGCCCCGTTGGACGTTAGCTGCCCGCAAGTAGGGGCGGGAAACGCCAGGCCCATGCGTTCCTCGGCGTGGGACTTGGCAACCTAGACGGATATCCGCGTAGTCCCCCAAGGATACTACGGGCCAGCGCAAAGCAGGACCGGAATCGACACGAGCATCATCCCATCGAGACATACTGGCGAATCGTGAGATAGACACTGCACGGCTAACTGCAACTGGTGACGAAGTTGCACCGAGCACCTCTTCGAACGCCATCCACGCGGCGGAGCGTATTCGTGTTGCACGCCTGCTCAGGGCATCAGCTCTATCGATCTTGATCTGATATGCGCGCAGCATTACCCGTTGCTCGTTCAGTGGTGGCAGCGGAATAGTCAGCGACATCAGGTCGATTTGCCTAAGCCTGTTCCGGCTAACTGCGGTAGTGCCGGTTGACTTGCCTGCCGCCATCGCGGCGAATGGTTCAGAGGCGCAAAGGACCTGGATGAACCCTGCATCGACGGTAAGCTCGTCAAGTTGGAACTGTGGGAACTCGTTAGATACATGCACCCCGCAGAATTCAGGTGTTACTACTGCGAATGCTGATTTCCATGCGAACAACCGATTGTAAACGAGCATTCCAGGTTGCAGCGGATAACAGCGCCCCTTGATCTCCGAGCCCAACCGTTCTTCACGCACAAAGAGCCCTCGCCCGTACCAGCGAACGCCTGCTAATTTGACATGTTCGCTGGGTGCTGGGCGATGGGGATCGGGGTGAACCTCGGTAGCAAAGTCTGCAAATGCGATCATGGGCCACGAACCTGTAACCGGAGTTAACTGCGGTGACCAAACGTTCAGTTTTCTCCACCTGGTAATTTGTGTGACAGGCATTAGAACCCCACATCGGGGAAGCCATTATTGCACCAGATCCGGAAACGGTGCCATTCTTTCAAAATGTCGGGAAGATCGTTAGCGACACGCTCTCCAGTTTCACCCGTAGCGGTGATCCCGACGTTGGTTGGAGTGGCCATAAAAACCGGGTAATCAAACGCCACGCGCACGAATTCCCACATGGCTGCAGTGTGGGCATCATCGATCCCTTTTAGGGAGGCTCGTAAATCGGTTACTGCTCTGGTTATTACAGAACTTAGGCTCCGTGCGCGATCAGTGTACTCTTTCTTGAGATCGATGACGATACGGCTGCGATTGGATGAATCAGTCCAACGAGGTACCCCAATCGTGGTGCGCCCTGCGCCGTAGTCGAGACCAGCCGCTGGGCTCCGGACATAAGGTGGGAGAGCGCGAGTTATCCCTAGTTCATCGAGCTGGGTAAGAATCTTGGTGAGGGCATCATCGCCGAATGCCGTAACGACCTGCTGTTCGTGCGACTGTACGGTTGCACTTCGCTGTGCATCGAATTGCGGTGTTGTAGACTTCTCGGCATCCATCCAGGCTGCTTGCCAGGCGGCAGCGTCGACATCAGTGAACTTATCGAGGAAGACGATAGAGGCCGAGACGCTGGCCTTGGAAAACTTAAAGGTCTCTGGCGGCAGTGCGACTACGCCACGCAAGAACGCTTTTCCTTCCACCCATCGACGCAGCCAGTCCAACGACATGGCGTTAAGGTTGCCGTTGGGCAGCACGATCGCCAGTCGGCCTCCTGGTTTCAGAAGATTCAGACAGCGCTCCACAAAGAGCGTCTCGGTCTGTCTGCTGTTCTTGCCTCGTCCAATTTCAAACTGATCGAGGATCGGTGTGCCCCGAGCGTTAACGACGGCATCGTGGCTGATCTTCCAGTCATCGCCATAACGCTTAAATTGCCTGCGGGCGTAGGCCGGATCATTGGGCACGTCGGACTCGGTGGTGGCACCGATCCGTTGTGCACTAGTGACCGATGCTCCGAACGGCGGGTTGGTCACTACTACATGGAATCGGCCGGGGAATATCCCATTGATGTTGACTAGCCCGTCGTGCCAATGGATGCCACCGTGGCCGTCGCCATGCATGATCATATTCATCTTCGCGGTGCGTGCCGCGCGCGGCTCCTTGTCGGTGCCGTAGATGCAATCCCAGGAAAGGAGGCCGACACGTGTGCGCGCTGGTGCGCCAGTCGAGTCGGTCGGGGAAAGCTCTTCATTTAGTTTGGCGAAAGCGGCGTCGATCTGCCGATCTCGCTGCTCCAATTGCTCCTCGGTGCTGGACTGGGCGTACTCGGCAGTAATAGTCGCATAAGCATCGTTCTTCTGCCGCTCTATATCGGAGGCAATCGATGAGCGTACATGGTCGAACGCTCGGATCAAGAACCCGCCCGATCCAGCTGCCGGGTCGCAGATTAGTTCACCCTCTTGAGGGTCGAGCGCTTCAATCATAAAGTCTACAACAGGACGAGGCGTGAAGAATTGTCCAAGTTCACCACGGAATGTGCGACCAAGGAACCGCTCGAAGGCAATCCCCTTGATATCGTCGCCGGTTTTAGATAAGTTAAACCGTTGGAGTCGTTGCACCAAGGCGCGGAATGTGGCATCAGATATGTCCAGCACGTCAGTGAAATCGAACAATTCATCGGTCTTGTAGGCATCCTTAGTAGCCTCAAATAAGAGTTCATGAACCGGTGCATCGCCAGTGAGTCGTGTCTTTTCTCGATCATCGAGAAAATTGGTTGTGAACGTTCCATGGGCGCCCGACCGTTCGATGTGGAGTTTTATGAACAGGACTTTCGAGATCGTGTCGAATGCCCGGTCCGGTGTCATGGCATGGTGATCACGTAGCAATGAATGACAATCGAACAGCAGCTTCTGAAACTCTTCGCGGTCGAAGGACCGCAGCGAATCCCTAAGGGCTGCGAGTTTCTTCTCGTCAGTGAAATCTGCACGGGTGGGCCAGTCATTGATCTGACGCGCCTTGCCGGGGAAGCCAGGTGTCAACTCGTACACCGCGTGCGCATTGGCTGTCGCGGCGATCAGAAAGGAACTACCCCCTGCCCGCGCATAGGATTCACCCTGCCGGAAATCGGTAAGGATCACAGGTCCCGCAGCAGCTTTGGTCTCAACCACTAGAATTGCACCCGCGCCGTCAGCTTTGGCATCCGCAGATGGCCACACCACGATGTCGGCGCGCGGGCTGCCCAGACCGTGTGACAGCGTTCGGCGTTCCTGATCCATCTGTGCCAGATCGAATCGGCCGTCTACGGCTAAACGGCGGACCCATTCCTGTCGGACCACCTCTTCCGGGCGGTGGGTGATATCGACCCAGGTCGAGCGAAGCGGTTGCCAGATCAGCGATCCTGATCGATGGCAGGCACTACCGTTCTCGGCGAAGTCAGTTTTCGGGGCCTTGGGCTTCGCGGGCAACGGACTCCTCTCGTCTCAGCAAGCGTCGGATAGTATATTGCGTCTGCCAGGTACCAATCTGGCGGCCCTGCGAGACACACAGTGCAAGAAACGCTGCGTCAAGCCATCGCAAGCGGCGGTGCCACTCTATCTTGGCACACGTTGGGGGCATGACCCAGTTGGTCCAATATAGCCGTGCTTCGCGCCCCGACTTGGTATGTTCTCGGTTCTCTGTACGAGTTGATCTGTTCCTGGCTGTCCGGGGGTCGTCTCGCGGAGCGACGGGTCGGATGTGTCGTGGCAAGGCGTGTTCCAGCGGGGTTTTGCGCCCATTGTCGCAGCTCAATCCCCGTCAGGCGTTCCAAAAACCCCATGATCACGTTCCCGTGCGTTCCGGGCCGTGCCCCCTGAACAGGGCCGGATCAATTTCCAGCCAGTCCCACAGCCCCTGGGACTGGCTGGAAATGCGAAGCCAGTCGCCCAGGGCAGGATTCTACAGGCTCAGGCGGGTGGTTTTCGCCGTTGATGGAGGCTTCTCGCCGCCGTTCGGTTTCACGCCTAAGGGGTGCGGCTGTTCCACCATGTCGTGACGCGCCAGTCTCGTCGTTCCAGGGTCACGGCCCGGGAGCGGTCATCGAGCGCGGTGACGGCGGCTCGTCGCGGTGGGCGGTGCGGGTTCACGAGCCCGCATGGGGCCGAGCCCTTTCGTTCATGACGCTCATGAAGAACCGTTCATGACGCTCATGAAGAACACTGTGACGTGGCGTAGCCGGTGCTGGGCCAAGCGAGTTATTGACGAGCACCAGCAGAACACATCGAATTCCTTGCGTTCCCGCAGCGTGCCCCTGGTCGGGCGTTCCGAAATCCTAGGATCGCGTCGTGCGCGGGTCTGTGTGCGCTGTGTGCGACAAGGCTGGAATTTTCTTGCTCCGTCGCGCGCCCGCGCGGGTCGCGAAGGGCTCCGCGGCGAGCAGTGCCGATGAGGACGACAATGCTCCTATGGACTTCGCAATGCGATACGACCGGTGGTGCAGACCGCTCTCGACTGTGTTCGGGATGGGTCCGAAGCGCGCCGTCATCCGCGTCGATGACAACATGCTCCGCGTCAAGCACGGCTGGGCGTTCCAGATCGACGTGCCGCTGGGGAACATCGCATCAGCGCGCCTGTACGGCAAGCGCCCTTTGGCTTGGGGAGTTCATGGGGCCGAAGACGGTTGGCTCGTCAACGGGTCGCGGGACGGTGTCGTGATCGTCCGGTTCGCCACCCCGGTCAAACCAGTGAAAGCCCCGCTGGGCGCATGGCCGGTTCGTTGTGTGCTCGTCAGCCTCGAAAAGCCGGACGCGTTCCTGGCGGCTCTGCGCGGGGGGAAGGAAAACGTCTGATTTTCACACGTTTTCTCGCTGTTCCATGAGGGCGCGGCGTTCCAAAAAATCTCTTGTTGCTCTCCACCGCGTGCGTCCTGAACAGGGCGTCGTTTGATCTCCGGCGAGTTCTGCGGGCGTTGAAGCTCGGCGGCGGCAGCCCCGTCGCGCTCCGGCGCGCGGCTCCGCGAACACCCCCCTGCGGACTGTTTCGATCATGCATGGTTAGGATGTGTCCTTAACCGGGCGTGTCTGCGCACATGTGGGGCGTGCGGTGGTCAACATTCAGGATGAAAAGTGAGGTGCTGGGTGATCGGACCTGATTCAGAGTCGACGCAGAAGTCGATCTCGAAGCTGACGTTGCAAGCGGTCGCGGCTGCGACTTTTGCGGGGATCGCTGTGCTCGGATGCTCCACGGACGACAAGAAGGTGCCCGAGACCCCCGCGTCTGAGGCTCCTGCCGCTCCGTCTTCGGAGGAGTCGGACGTTCTTCCCGTGCCCTCGGACGAGTCGGAGCTTCCTCCGCCTCCGGAGAACCCGGAGACGTCGCCTTTGAACGAGGCCCCGTCTCCCGTGCCTCCTGCTGAGACGCCGCCCGCGCCGGAGACCAGCGCCGCGCCGCCGGTGTACACGCCGCCGCCGGTCCCTGCGGTTCCGGTTCCGCCCCGGACCACGAGTGTGCCTCGCCCGCCGCAGCCTCCGGTGGCAACGGCCCCTGTCCGTCCGGACACGCCCGCGCCGAGCACATCGGCCGCTCCGACCACGCAGTCCGGACCGGCCTTCCCGCCGCCGATCGAGGACATCCCTCCGATCAATTGATCGGGCGCCGGACGTGACGACCGCCCTTTCGTTGCTCGACGCGTGGCCTGTCGACCACGTGGCCGCGACGGTGATCGCCCCTTCGGGGGTGGTCGCCGAGCACGGCGAGGTGGAGCGGGTTTTCCCGCTTGCCTCGGTGACCAAGATCCTCAGTGGCTACGCGGCGCTTCTTGCTGTGCAAGAGGGCGCGTTGGGGCTTGACGATCCGGCGGGTCCGCCGGGGTCGACGCTGCGTCATCTGCTCGCCCATGCTTCGGGTCTGCCGTTTGACAGCCGGGTGCCGTTCGCTCGGCCTGGCTCTCGAAGGATCTACTCGAACGCGGGTGTCGAGATGTTGGCGGAACAGGTTGCGCGGGAAACCGGCATAGGTTTCCACGAATACACCGCCGAAGCGGTTTTCGACCCCTTGGGCATGCGCGATGTGTCTTTCACCGGTTCGGCGGCGTGGGGGGCGGGGGCGCATTGCCGGGATCTCGCCCGGTTCGCCGGTGAGCTGCTCGCGCCGAGGCTTCTCGCGCCAGAATTGCTCGTGGAGGCGACGAACGTCCAGTTCACGGGATTGGACGGCGTGCTTGTCGGGTACGGCAATATGAAGCCCAACGATTGGGGGCTGGGTTTCGAGCTGCGTGGGGCGAAGAGCCCGCATTGGACGGGCGCCGGAAATTCTCCGAAGACGTTCGGGCATTTCGGGGCCTCCGGCACATTCCTGTGGGTGGACCCGAACGCGCAGCTTGCTTGTGTGGTGTTGACCGACCGGCCGTTCCAGGACGGGGGATGGGCGAAGCCTTTGTGGCCGGGCTTCTCTGATGCTGTCCTCGCGGAATTCGCCGGAACCAGCGTGCCTGCTTGAAGGATTGGCCCTAGCGCCTGCGCGTGTTTCGTGCAATACTGGAATTACGCGCACGCGATGTACCGCCGCAGAGTTCGTTGGGGAAGACGAAGCTCGTCGATGCAGGAGGTACGTGTGCGCAATCAACTTCATAATGCAGCGCTCAATACGTCCGCGCAGTCGGCGAGTGGTGTCGTGTACATCCACTACGCTCCTGCGGCGGTCTGTCCACACGTGGAATGGGCGCTCACCACTGCCCTTGGCTCGCCAGCAGACCTCGTCTGGCGAGACCAGGCGGCTGCTCCCGGAGCACAGCGCGCTGTTGTGGATTGGCGTGGTCCGGTGGGAACCGGCGCTCGGCTTGTCAACGCCTTGCGCCAATGGCCCATGCTTCGTTTCGAAGTGACGGAAGACCCCAGCCCCGGTGTCAACGGCGAACGGTTCAGCTATGTCCCCGGCATCGGCCTGTGGCATGGCGAGACCGGCGCGAACGGCGATGTCATCCTCGGGGAATCGTATCTGCGCGCGCTCATGGAGCATGGGCGGCGCGATGGCATGTGGTTCGCGGCGCAATTGGACGAGGCGTTGGGCGCGGCATGGGACCGGGCGCTGGAGCCCTACCGTGAAGGCGGCGCCGTTTCTGCTGGCCGGGAACGTTCGGCGGGCTAGGTCTCTTCTCGTTCGCGGGATCAGGCCGAACTGCTCTTCGAGCGCAACCTGGTTGGGCGCGGCACGGTCCGCCGGATTGCCCGCATGCTACTTGCAAGGAGCAAGAGCCGAACCGTCAGAAAGAAGTCCCATGACGACTGTGTTGCACCGCGTCCTGCAGGCGCATCAGTGGGTGTATGAGAAAAGCGGTGGCTTGGTCGGCCACAAACTCTTGGGAGTGCCCTGCCTGTTGTTGCGCACGACCGGCAGGAAGAGCGGCCTGTCCAGAACCAACGCGTTGACGTACGCCGAAGACGCAGGCGTGTATCTTGTCGTCGCTTCGAACGGAGGGGCGGACCGGCCCCCTGGGTGGTTGGCCAATTTGCGCGCGAAACCGGATTGTGAGATCCAGATCGGCCGCCGCACGCGCGCTGTGACTGCGAAGGCGACCCTTCCGGACGATCCGGACTACGCGCGGCGCTGGCGGATCGTGAACGCGGCCAACAAGAATCGGTACACCGAGTACCAGAAGAAAACCAGCCGCCCGATTCCGATTGTCGAGCTCAGGCCGACCTCCTAAGGAACGCGCATATGCGAATCCCCCCGGCAGCTGCCGGGGGGATTCGCATATGCAAGCCACGCCCTGTTCAGGGCGAGCCCTGGTCCGTGAGGATCAGGCCTTGCCCAACACGACGGCGGCGTTGTGGCCGCCGAACCCGAAGGAGTTGTTGATCGCGAATTGGAAGTCGCCCTTGCGGTTCTCGCCATGAATGACGTCCAGGTTGATCTCCGGATCCTTGTTGTCGAGGTTCAGCGTCGGCGGGGAAATCCCTTCCTCCAGAGCCTTGACGGTGAGGATCGTCTCGAGAGCGCCGGTCGCGCCAATGGAGTGGCCGAGAGCGGACTTCGGAGCGTACACCGCGGGGTGGTCGCCGATGGCCCGGTTGATCGCCATTGCCTCCGCCGGGTCGCCGACGTCGGTGCCGGTGGCATGCGCGTTGACATACGTGATGTCGGAGGCGGTGACACCGGCTCGCTCGATGGCGCGCCGCATGGCCCGCTCGGCTCCCTTGCCCTCAAGGTCGGGGGCGACCATGTGGAAGGCGTCCGAGGTGAGGCCAACGCCCATGAGACGGGCAAGGATCTTCGCGCCACGCGCTTTGGCGTGCTCTTCCCGCTCGATGATGAGCAACGCGCCGCCCTCGCCGAAGACGAAGCCCTTGCGGTCTTTGTCGAACGGGCGGGAGGCCGCTTTCGGATCATCGTTCTGGGTGGAGAGCGCGCGCATCATCGAGAAGCATGCGATCGGGATCGCGTCGATCGTGCTCTCCACACCACCGGCGATGACCATGTCGGCATCGCCCATGGCGATCATCTGCCATGCGTGCACCAGCGCTTCGGTGCCGGTGGCGCAGGCCGAGATCGGGGTGACCACGCCAGCGCGCGCGCCGAGCTCGAGCCCGATCACAGCCGCAGTGCCGTTCGCCATGATCATTTGCACGGACAGCGGGGACACTTTTTTGTACCCGCCGTCGCGCATCCGGTCGATGGTGTCGAGCATCGCGTCGCCGCCGCCGAGGCCGCTGCCGACGATGACGGCGAGCCGGTCGCCGTCCACCTCGGGCTTGCCGGCCTCTTCCCAGAGCTGGCGGGCGACGACCACGCCGAGCTGCTGGGTGTAGCTCATCCGGCGCTTTTCCACCCTGCTGAGAGTCTCAGTCGGGTCGAACTTCAGCTGAGAGCCGATTTGCGCCGGCAGGCCCTCCAAGGAGAGCCCGGTCAGCCGAGCGGTTTCCAGCTTCTCGACACCGCTCTTGCCCGCGAGCAGGTTGTTCCATGTCGTGTCGACATCGTGGCCGAGCCCCGACACAGCGTGCATGCCGGTGATGACGATACTGGGATAACCGCCGTTGAGGGTGGTTGCAGAACTCATCGCTGCCTCACTTAGCCTCGGCGGCTTCGGCCTTCTTCTTGGCCTCGATCTCAGCCGCGGCTTGGCGGATGGCTTCCTTGGCCTCGTCGGAGTCCTTGCCGCCGGACTGCAGCGACGCGCGGATCTTCTCGGCGACCTCGGAGTTGTCTTCTTCCAGCTTCTGGATGTAGGCGACGACGTCGCCAACGGTGCGCAGGGAGGTCAGGTCCTCGTCGGGGATGGTGACACCGTACTTGTCCTCGGTCTGCACCGCGATCTCCACCATGGAGAGGGAGTCGATGTCGAGGTCGTCGATAAAGGACTTCTCCGGGGTGATCTCCGAGGGCTCGATGCCGGTCACTTCTTCGATGATGTCGGCGATTCCGGCGATGATTTCGGCTTCACTGGTAGGCACTTGGCCGTCTCCTTCTTTCTTTTCGCGGCAGGTTTGTCGGGCGCTTTGCCCGTTGCCGCTTTGGTCAGGGATGACGCGAACGCGTCACCCGAGCTCGGCGACGAGCGCCAAATCTTCTACTTTTTTCACGGCGTGCGTTTGCACTTCCGCCAGCTCCCGCTTCGCGATCGCAGTGAGCGTACCGGCTGGTGGCAGCTCGGTGAGCGTGTCCACGCCGAGTTCGCGCATCTTCGCTTGGCAAAGGTCCCAGCGCACAGGGGACGTGACCTGGTTGACGATCCTCGTGAGCGCGTCGGCTCCCGATCGCACGACCTCGCCGTCTGCGTTGGACAGCAATGCCACGAGCGGGTCGCTCGGCGTGAGCTCGGCGACCGCCGCCGCGACCGCCTCCCGCGCAGTGGCCATGTGCTCCGTGTGGAACGCTCCGGCGACCGACAAGGGACGGACCCGGGCGCCGTGCGGCGGGTTCGCCTTCAGCTCCTCAAGTGCCGCAAGGGATCCCGCGGCGACGATCTGTCCCTTGGCATTGCGGTTCGCCGGGACTAAGTCTAGCTCATCAAGCCGAGCGAGCACGTCCTCCTCGTCGCCGCCGAGCAACGCGGACATGCCGCTCGGGGCGATCGCGCAGGCCTTCGCCATTTCGCGGCCCCGGACGGCGGCGAGTTGCACGGCCTCGTCCGCGGTGATGACGCCGGCGACGGCCGCCGCGGTGAGCTCGCCGATGGAGTGGCCCGCCACGAGGGTGTCGGCTTCTATCCCGAAGCCGTCCTGGCGGAGTTTCTCCCAAGCGAGCAGGCCCACTGCGACAATGAGCGGCTGGGCCACCGCGGTGTCGGTGACCTCCTCGGCGGAGGCGGAGGTCCCCAGGTGCTCCAGGTCGAGCCCGGTTTGCTCAGACCAGGTCGCGACACGTTCTGCGGCGCCGGGGATGGCGAGCCACGGCGTGAGCATCCCGGCGGACTGGGATCCTTGCCCGGGGGCAACTAATGAGCGCATGAATTTAAGAGAACACTAAAGTCGGCTTGGTTTGCGGTGTGCGACATGACGAAATCCTGCCGAGTAATTTGTAGATTTCTACAAATCGCTTGTGCTGTTCGACGACGAATCAGCGGAAGCTCTCTGCTCGCTGGACCCGAGGGAGTCGCTGTGCTCCACGGCCCATGTCGATGTGAAACCGACGTCCCTCGGCCCCGGGCTCGCGCTGATCCTGCCGATGATGCTGGCCACGCGCAACACGAACCCGTCCCGAGGATCGGTGGGGTCGAGCCCGGTGACCGCCGCGATCCGCCGGAGCCGGTAGCGGACGGTGTTCGGGTGCACAAAGAGCTCCCGCGCGCAGGCGTCCACGCCGCCGCCGGTGTCCAAATAGGATTCGAGCGTGGTCAAGAGGCTCGCCCCTGCGGCGAGCAACGGCGACACCACTTGTTCGGTCAGCGCGCGCGCCGCCGAAATGTCTCCGTTGAGCACACGCTCCGGCAGCAGCTCGTCGGCGTGGGCCGGCCGAGGCGCTCCGCGCCATCCGGCCACCGCTTCGAGCGCGGAGAGGGCATCCGTGGCGGAGATCCTGGCCTCGGCGAGCGACGGCGCGGTCGGCCCGATCACCACCGGCGAGTCTTCGAAGACTTTGAGCAATTCGGCGAGGAACGCTTGATTGGACGGCAGCGCGCCAGAGACGACCGTGATGAGCTTGCGCCCGTGCACCGCCGAGAGCGCGGCCCCCGAGTGGCGTTGGGCGATGTTGTGGATGAGCACGGGGATGCTCGTCGGAGAGTCGGTCCGGGCCTCCCCGACGATCACGGTCGCGGGCGCGTTCGCGTCCCAGTTCAAGGTCGCCGCCCTGGATTGCAGCTCGCCGCTCGCGTCGCCTCGGATCACGGCGTCGACCAGGACGGCTTCGAGCCGGTTGTCCCAGGAGCCTCGGGCTTCCGCGGCCTCTGCGTACGCGGCGGCGGCGGCGAAGCCGATCTCCCTGCCGTAGCGCAGCACGGACTCGGTGAGGTTGACGAGCTGTGCCTCGTCCTTGGCGAGCGCTGGCAGATACAGCTCGAAATGCTCCAGCGAAACCCGGATCATATCCACGGTCTGGGACAGGGTGATGTGTCTGGCGAGGTCTTGGGGCACGACCTCGAAGGGCTGCAGGGCCAAACCCACCTGTGTGGAGGGGTTTTGCAGCCACTCCACAAAGTTCACCACGGCGGTCTGCACCACGAGCTGCACATTGGCCCGCTGGTTCGTGTCCAGCTCGGCGAAGTACGGCAGTTGCACATCCATAGACCGGACCGCGTCGGTGGCCAAATGCCCGGAGAAGTGCTTAATCCTGCGAAGCAAATTCTCCGGAAGCGGCTCGCGGTTGCGTTTTTTCGACCGCCTCGGCCGAGGGCCCCCCCGCGCGGCCGGGCTCATGCGCCGCTTCCGACGTGTTCGCTAATGCTCATCGCCGACCACAGCGAGAACGTCGTCGATGTGGTACTGCTCCGCCGCCTGGACTGCGACCGAGCGGTCCAAGTTCCCGTCCTCGGCCAGCGAGAGCAGCACGGCCACCACGATGGACTCGGCGTCGATGTTGAACACGCGGCGCGCGGCCTTGCGGGTGTCGGAGAAGCCGAAACCATCCGCGCCGAGCGCGGTGAACCGGTTCGGCACCCAGGGGCGGATGAGGTTCGGGACCGCTCGGGCCCAGTCCGAGACCGCGACCACGGGCCCGACGGCGGATTTGAGCGCGCTGGTGACGTGCGGTGTGTGGTGCGGCTGGTCGGGGTGGCGCAGCGCGCCTTGGTCGCTCAGCTCCCCGTCGCGGGCGAGCTGGCCCCAGGAGGTCACCGACCAGACGGTGGCCCCGACCTGCCAATGCTCGCGGAGCAGCTCCTGCGCCCGCAGCGCCTCCGGGAGGATGACGCCCGAAGCGAGGATGTTCGCTTGCAGGCCGGTGTCCGACTCGGGGTGGCGGAACAGGTACATGCCCTTGATGAGGCCGTCGACGTCGAGGTCGGCGGGCTCCTGCGGCTGATGGATCGGCTCGTTGTACAGCGTGATGTAGTAGATCAGGTCCTCTGGGTGCGGCCCGTACATGCGGCTCAGCCCCGATTGGACGATGTGCGCGATCTCGTACGCGAACGCGGGGTCGTAGGCGACCACGGCCGGGTTGGTGTGCGCGATGAGCAGGGAGTGCCCGTCCGCGTGCTGCAACCCTTCGCCGGTGAGGGTGGTCCGCCCCGCTGTCGCGCCGAGCAGGAAGCCTCTGGCCATTTGGTCAGAGGCCGCCCAGATGCTGTCGGCGGTGCGTTGGAAGCCGAACATCGAGTAGAAGATGTAAATCGGGATCATCGGCTCGTCGTGCGTCGCGTACGAGGTGCCGACCGCGGTGAACGACGAGGTCGATCCGCACTCGTTGATGCCCTCGTGCAGGATTTGGCCGGTCGGGCTCTCTTTGTAGGCGAGCATGAGTTCCGCGTCCACCGATGTGTAGAGCTGCCCCAGCCGGTTGTAGATCTTCAGCGACGGGAACCACGAGTCCATGCCGAAAGTCCGGGCCTCGTCGGGGATGATCGGGACGATCCGGTGGCCGATTTCCTTGTCTTTGAGCAGCTCGCGGAACAGGCGCACCAGGGCCATGGTCGTCGCGACCTGCTGTTTCCCGGAGCCGGTTTTCAGCGTCGCGTATGGCTTGTCGTCCGGCAGGGCGAGCGCTTTCGAGCTGGTCCGCCGGTGCGGCAGGAATCCCCCGAGCTCGCGGCGGCGCTCGACGAGGTACTGGATCTCCGGAGCGTCCGGGCCGGGGTGGTAGTACGGAGGCAGGTACGGGTTGCGCTCGAGGGCTTCGTCCGAGATCGGGATGCGCAACGAGTCGCGGAATTGTTTCAGGTCGTCAAGGGCCAGTTTCTTCATCTGATGGGTGGCGTTGCGGCCCGCGAAGTTCGTGCCGAGGCCGTAGCCCTTGATCGTGTGGGCGAGCACAACGGTCGGCTGGCCTTTGTGGGCCAGCGCCCGCTGGTAGGCGGCGTAGATCTTGCGGTAGTCGTGCCCGCCTCGTTTGAGGTTCCAGATCTGTTCGTCGCTGTAGTTCTTCACCAGCTCTTTGGTGCGCGGATCGCGCCCGAAGAAGTGCTCGCGCACGTAGGCGCCGTCATTGGCCTTGTATGTCTGGTAGTCCCCGTCCGGAGTCTCGTTCATGATCTTGACCAGCGCGCCGTCCTCGTCGGCGCGCAAGAGGTCGTCCCACTCGCGGCCCCACACGACTTTGACGACGTTCCAGCCCGCGCCCCGGAAAAAGCCTTCGAGCTCCTGGACGATCTTCCCGTTGCCCCGGACCGGGCCGTCGAGGCGCTGCAAGTTGCAGTTGACCACGAAGGTGAGGTTGTCCAGGCCCTCGGTCGCCGCGATCTGCAACAGGCCGCGCGACTCGGGCTCGTCCATCTCGCCGTCGCCGAGGAACGCCCACACATGCTGTTCCGAGGTGTCTTTGATGCCCCGGTCGTGCAGATAATGGTTGAACCGCGCCTGCATGATCGCGTTGGCGGGTCCGAGGCCCATCGAGACGGTCGGGAATTCCCAGAACCCGGGCAACAGGCGAGGGTGCGGGTACGAGGGCAGCCCCCCGCCCCTGCTCTGATGGCTGCGCTCCTGGCGGAAGCCGTCGAGCTGTTCCGCGGGGATGCGCCCTTCCAGGAAAGCCCTGGCGTACACGCCGGGGGAGCCGTGGCCTTGGATGAACACCTGATCGCCGCCCGATGGGTGGGACTTGCCGCGCCAGAACCAGTTGAACCCCACTTCGTACAGCGAAGCCGCGGAGGCGTAGGTGGAGATGTGGCCGCCGACGCCGATCCCCGGAGCCTGGGCGCGGTGCACCATCACTGCGGCGTTCCACCGGATCCAAGCCCGGTAGCGGCGCTCGATTTCCTCGTCGCCGGGGAACGTCGGCTCCAGCTCGGTCGGAATGGTGTTGACGTAGTCGGTCGAGGTGAGCGAGGGGACCGCCACGCCTTTTTCATGGGCGCGCTCCAACAGGCGCAAGATCACGAACCGCGCGCGCTCATGGCCCTCGCGCTCGACCAGCTCGTCAAGGGACTCCAGCCACTCTTCGGTCTCTTGCAGGTCGTGGTCGGCGAGGTATGAGGCGACGCCTTCTCGGATGACGTGGTGCTTGTCTGTCACAGATCACAATTCTAGTGGCAGGTTCGCCGGGCCTCTAGTGGCAGGTTCGCCGGGCCGTCGCTGGGAACAGCGGATCGGGCGCCTCGCCCGCGTTGTCTCGGCGCGGGCGCAAGAGCCCCGAGGCTCGGGCCGGGGATTATGCAGGCCGGGTGTTCTGGCGGGCGGCGGTGTGTGCAAGCGAGGCGAAAAAATTGCGCAAGCGCGGTGAAAAACTGCATGCACAATCGGCGCTCTGCTGTTGCGCGCGCTGCGCGCATGCTTGCCGTTGCGGCGTTGACCTGTGCCGAAGGGTGAAATTTGATGTACGTCACTTTTGCCCCAGTTGACCACTGGGCGTTGATAGAGCACGATCAAGGGAGACTGCAACGCCGAACAGAAGGAGACACACTGCCGTGAGCGCGGCGCAGACGAACGAGCACGCCGCCCAGAAGCTGGGCATTGCTCCGGACATGGTGGTGCAAGAGTTCGGTTGGGACGAGGACGTCGACGAGCAAATCCGGACGGACATCCAGGACGCTTTGGGGGCGGACCTGTTGGACGAGGACGCGGGGGAAGTCGTCGACGTGGTGCTGCTGTGGTGGCGCGAAGGGGACGGCGATCTCGTGGACGCGCTGGTGGACGCGATCGAGCTGTTGGCGGAAGACGGCTTCATCTGGGTGCTCTCGCCGAAGACCGGGCATCCGGGCTATATCGAGCAGAGCGAGATCTCGGAGGCCGCGCCGACCGCCGGGCTCGCGACGACGAAAGTCATCGGCCTTGGCGATTGGTCCGGGACGAGAATCGTGCAGTTGAAGGCCAAGGGCCACAAAAAGTGAGATCAGCGGTCTCAGCGAGGCCGGCGGTCCAGGCGCGGCCCCCGCGGGGGCTCCTCGGCTAGCGGTAGTTGGTGAATTGGAGGGCGACGTCGAAGTCGCCGCCTTTGACGAGCGAGATGACCGCCTGAAGATCGTCGCGCTTCTTGCTGAAGACGCGCAACTCGTCGCCCTGCACCTGCACCCGGACGCCCTTCGGCCCCTCGTCTCGGATCTTCTTGCTGATCTTCTTGGCGTGCTCCTGGTCGATCCCTTGCTTCAGCGCGGCTTTGACCTGGTAGATCTTGCCGGATGGGGCAGGGTCGTCGAACTTGACGGCTTTGAGGGACAAACCGCGCTTGATCAGCTTCTCCTTGAACACTTCGACGGCCGCTTTGACCCGTTCCTCGGTCTGCGCGGACAGCAGCAGAGTCTCGTCCCCGGTCCACGCGACGGTCGCGTCCACGCCCCGGAAGTCGAATCGCGTCGCGAGCTCTTTCGCGGCTTGGTTCACGGCGTTGTCGGCCTCTTGGCGGTCGACCTTGCTGACGATGTCGAAGGATGAGTCTGCCATGGGTGTCTCCTAGCGTGAAATTTTTAGCAGGTCACAGACTAATGCCCGCCGCAACTGGCGTTCGGCCCGGTACTCCTGCTACTATGCACAGCGCGTCGGCGAAGCTGGCGCGTGTCCGGCAGATTGCCCGAGCGGCCAATGGGAGCGGACTGTAAATCCGTCGCGAAAGCTACGTAGGTTCGAATCCTACATCTGCCACAAACCCTCGCCATTGTATGGCGAGGGTTTGCATTGCATAGCTGTAACTGCATAGAGACATGCCCCCGTAGCTCAGTGGTAGAGCACTTTCTTGGTAAGAAAGAGGTCGTCGGTTCGATTCCGCTCGGGGGCTCTCCTGTGAATATCGGACACGATTGCAGCAGGGCGGGGCTCCTGATCGAAGTTCTTGGAACGCCGAGAGGTATTGTTGCGCTCAACAATGTCGAGCGGCCCAGAAACTTCCGAGGGTCCGAGGCGATGTAGCTCAGTCGGTAGAGCAAGCGGCTCATAATCGCTGTGTCGCCGGTTCAAGTCCGGCCATCGCTACTCAGGGGGAGGGCAGCTGTTCTGGTTCGTTCGGCCGACGATCGGGAGCCCAAGGACGGGCACGACGCGCCTTCGCGCAGGGCGAGGTGGACCGATGCGGCGTTTTTGTGCTGTAGGCTGGCCCTATTCCGAGCGGCCGTTGGAGCCAGTGGCCGCGCATCGGAGCGACGGCTGCGGCAAGCAGCAGAAGTCCTATGGTCATGGGCCGTCCGTCTCGTTGCGACGGCCCCGAGTAGATAGAAATTATGCGGATGTCAAGAACCCTGGAGCGCGACGCTGCCCCGATTCACGATCTTTCCGGGCATGTGGGCTACGTCTACACACACCCGGACTACTACGAGATCAGCCGGGAGGTGATTCGCGACTTCGCGCGAGCTGCGCAAGACTTCCATCCGTTCCACTGGGACGAGGAGGCGGCTCGGGCGGCGGGGCACCCCACCATCATGGCTCCCATCACGTTCGCCTCCGCGTACGGCATCAGGATCCACGAGCACATGTACCGAGAGCTGAACTATGTGCCGGGGCCGATGGTGCAGTCGGAGCAGAAGTTTCAGTACAGCCGCCCTATTTACGCGGGCGACCGGTTGCGCTGCGAAGTGGAGATCACGAGCTTCCGCTCCAGTTTGGGAGCGGACATTTCAGAGACGAAGAACACCGCGACGCTGTGGGACACCGGCGAGCCGGTGCTCGTCGGTTGGACGAAGCTCGCTGCGCGCACGGGCGCGGTGATGGACGAGAATGTCGCAAAACTAGTGGACGAGGTGATGATGCGTGGTAACTACGCCTAATTTCGATGGATTGGCAGTCGGCGACGAGCTGCCGACGAAGGTGGTGCAGGTCAGGCGTGGCGACCTCGTCAACTACGCCGGAGTGGCTGCCGACCGGAACCCGATCCACTGGCACGACGGGGTCGCCGCGGCGGCCGGTTTCGACACTGTCATCGCGCACGGGATGCTGACCATGGCTTATGCCGGGGCCTACCTCTCGAGCTGGACGAACGATCCTTCAGCGGTGCGTGAGTACGACGTTCGGTTCGTGAGCCCTGTCTTTGTGCCCATCGACACCGCGGCCGAAATCGAGTTCTCCGGGAAGATCAAATCTCTCGACCCGCAGACCCGAACCGGTGTGATCACGTTGACTGCTCTTTCGAACGAGAAAAAGATTTTCGGCAAGGCATTGGCGACCGTTCAGTTCGCCTGAGCCGGCAAAACGGTGTGTTCTGCGCCATCTTTTCGCGCGCGCTCCGCCGTTTTCGGCGTCGTCGGCCCCTCCGGCTCTTGCTTCCGGGACGCCCCCGGCTTAGGGTGTGACAAGAAACACTTCGCCCGATTCGTTAGGTCTTCTCAACATTTTCCCAGTTGCGGGCGTGCGGAAGCGCTCGCCCGCAAGAAAATTAGGCAAGCCTTACTAGTGAATCGTGGGCGGATAGGGGTACATTCCCCGTCGTGCCTGAGACCACAGAGAAGCCGCACGCCGAGAAAAAGGCAACGCAGTATCCAGACTTCGTGGGAAAGACGTATGTGCTTCCGGACTACTACGAGATAGGCCGGGAGCAGGTCCGTGCTTTCGCGAAGGCGGTGCGCAATTACGACCCCATCCACCATGACGAGCAGGCCGCGCGCGACGCCGGCTTCGCGAACCTCGTGTGCCCGCCGACGTTCGCCTCGATCATCGGCTTGCTCGTGCAAGAGCATTTGTTCGAGCACATCGTCAAGGACTATGATCTGAGCCAGACCGTGCAGGCGGAACAGCGGTTCTCCTTCGTGCGGCCGATCTGCGCGGGCGAGCGGCTGGAGTGCTCGGTGAAGATGCTCAACATGCGCCAGGCCGTCGGCGTCGACATCGTCGAGACGGAGAACGTCGGCAAGATTTGGGGCACCGACGAGGTTGTGCTCATCGGGTACACAAAGGTCGCCGGTTACACCGGGGCTGTTATGGAAGAGTCCTTGAAGGAACTCGTGAGGAATGTGATGATGCATGGCCGCTCGATCTTTTGACGATGTCCAGGTCGGGGATGAGCTTCCGGCCGAATTGTTCCGGGTCACCCGAGGCGACCTCGTCAACTACGCCGGGGTCGTCGGCGACGCCAATCCCATCCACTTCCACGAGGAGATCGCTGCCGCGGGCGGTTTCGAAACGGTGATCGCCCACGGCATGCTCACCATGGGGTACGCCTCGACCTTCGTCACGTCCTGGCTGGGCGACGGCGCGGGCCTGCTCGAATTCGAAGTCCGGTTCGTGAGCCCGGTGCTCGTGCCCGCGAACCGGCCCGCAGAACTGGAGTTCTCCGGCAAGGTGAAATCCCTCGACCCGCAGGCTCGGCGCGGCGTGATCCAGATCGCCGCCACCAGCGCTGGCAAGAAGGTCTTCGGAAAGTCGCTCGCCACAGTTCAGTTTTCCTGAACCGTTCCGCCGCCGCCGAAGCCGATTGGTGTCGGCGCGCGATTTCCGCTAGAATCAATGCCTTGGTGTTGAGGATGGTTCCATGCTGGGCGCACGTCGGCTCACGGACCCGGATTTGACGCTGGCGACTACCTGCGGCTGGCGCAAGCCAGCTCAGAGGGGTGTAGCTCAGTTGGTAGAGCAGCGGTCTCCAAAACCGCAGGTCGCAGGTTCGAATCCTGTCGCCCCTGCATCTGGTCGCCTCGCCGGTCCGCCGGTGACCGAGCAAGCGCCCGAACCGTGATCGAGAGGAAGAAGTGAGCGAAAAAAGCGGAGCCTCCGTCGAAGACGACGAGGTCGATGCTGCTTCGGAGCCTGGTGATTCGTCGCAAGACGACACGCAGGCCGCTTCTCGCGTTCCCGTCCGACGGGCACGTCAGTCCGAATCCGATGATGACGGCGATGACTTGGACGAGGAGGCCGCAGCCGCCCGCCCCACCGGCAAGCGGGGCCGCCGAAGGGCGTCCGCCGAATCGTCCGCGGACGCGGACGGGCGCCGCCGGGCGAAAGAAGCCAAGGAAGGCAAGAAAGCCAAGCGTTCGCAGGCCGGGGCTTCGCGCAACCCCTTCGCGGCGGTTGTGCAGTTCCTGCGGGAGGTCGTCGGCGAACTTTCGAAGGTGATTTGGCCGCAGCGTCGGCAGATGGTCTCCTACACGTTGATCGTCATCGTCTTCGTCGCTGTGGTCGTCTCCTTTGTCGCCCTTCTCGACATCGGCTTCGCGAAGCTGGCATTGTGGCTGCTCGGGTAGGGGAGGGCGACGAAGAGCATGGAAAGGAAGAGTTTGTGACTGAGCAGAACGAGCACGCGGAGCAGGACGAAGCCCTGGCCGCGGCCGACCAGAGCGCGCCCGAACACGAGGCGCTGGTCGACTCGGCTGACGGCTCCGTCGCTGTTGACGCCGCCCAAGCCGACGAGGCCGACGACGCGGATTCCTCGGACGACGAGGACCCGGCCGAGGCTTTGAAGGCCAAATTGCGCCGTGCCCCTGGCAAGTGGTACGTGGTGCATTCGTACGCCGGGTACGAGAACAAGGTGAAGCTCAACCTGGAGAACCGGGTGCACAACCTGGACGTCGCGGACTACATCTTCCAGATCGAGGTCCCGACCGAAGAGGTCACCGAGGTCAAGAACGGCCAGCGCAAGCTTGTGAACCGCAAAATCCTCCCCGGATACATCCTTGTGCGGATGGACCTCAACGACGAGTCGTGGAGCACGGTGCGCAACACCCCCGGTGTGACTGGCTTCGTCGGAACCTCGCGCCCCACCCCGCTCGCGCTCAACGACGTGGTGAAGTTCCTGCTTCCCCGCCAGGAGCCCAAGAAAGCCGCGGCAGCCGCGAAGACGAAGCAAGGCGACGGATTCGCCGCCGCCATCGCGTCGGTCACCGAGGTGGACTACCAAGTCGGCGAGTCGGTCACGGTCAACGACGGCCCCTTCGCCAACCTGGCGGCTTCGATCAGCGAGATCAACGCCGAACAGCAGAAACTTAAGGTCTTGGTCTCGATCTTCGGTCGGGAGACTCCCGTGGAGCTCTCCTTCAACCAGGTCACCAAGATCTAAAGACAAAGACAACAGACGCAAGAACACAGCGCCCCGAGAACCACAGCGCACACACAAGAACAAAGCGCGGACAAAGAACAAGTAGGAGACACCAACATGCCACCCGCACCCGCTGCCTCCGGCGGCAAGAAGAAGAAAGTCGCCGGGCTCATCAAACTGCAGATCCAGGCAGGCCAAGCCGACCCCAAGCCGCCGATCGGCCCCGCCCTCGGCCAGCACGGCGTGAACATCATGGAGTTCTGCCGCGCCTACAACGCCGCGACCGAAGCGCAGAAGGGCACCGTCGTGCCGGTGGAGATCACCGTCTACGAGGACCGCTCCTTCGACTTCATCCTCAAGACTCCGCCCGCCGCGAAGCTGATCCTCAAGGCCGCTGGCGTCCCCAAGGGCTCGGGCGTCCCGCACCGCACCAAGGTCGGGCACCTCAGCTGGGACCAGGTCAAGGAGATCGCCAAGGTGAAGCTTCCCGATCTGAACGCCTACGACGTCGAGCACGGCGCGCTCATCATCGCCGGGACTGCCCGCTCCATGGGCATCACGGTCGACCAGCCCGCGTAACAGGCTGACAGGGGCGGCGTCGCCCCGCTGCTTCATGGCGGAGCAGACAACGAAACATCGCGTCCAAAACCCGTGGGAGAGCCCGCTTCGGCTCGTATGACCACATGCTTCAACACAGAGAAATCTGAAAAATCAAGGAAGAAGTGCAACAATGAGCAAACAGTCCAAGGCCTACCGCGCCTCTGCGGAGCTCGTCACCAAAGACGAGCTCTACAGCCCGCTCGAGGCGTTCGACCTCGCGAAGCAGACCAGCAAGGTCAAGTTCGACGCCACGGTCGAGGTCGCCTTCCGGCTCGGCGTCGACCCTCGCAAGGCCGACCAGATGGTCCGAGGCACGGTGAACCTGCCGCACGGCACCGGCAAGACCGCCCGCGTCATCGTCTTCGCCGTCGGTGAGAAAGCCGAGCAGGCGCAGCAGGCAGGCGCGGACGCAGTGGGCTCCGACGATCTGATCGAGCGCATCCAGGGCGGCTGGGTCGACTTCGACGCCGCCATCGCGACCCCCGACCAGATGGCGAAGGTCGGCCGGGTGGCCCGCGTCCTCGGCCCCCGCGGCCTCATGCCGAACCCGAAGACCGGCACTGTGACCGCTGACGTCTCCAAGGCGGTCGCCGACATCAAGGGCGGCAAGATCACCTTCCGCGTGGACAAGCACTCGAACCTCCATGTCGTCGTCGGCAAGGCTTCCTTCACCAAAGAACAGCTGGTTGAGAATTACGGCGCCGTCCTTGACGAGGTGACCCGTTCCAAGCCTGCCGCCGCGAAGGGCCGCTACCTCAAGAAGATCGCCGTGGCCACCACGATGGGACCGTCTATCCTGGTCGACCCCACCAAGACTCGGGCGCTGTTGGAGGCCTGAGCCGCAACGCCTCGGAAAAGACACCGCGAAAAGCCCCGGCCGTTGGCCGGGGCTTTTCCGTGTTTTCGGGGCCCGCCGCCTGGGGCGGCCCCGGCAGGAGCGCCCATCTCAGAGGGCTGGTCTGCGGTCCTTCCACGGCTGTGCCGCCTCGAACTGCGCCGCGAGGCGGATGAGCCGCGGCTCCGACCCAAGGGGACCGATGAACTGCGATCCGATGGGCAAGCCCGTATCGGTCCAATGCAGCGGCACGCTCATCGCGGGACGGCCGGTCACATTCGCGAGCTGGGTGTACGGCACTATCCGGTAGTTCTTCATGATGACTTCGCGCGGGATGTTGCTGATCGAGAACAGCCGGCTGCCACGAAGTCCGAGGACAAGCTTGGAGAGCGCCTTCAAGGTCGCGGAGGTGTTCAGCGAGCCGATCTTCGGCGGGGCTTCGGCGGTGGTCGGCGTGAGGAAAAGGTCGTATTTCTCGAAAAACTTGGTGAGCGCCACCGTCTGCTCGTGCCAGCATTGCCGCGCCCGGAACAGGTCGGCCGCGCTGACCGATGAGCCCATCGCGGCGAGGATTCGGTTGTCGACTTCCACTTCGGAGACGTCCACGCCGAGCCGGGCGAGTTCGGCGAGGTTGTACGCCGCTTTCGCAGTCCAGAGCGTCACAAAGCTTTCGGTCAGCTCAGTCCAGTTGATCTGGGGTTTGGCTTCTTCCACGGCGTGGCCCAGCGACTCGGCCAGGTGCGCGGCGGTCGTCATCGCGGTGGCCGCCTCGGTGCTCGCGCCGTCCGGGCGCAAGGGTGAGAAATCGCTGAAGCCGATGCGGAGTGTGCCGGGGTCCGCCCCGACTTCTTGCAGCAGGGGGCGCTGCGGCAGCGCGGAGAGATACGAGCCTGACGGCTCGGCGGCGATCGCGGCGTCGAGCAGGGCTGCGCTGTCGCGCACGCTGCGCGAGAGCACGCCTTGGGTCGCGTAGCCATGGAACGGTTCCGGAGAGGCGGGAGCTTCTGGCAGGAGGCCCCTGCCCGGTTTGAGCCCGAACAGCCCGGACCAGGAAGCAGGGATGCGGATCGAACCGCCGCCGTCGCTCGCGCCCGCTGCGGGCACAACCCCCGCCGCGACCGCCGAGGCGGAGCCGCCGGAGGAGCCGCCGGGGGAGCGCTCCGTGTCCCACGGATTCCTCGTGGGGCCGTGCAGTTCCGGTTCGGTGATGCCTTTGGAGCCGAATTCTGGGCTGTTGGTCTGGCCGAACGGAACCAGGCCTGCGGCCAGCCAGCGGGCGATCGTTGGCGAAGTGAACGGCGAGACCTGGTTGCGCAAGGCGCGGCTGCCGGAATCGTGCGGCCACCCCGCGATCTGTTGTTCCAGGTTTTTGGTCAGGAAGGGCACGCCCGCGAACGGTCCGCTTTGCGGCCCGGCTGCCCGTTTGCGGGCCCACGCCTCGTGGCGATGGACGACAGCGTTGAGTTTGCCGTCGACCGCTTCGAGGCGGGCGAGCGCGGCGTCGAGCAATTCGACTGCTGTGCTCTGGCCGGTTCGGACGAGCTCGGCGAGGCCTAGGGCGTCGTAGGAGGAGTACTCGTCGAAGGAAAGCGCCATGGCGCCACTCTACTGACCGCCATTCGTGGCCGAGCGCGCGGCGCTGCGGTTAGACGGGCGCCGCCGTCGCGGCGGCGGCCCGCTCGAAGTTGGCAAGCAGGACCTGCGCGATGTTCGGCAAAAGCGCTGGGGGCAAGGAATGGCCCATGCCGTCGAAAACGGTGAGGGTTGCCCCGGGAATCCATTTCGCGAGCGCGTGGCCGTTGCGGCAGGGGATGAGCGGGTCGTCGCTGCCGTGGATCACCGCGACCGGGGCGGTGATGCCGCTGTGGTACCGGCGCAGGTCGCCGCTGCCGCAGATCGCGTCGAGCTGGCGAAGCAGTCCCGTGGAGTCCTCGCAGCGGCGGAATGAGCTCGCGATTGCCTCGCGCAGCTCGTCTTCCGGGTACGGGTAGCGGTTGCCCGCCGAGTGCGCCATGGTCCGGACCTTGAACTCGATCCGTTCCTCCAGTGTCGCGTCCGGGTGCGGGTTCTCGCGGAGTTTCGCGAGCGTCGCGGGGGTCGGCGGGGCGAAGAACCGCTGCACAGCGGTGGTGAACAGCAGGCCGAGGCTGCGGGTGCGCTCGGGTCGGGTTCCGGCGAAGACCTGCGCGATCATCCCGCCCATGGACGCGCCGACGATGTGCGCGCGGTCGATTCCGAGCGCGTCGAGGACCCCTTCCGCATCGCTGGCCATGTCTTCAAGGGTGTAACGCGCGGGGCTGGACAGACCCAGTTGGCAGCGCAGTATGCGCATCCACCTCGGGCCGGGCGCCTCGCAGCCCGGCAGTTTCGTGGAGAGGCCGACATCGCGGTTGTCGAACCGGACGACCCGGTAGCCCGCGTCCACAAGCGTCTCGCAGAACAGCTCCGGCCAAAAGGTCAATTGCGCGCCGAGCCCCATGATGAGCAGCACCGTCTCCCCGGACGGGTCGCCCCAGTCTTCGTAGGCGAGCCGGACTCGGGTGTCGTTCGTGGGCGCCTCCGCGAAGCCGTGGCGCACTTCGTGAGCGCGGGGCTTCTCCGTCATGGTTTGCATAATCAGCCAGTCCTCACTATCATGAGCAGGTCGATTGGATCGGTTGCTGAGCAGCGTGAACTGATCGGCCATCCGAAAAAGTTCAACCGTAGACCGCTAGGTCATCTGCGAGACAGCTTAAGTTAAGATTCCGTTCACCGTCAATACGGTCAGGATCACAGCTTCGTCTCGGGATTGAAGAGCTGATGGGGCTCTCGGTTCCCCGTGTTGCCGAAACAACACGGGCCCGAAGCCCACGAGCTGGCCAGCGCAGGGAAAACAAGCGTCGGACGTCCTCTTTCGCGGGCCATTCTCGTCCGCCGCGAGCTGACGGCTGCCTCTCGCTCTGCGCTTCAGCACGACATCTTCTCCGAAGCCCTCCTCGCAGCATGGCGTTATGTCTGCGGTTGTCCGCTTGACATGAGAAAGGAGGCGACCCGTTGGTCAAAGTTGAAAAAGTCGAAAAGGTCGCTGATATCGCCAAGCGGTTCGAAGAGGCGAACGCGGCCATCGTCACCGAGTACCGGGGCCTGACGATGAGCTCGCTCACCAAGCTGCGCACCGATCTCGGCCGGGACACGACCTATCTGGTCGCGAAGAACACCCTGGTCAAGCGTGCCGCCGCCGATGCGGGGGTCGAGGGCGCTGACGAGTTGTTCGCAGGGCCCACCGCTGTGGCGTTCGTGAACGGCGACATCGTCGAGGCCGCGAAGGTGATCAAGGGCTTCGCCAAGGAGAACCAGGCCCTTGTGGTCAAGGGCGGCTACTTGGACGGCGCGGTGCTGACCGAGAAAGAGGTCATCAAGCTCGCCGATCTGGAGAGCCGCGAAGTTCTGCTCGCCAAGGTGGCAGGTGCCATCAAGGGCGCGCTCGGCTCCGCCCTGGGTCTGCTCAACGCTCCGTTGTCGCAGGTGGCCCGCCTTTCGCAGGCGCTTGCCGACCAAAAGCAGCAAGCTGGCGAGTAACCGCATCGTTCACATCTGAAATCCGCAAGACCAGGGGCTCGTGCCCCGTAGAGAGAAAGGAAGGCCATCATGGCCAAACTCAGCACTGACGAGCTCATCGACGCGTTCAAAGAGCTCACCCTCATCGAGCTGTCCGAGTTCGTGAAGCAGTTCGAAGACGTCTTCGGCGTCACCGCAGCGGCTCCGGTCGCGGTCGCCGCCGCTCCGGGCGCCGCCGCTGGCGCCGCTGGCGGCGAAGCCGCTGGCGACCAGGACGAGTTCGACGTCATCCTCGACGCCGCTGGCGACAAGAAGATCCAGGTCATCAAGGTCGTCCGCGAGGTTGTCCCGGCTCTGGGCCTCAAGGAGGCCAAGGACCTCGTCGAGGGCGCTCCCAAGCCGGTTCTCGAAAAGGTTTCCAAGGAGGCCGCCGAGGCCGCCAAGGCCAAGCTCGAAGAGGCTGGTGCGACGATCTCCCTCAAGTGAGCATCGTCCTCCAACGATATGGGGTCGGCCACCGAGCGGTGGCCGACCCCATATCGTTTTTCGGGAAGACCCACGCCTGGCCCCTGTGATGTGCCGCGAGGCACACCAGTGGGCGAATGAGGCTCCGCGGACAAATCGGCGCGGTCTGATAGCATAAACGCATATCGGGGCGGTTCGCTCCCGAGGACGGGCCTGCGGTCCGGGTGAGGCAACAGAGAAAGCACGAGGCTGAAGTTTGGGCGTCGAAGTGATCGTCAAGGACTTGACCAAGTCCTTCGGCTCGCAAAATATCTGGCAAGACGTCACATTGACCTTGCCGCCGGGGGAAGTGAGCGTTCTGCTCGGCCCCTCCGGAACCGGCAAATCCGTGTTCTTGAAGTCCCTCATCGGCTTGTTGCGCCCCGAGAAGGGCGAAATCATCATCGACGGCACCGACATCATGCGGTGCAGCACCAAGCGGCTCTACGACATCCGCAAAATGTTCGGCGTCCTGTTCCAAGACGGCGCGCTGTTCGGCTCGATGAACATCTACGACAACACCGCCTTCCCGTTGCGCGAGCACACGAAAAAGAAGGAATCCGAGATCAAGCGGATCGTCCTCGAAAAGCTTGAGCTGGTCGGCCTCTCCGGGGCCGAGAACAAACTCCCCGGCGAGATCTCCGGCGGTATGCGCAAGCGCGCCGGGCTCGCCAGAGCGCTGGTGCTCGACCCGGAGATCATTTTGATCGACGAGCCGGACTCCGGGCTCGACCCGGTCCGAACCACCTACATCAGCCAGCTTTTCCTCGACATCAACGCCGAGATCGACGCGACGATCCTCATCGTCACCCACAACATCAACCTGGCGCGGACGGTGCCGGACAACATCGGGATGCTGTACCGGCGCAACCTTGTCATGTTCGGGCCCCGCGAGGTGCTGCTCACCAGCGAGGAGCCTGCCGTCAAACAGTTCCTCAACGGCCGCATGATCGGCCCCATCGGCATGTCCGAAGAGAAGGACGAGGCGCAGATGGCCCAGGAACGGGCCTTGGTCGACGCCGGTATGCACCATGGCGGCGCGGAAGAGATCGACGGCATCATTCCCCAAATGCACGCGACGCCCGGCCTCCCGTTCCGTCAGGCCGTCACGCGCCGTAGGAATCGGCTCAAGACCATGCTCCCCTCGTTGCCGCTGGGCGCGCAGCTCGCCATCCAGCGCAGCTGGGACGAGGCGGACGCGGCAAGCGGACCGCCGCCTGTGGATCCGACCGGGCCCGTGGGCCTGGCTCAGCAGCAGCACTCAACGCTCGCCTGAGCAGGCACGATTCGTCGGGGGCAAAGAGTCCGAGTCTGCGCTGAAGCCGCGCGGGGAGATTTGCGCGCCGAGGAACCAGACGCGGTTGTGTCGCGTCTCGCCTGGAGGATGGGCAAAGCCGACAGGAGTCCCCACGTGTGTCTGATGGGGACAGCGACTCGAAGCGATGGGGGCATTACGAAGACGAAGAAGAGACTGTTGAGCGCGTTGTCCGGGCCGATGGTCGTGCGCTCACGGCTGAAGAGGCAGAAGCGTTGCTCGCGCAAGAGCGGCTCTCGACTGTCAGCGAGGTGGTTGATCCTGCTGCCGTGCCCGGCATAGTGGTCGTGCCAGCGTTCCCGTTGGAGGCAGACAATGGGTTTCGGATGGGTGAGTTTGCGGCAGCGCGCGGTCGGCGGCGCGGGCGGGTTGCTGGTGTTCTGGTACTTCTACCATTCCCCGAGCATGGCGCTCATGCACGCGGCGCCTGGTTCTGCTCGCGCCTTCGCCAGATTCCTCCTGCTCTTCGTCGTCAGTGTCGTGTTGGCCTGGGCGTTTGCCTGTTTCGGCAAGTACTTCGGCCCCGAGGAGTACGACGCGGTGCGGACTGTGCGGTTTTCCGAGCGAACCCAGGCGTTCATCGACGAGGTCCACGAGTCCTCGCGTCGGACGGAGGCCCAGCTGAGGTACCAGTTGAACGAGGCTTGGCGACCGCCACCGAAAATCTGATGTGCCGCGTGCTCGGGCGTCTTGCGCTCTGTGGAAGAGCGGGGTAGCCTGGTCGAAGTCGCCGATTCTGGCGGGAATCGATATGTGAAGACCTGAAAGAGGGCCGAGATGGGGACTGGGATAGAGAACGCGGACGCCGGCCATGTCGCCGATGAAGTCGCATCCATTCTGAACAGGGTCGACGATGTCGCGCATAAGGCATTGGGCCTTGCTGAGCGGTTCTACGAGGCGGCCGCCGGTGTGCGTTACCCGGACGACGCGAGCGGCGAAAACGCGCGCGCTGTGCTGCAATCGCACACCGAGAACCGGGTGGGGCAGATGGACAGCGTCGTGGCCCGGTTGGACGGGTTGATCGCGAAGACGCGCGCGGGAGTCGGGGTGCAACGTGAGCAGGACGGCGCCTCGGCTGAAGGGCTCGCTGAAGTCGCCCGCGAGATCTGAGCCTGGCCGGGCCGGGTAGGCTTTGCGGAATGGGCTTGCTCTACAACCCGTTCGCCGGACGGGTGTCCTTCGACGCGTTGGGGCGCGCCGGTCACTATGATCCGCCGAGCGGGCTGCCTGCGGCGGTGGAAGCTTCGCCGCTCGACGTGAACGCCAAGGGCATCGCCGAGCTCGGCCCCGATTTCCCTGAGTTGCACGCGAGGATTTTTGGCCGGCGGGGAACGCTCGCCGATCAAGCCGAACGGCTTTTTTCCGGGGTGGGCCAGGGGTTCTGCGGCGCGGCGCAGGTCGCGCAGATGCTCGTGGGCTCTTGGCCCGCAGGGGTGTTGCTCGGTCATGGAGCGGCCGCGTCTCAAGCGGCGCTGCACGCGTGGAACACGGCGTTCTTGGCGGCGAAGGGGTTCGGTTTTGGCGGCGGCCCGGACCTCCCCAAAGCGGCGCAGGCCAGGGCGTCGGCCGTCCAGGACCGGCTGTTCGAGGAGGACTGGAAGGTCCGCGGCCAGGCCAGGGGCGCGCCGAAGCCCGCGAACGACCTCGTGGAGCTGGTGACGGCGTCTCCCCCGGAATTCGTGGAGATGTACGCCCTGGACAGGTCGGCGCTCGTGCGCAACAAGGAGCACGCCGAAGACCGCCTCCAGGAGTACGAGGCGGTCGCCGCGTCGGTCGAGGACCCCGTCGCCCGGTACCGGGAGCTTGTGCGCCGCCAAGGCCGAGCGAGCCCCGTGCCGTGGGCGTTGCGCGTGGAGTGCGTGTACGAGATGGAGAACGAAGAGTTCGGTATGTGCCTGTGGGTCGAGGTGGACCCATGGTCGCTTTTGATCGTCGGGTCCAGCGCCCCCGCCTCCTTCGAGCGGGACCTTGTGTTCGGGCAGTGGGCCGCGCACGACGACGCCGTGCTGACCCAACGCGGCTCCGAGGACGAGTGGACCTCGGGCACATACGAGCGCTACATCGAGCAGTACACGCAGGTGACGCAGTGGGGCAGGGACACGAAAGAGACCCGTCCTCCTCGTCCGACGGTCCTGGAATTGCTCGCGAGGCATCCGTTGCGGGAATGGGCGGGTCCGATCGCCGAGGAGTACATGCAGTCCAAAGCGTTGTTGTTGGGCCATAACCGCCCGCCGCCGCGGGAGCGTGTGCCGGATTCGCCCGAGGGTTGACGCGACGGCGGAGTTAGCCGATAATGGTCGGTACTGGTAGTTCGAAGCCGGGCGCGCGGCACGGTGGAAGGAAAGGGAGTTCATGGCGGGGTTGACGATGGACTATCTCACCGGCGATATCCGGGGAGCCGGCGAGCTGGTCGACCAGAAACACTACTTCCCCACCTTTGACGAGGGCCAGTTCGTCGAACTCGCGAGCCTCGCCCAACAGATCCAGGCCGAATGCGAGGAGCTGAGCGGCGACCTCGCGGCGCTGAAAGCCAAGACCGCCCATGCCGCCGCCGGCGCGTTGGAGCGGGGCATGCACAACGAGTTCGCCGAGGCCGCTCAGGACGTCCAAGCGGCGCTCGCGGACTGGAGCGAGACCGCCTCCGCGCTCCACAGGGGCGCGGAATGGTTCGCGTCGCGTCGGGCCGGGTTCTTCAAAATTGTGATGATCTATTGGCAGCAGGCGCAGTCCTTCGGCTGCCCCAACCCGGGCAGCATTGACGCGGTGCTCATGTCCGACACGTACGGGGTGTTGGAGGAGGCCCGCCGCGCCTGGGAAGGCATGGTCGAAAACGACGCGGCGTGAGCAGTGCGTGCGGGCTTCGGGGCCGCGCGGCGGCTATGGCGGTGACCGGGGAAAACGTCATTGGCGGGTATGCGGTGGCGTGCGAGGCCCCCGCTCTGGGCGGTCTCTTGCGGGGTGAGGGCTGAGGCTCATTTCCCTTGTGCCCAGTGCCCGACCGCCCGGATCAGCCACGGCACGATAAAAGCCAACCCGAAAAGCGTCGCGTCGACCGCGAGCCAACGCAATTTCACCCCGAGCGGAAGCGTGCCGTACACGAGGGGCTGTTTCGGGTCGCTCTTCCAGGATTCGCTGTTCTGGAACCTGCCAAATGCGACGACTTCCCACAGCAGATGCGCTCCAGTGGCGACGAGCAGCGCGCCGCTGACGACGCCTGCGGTGATGTCCAGTATTCCCTGGCGCGTCAACAACGGCACGAGCACAGAGATGATCGCGACGGGGAACATGAACAATCCCGCTAGGGCGCTGTCGACCGGCGCGGTCCAAGGCAGAAGGCTTCGAGCCTGGCCGACGCGCTGCGCCAGTGCTGGCTTTGGCCGAGCCGTTGGGGGCGGGGGAACGAAGGCGGCTGCGTCCGCCTCGCCCGCCGCCTGATGCAGAGCATCAGGATCGGGCGGTCCGCTCATTCGGGGTTTGGATGCGGCTCCGCCGCGTCGCCGTGCGGAGGGTTTTCTCCTGGAGCATGCGGCTGATCGTACGCCGCAAGGGCGCGGAGGCCCGGTGGCAGTCTGATTCATGGGGGTTCCCGTTTGCGAGTTGGCTGGGCTTGGCGTGTTAGGCTCGGGTGATGACGGGTCGTTTTTCTGTTGGTGCCGTTTTGGCGCTGTTCACGGCGTTTTTTGTGGTTGTTGGGTGTGATCGGGGCGGGGCTGCGGCTCCGGGCGGGGGCAGTGGCGCGTCGTCCAGTGCTGCTTCTTCTGCGGCGAGTGTGGACCCGGTTGTCGCGGCGCAGAAAGCGGCCTGCGCGGCCTTCCGCGACGCGATGGCGAGCACCAACACGGCGAACCAGGTGTTCTTAAATGCGGTCAACGATCCGAAGCGTGACGGAGAGAGTGAGTACGACAAGCCAATGACCGATGCCGCGAACGCGGCGGCGGTGATCTTCATGTATGCCTCCGATCAGATCGATGGGGCGGTCACACCGCAGGTCCCGAAAGATTTGGCGAGCAATCTCGGAGATTTTGTGCAGATCCTGCACGAGCGTGCACAGCTGTACGCCCAGCACAAGGGGGGTAAAGAGCTAAATACGAATATCGCAAAGTACACGCCTGCGGCGAACGATCTGCTCAAGACGTGTCCGGCAGGCTCGTCTGACGCCTCACCGCCGAAGCTTGCCGTTGCTCCCGCATCAAGCTCGGAAGCGGCGAAGCAGAATTTCTGCGGCGTGTACTCCAAGCAGATCCAACAGGCAGACGACGCAAAAGAGCGTTTCTCGGCTGCGACGCGGGGCGATGAGCGCCATCCTGACACGCAATGGAACGATCCGGATCAATGGTTGGCGGGTCAGGCGGCGGACGCGGGCATCGTCTTCAAATACGCGGCGGATTTGATCGAGGCGCAGCTCATGCCCCAGCTTTCCGCAGAGCTGGCGGACAAGGAGAAGACTCTGGTGGCGGCAATGCGCAAGCTTTCCAAGCTCTAAACGGATCAGTCCAGCACCGCCGACCGGACTGCGGTGTTCAAAAGCGACTACGCTCCGGCGGCGGATGCCATTGATGCAGCGTGCGGTATTTTGCGAGCTGCTGAATCCGGTTTTTCTTGGGCTGATCGGCTGGCATGTAGCTGTGGCGTGTTAGGCTCTGGTGATGATCGCTCGATCTTCTTTTTGCGTAGCGTTGACGCTGTTCACTGCGGGTTTTTTGGTTGTTGGGTGTGATCGGGGCGGGGCTGTGGTTCCGGGCGGGGGCGCGTCGTCCAGCGCTGCTTCGTCGGCGCCGAGTGTCGACCCGGCTGTCGCGGCGCAGAAGGCGGCCTGCGCGGCCTTCCGTGACGCGGTGACAAGCGCCAACACGGCGAACCAAACCTTTTTCAAGGCTATAGAAGATCCCAAACGGGGCGGTGTTGTGGAGTACGACAAGCCGATCACGGATGCGGCGAATGCTGCGGCGGTGATTTTCATGTATGCGTCTGATCAGATCGACGGGGCGGTGACGCCGCAGGTGCCGAAGGATCTGGCAAACAAGCTCGGAGACTTTGTCCAGATCTTGCAGGAGCGGGCGCGGCTCTACGCACAGCACGCAGGTACGGACAAGTTAGATCCAAACGGTGACAAATACACCCCTGCGGCGAAAGATCTGCTCAAGGCGTGCCCGGCAGGCTCCTCTGACGCCTCGCCGCCGAAGCTTCCTGTGGCGTCTGCGTCGAGCCCGGATGCGGCGAAGCAGGCTTTTTGCGGTGTCTACTCCAAGCAGATCCAGAACACCGAGGACGCGATCACACGGTTCGGCGCGGCCACGAAGGGGGATGAGCATCACCCCGACCCGCAGTGGGATGATCCGGATCAGTGGCTCACCGGGCAGGCGCAGGATTCGGGCATTATTTTCAAGTATGCGGCGAACACGCTGGAGGCGAGCATCAGCCCCGAGCTGCCGCCGGACATCGCGGAGAAGGCGAAGTCGTTGGTGGCGGGGATGCGCAAGCTGGGCGGTCTGTATACAGAACGGAAGAGCACGGATGCGATGAAGGCTGCTGTGCATGAGCCGAATGGGTACGGCCCAAGCGCGGACAGCATCGACACGCTGTGCGGGATCGCGTGAGCTGAGCAGGCTGGTCAGCGCTGGGCTGGCCAGTTGGGGCGGGTTTTGGGCGTGTTAGGCTCGACACTATGAGCGTTTGGTCTTCTCTTGGCGCGGGGTTGGCGTTGTTGGCGGCGGGTGTGTTCGTGTCCGGGTGCGACCGGGGCGGGGGTGCGGCTCCGGGCGTGGTTGCGTCGGGGAGCTCCTCCTCGGCCGCGCCGAATGCTGACCCGGCTGTCGCGGCGCAGAAGGCGGCGTGCGCGGCCTTCCGTGACGCGGTGGAGAGCACAAACACCGCAAACCAGACATTTTTTAAAGCAGTAGAGGATCCCTTGCGCGGGGGAGTAGACTACGACAAACCGATGACTGACGCTGCGAACGCGGCTGCCGTAATTTTTGTGTATGGGGCTGATCAGATTGATGGGGCGGTGACCCCGCAGGTGCCGAAGGATTTGGCGAGCAAGTTCGGAGATTTTGTGCAGATCCTCCATGAGCGGGCGCGGCTCTATGCACAGCACGCGGGTTCGGACAAGTTGGATCCGAACGGTGACAAATACACCCCAGCGGCGAACGATCTGCTCAAGGCGTGTCCGGCGGGGTCGTCTGATGCCGTGCCGCCGAAGCTTGCTGCGGTGCCCGCGTCGAGTCCGGATACGGCAAAACAGGGCTTCTGCGAGGTGTACTCCAAGCAGATCCAGCAGGCGGATGACGCGAAAGAGCGTTTCGCGGCTGCGACGCGGGGCGATGACCGTCGTCCACGCCCGCAGTGGAAGGACCCGGATCAGTGGTTGGCGGGCCAGGCGGCCGACGCGGGCATTGTCTTCAAGTACGCGGCGAACCTCATCGAGGCGCAGCTCGCGCCGCAGCTGTCCGCAGATGTGGCGGACAAGGGGAGGACTCTTGTGACAGCGATGCGCAAGCTTTCCAAGCTCTACATTGAGCAAGCTGGTACAGATGAGCGGAACGCTGTTTTCAACGGGGACTACTCATCATCAGCGGATGCCATCGATGCAGCGTGTGGTATTCAATGATCGCGTATCGGTTGCCTTGACGTGAACGCGACCGACGGGTAGCGTGATGTTCGTCGGTATTGCTGATTGCCCTTGGGCTGCACTGGGGGCGCGCGCCAAAGGAGTAGGGTCATGGGTCGAGGGTCTGGTGTTGACGATCTCCCGAAGATACCGGCTCCTCCGCAGCAGCCCTTCGGCATGAAGAACTTGATACAACAACCGCGATCGGATGCTAATTCTGGTTCACCGAAACGCCGTCATGGCAATAAGGATGAAGAACAGATTGTCAAGAGCGGTGAAAAGTCAATCGACCAACACGGAGTGGGCGAGTCTAAACACCGAGGCTCAGGGGGCGAAGCAGAAATAAGTAGGGATGATTCTGCGGCTCCAATTGCTTCTAGTGAGCGCACTGCAGGCCGTGCAGGTGGCGGTTCAAATCCTGAGCAGTGGAAAGGCGTTGCAAATCTAGCAGATCGTTCAATGGACTCGAGCATCTATGGCTCCCAGGGAGGCACCGAACAGCCCTTCAGCTATGCGCAAGAACAATCCGCGTCCTTCAACCAGTTCGGGTCGACGACTGCTCCCGCGATGGGGTTCGCGCCGCCTCCTTCGGGCAATGCTGCTGCGGGGTGGAAGCCGTCGGCTCCGTCCGCGCCGAGTGCGCAAGCAAGCGGGAACAACGCGCTGATGGGGCAGATGCCGCAAGGCAGCACCATCGGGCACCAGCCCGCAGGCGTTGACGCCCTGCGGGGCGCGGAAGCCGCGAAGCCGACAACCATCGAGCCGCACCAGGGCGCCGGGTTGAGCCAGGCACAGTCGCCGCAGGGCGCCCCGACCGCGCAGACGCACAGCGCCCCGCCTCCGCCGCAGCCAGCCGCGCCGCCGCAAACCCCACCGGCGCAGACGTTGCAGTCGTCCTCGTCCGCGACCGCGCCCATGTCCCCCGGCATTCGCGAGGGCACGATCCCGCTGCACCAGCAGCCCGCGACCACGGGCTACCAGTCGATCACCCCGCAGGCCCCGGCCCCGCCGCCGGTGCAACCGGGCTACCAGCAGGTGTCCAGGGGCGTGGACCCGGTCACGGGCTCGTACGCGAACACCCAAGTGCAAGGCAACAACCCGTACCCGGTGCCGTCCCGCGCCCCGGTCTTCCCGTGGCAGGACCGCGACCGCCAACACAAGCACTTGGTCGCGCGGGATTCCGGTGCGGCGTGGTGGAACGACGCGGTGCAATACTTCCTGACTGGATGGCTGCTGCGCGGTCACGAGTCCGAACAAGGCAAGCTCGCGTTCGCCCCACTGCTGGAGCCCGCGCAGGAAGGCCAGCTGCTGCGCAAGCTCGCCGAAGGGATGCCCGCACTGGAGTGGGCGTTCGTGTTCGGCGAGCACGCCACCGAGGGGCCCAGGTGGTTCTGGTTCACGAACCAGGGCCCGATGCTGGCCCCGCTGCGCGGCCGAGGCGTGCCGAGCGCGGCCGCAGGGTCGCTGGAATCCTGGCCCGGCGACTACCTGCACGGGCTCGGGGCCTTCGGACGGGCGCGCACCGCCGCCGAGGCCGCGGTGCTCTTCGCCGAAGGCATGGTGCACGGCGGCGCGTTGACCCAGGTCCGCGCCGTCGTGACGACGGAGGAGATGGGCTCGGAGCTGCGCGACCGGGCATTGGGCGTGAACACGCACGCCCAGGCGGCTTCCGGCGAAGGCCATCTGGACAACACGGTCGTGTTGGACCTGCGGACAGCTCGCGAGCAAGTGCCCGGATTCGCGGACGGCAAGCCGGTGGCGTCGGCCCTGCGGCTGACGCATCCGCTCGCGAGCGCGAACCGGGGCCTGTATCTGCGTTTGGAACGGCTCGCGAGCCTCTGGGCGGACCGGGGCGAGATCGCGCCCGCGGGGCTGCCGATCCCAGGATGGCGGATGGCCGGGCTCGCGCACCTCGCCTCGCACTGGGTGCTCATGGCGCTCGGGCAAGCGTCGGGGAACTGGTCGGGCGAGCGGTCCGGCTGGGTGCCGGTCATGTCCGAGATCCGGGAGGCGCTGTCCTCGACCGAGCCATGGTTCCCGCCGAATCCGGACCTGTCCTCGCACCTCGCCGCGTTCGACCACACCGCGCAGAGTTTCGCCGTGATGACGTTGCGCGACTCCAAGGCGTGGCTGATTGGCGACCTCAGCAATGTGCAGGACCAGAACATGCTGTTCGCGATGCGGGATTCGCTCGCGGACCCGCAACAGCGGGGCGAGCAGTTGCGCAGCCTCGCGGCAGGCTCGTTCGATTCCGCGTGGCGCGTGGTGCTCGCGTGGGAGGCCACGCGCCTGGCCACCGCCCACATCTGGCGCGAGGGCGGCCCGGACGGCAATATGCAGTGGCTCTACGACCTCGGCTACCTCATGCACAAGATGTACAACGCGGATCTGTGCAGCCGGACCGCCAAGTACGACGCGAACGGGGCTTTGGAGCGTTTCGAGGCGTGGGCGCAGAGTTTCGACCAGTACAACCCGAAACCAATGCCCAACCTGGTGTGAGCGAAGCGCCGCGCGGCAGGGCGCACCAGGCAGGCTTTGCATCCTGCGGTGACACGGCGCGGAAACCGTGATGGGAAGGTTGCCGCTTCTGGGAACCAGACGCGGCTGTGTCGCGTCTCACCTATGAGGACGAGCAAAGCGAAAAAGCCGAAAGGAGCCCCATGCGTGTCGGATTGGGACAGCGACTCGAAGCGCTGGGGGCACTACGAGGACGAAGAAGAGACGGTCGAGCGCGTCGTCCGGGCCGATGGCCGTGTGCTCACAGCAGAAGAAGCAGAAGCGTTGCTCGCGCACGAGCAGTCCCCGGCGGTCAGCGCGGTGGTCGATCCTGCCGCCGTGCCTGGCATGGTGGTCGTGCCCGCGTTCCCATTGGAGGCGGACAACGGGTTGCGGATGTTCGTGGAGCTGTGGGAGCAGCCCGACGACGTGACCTTGGCGGTGGGCTTCTCGTCGCAACAGAAACTTGTGGAGCAGCTTGGCCCGAACCAGCCGTGGGCGCTGTTGTCCACGAAGCAGTTTCAAGGCTTGTTGTCGCACGGCGAGGTGACGGCTTTGCTGCTGGACCCGGAGCCCGGCGTCGTGTCGACTCGGTGGAGCAAAGCGGCTCTCGCCGCGCTGGCGGCGATGAACGAAGGAAGGTGAAGTATGGGCGATTGGTCCAAAGTCGTCCTTGACGACCTCGCGGCGATGTCGCAGCAGTTCGAGCAGGGGCACGCTGATTTTGAAGCGGCGGTCGAAGCCGTGAAGGCGGAGCCTGTGGACACGGGCGACGGGACGCTCAATGACTACCTCCAGTACGTCACAGGCCGGATCGAAGAATTGACCATCAAGTCCGCCGAGCTCATCAAAGAGCACGCGGGCAAGGTGAAATACGCCCATGACTCGTACGAGCGCCATGACATCGACAACGAGGAGTTGTTCGAGGACATGGACTTCGAGTACAAGCACTGAGGGAGGCGCGATGAGTTGGGTCGGCGGGGACATCCCGGGATTGCAGGCCATGGGGGCGAAGATGAGATCCGCCCCGGAGAAAGTGAACGGCGTCGTTTCCGAGCTGTCCGCGACGGTTGCCACATTGGGCTCGGACGCGAGTTGGAGCGGCACGGCGGGGGAGGAGATGCGGGGACGGTGGTCCGGGGACTCCGCGAACGTCGGCAGCGTGGGGACGTTCATCGGCCTGATCGGCGCGGCAGTGGGCGATCTGGGGGACAAACTGCAAGAAGTGGAATCCGCCCTGTACAACGCGGCGGATTCCTGCAAAGGCCGGGGCGCGCAGATCGACATGGGCTCGGGCAAGCCGCTCCCGCTCACCGTCACCGGCAACCCGGAAGCCCCCGCTGTGCAGTCGGCCCTTGACGCGCAGAAGGAGTACCAGGCCGCCTACGACTACGCGATGAACGCGGCTCGGACCTACCGGCTGGAGACCTTGGGCAAGCTCAAGGCGATGGTGGAGCCGATTTTCGAGGAAAAGAGCGATAGCACGCTCGCGCCCGACCAGGCGATCACCATGGGGGCGGTGCTCCGGGGCCTGTACACGGCGAAGCTTGAGGCCAAGAACATGCGGCTCGAGGATCTCGACAAGAAACTCGACGCGCAGCACAAGAAGCTCGAAGCGCCTCTGAAGAACGCAGAAACGGAGATCCAGAAGCTTGTCTCCGGCAAGGGCTACGACATCGACCGGGTCGTCGCCGCGATGGAGGGGAAGGACGGCGCCCTCGCCGATTTCCAAAGGATTGAAGGCAGTCTGAATGCGGAAATCGGGGAGCTGAAAAACCAAAAAGACCTCCCTTTCGCCAAGATCCTCAACACGAAGCTGCACGACCTCCCCGCAGTCTCGAAGACATTGAGCAAGCTGGCGCCCGAGCTGAAATTCTTGGGCGACGTGCCGGTGCTCGACATCGCGGCAGCCGCGGGGATCGCCTATTTCCAAGGCAAGGACGACATCGAGAAGGGCGGCGACCCCGTGACCTCGTACGCCAAAGAGGGGGCTGCGGCAGGCGTCGGTGTGCTGGCCGGCATTGGAGCAGCGGCCTGGTTGGCGGGACCCGAGGCGGGGGTACCAGTGGATGCGGTCGTCGGCGGTGTCTTCATTGCAGCTGGTGTCGGGGAGTTCGCCCACCAGGCCTTCCACGAGCATTGGTCCGAGGACATCCACGACCATGGCGTGCTTGGCGGCATCTGGCATGGTGCCGCCAACTCTGCGGAGAGGACCTACGACAGCATCGATCAAACGCTTTCCAAGACCGAAGACACGGTCGAAAACGCCGGCAAAAAAGCCTGGCACGCCACTGAGGATGCCGGAAAAAAAGTCTGGCACAGCATCTTCGGATAGGAGCGACCTATGGCAAAGGGGCCTGAATCCTCGCAGCTTGAACGGGTCAAGTACCTCGGCACCACCTGGCACAAGCGTGGTGCGGCCTACTGGGCGCGGCGAGGCTGGATCGTCTTTGTCGCCCTCCTTATCGTTCTCGTCGTGGCGTTCGTGTCCTTCGCTGTGCTGAAGGGCGTGCTCAGAGGTACGAGCAATAGTCCTGGAGCGCGTGTTGCGGTGCTCGGTGTCTACGCCATCCTCACTCTGCTAGGACTCTGCGAGGGGTATGTCCGGTTTCGGTTCGCGATGGCTCGCAAACGAGACCGCATCACAGACACAGATCGTCGTTACTTCCGCTGGCATGGCTGGTTCGTGGAGAAGAACAAAGCAGTGATGGGTTCTGCGGCACGGATACCGGTCATTTTGTTCTTGTTCTGCTTCGGCGGGGGATACGTTTTGGGCACACAAGTGTGGGAGATACTCGCGCTCTTGCAGAAATACGCGGCGCCCGAGGAATACGACGCTGTGCGGCGGTCCCAAGGCCTGCCGCCGGTGGATTACACGGCGCTGTTGGCTCCCGCAGCTCAGGAGCCACAACGGGCGAGGACGGAGAAACCCGAGAAGCTGCCGCTGATTGGGCGCAGCTGGGCGAAGCGGGGAGCGTGGTATTGGACCCGCCGTGTCGTGTGGACAGTCTTTTTCGTCTGGATCGCCGCTCTCGCGGTGCGGATCACTGCTGAAGCCGTCGTGCTGTGCGCGCAAGGCCAGTGGTTGCAGAACCGGGCGCTCGCGGTGGGCCTCGCGCTCGTGCCGGTGGCGGGGAGCGTGTTCGTCGGGGCCCGTGGGCTCCTCATCTTCTGGAGGACTGTCCGAGAGGGCCGGGACAGCCGTCCTGGGGAATGGAAGCACGTCGGATGGGTGAGTTTGCGGCAGCGCGCGGTCGGCGGCGCGGGCGGGTTGCTGGTGTTCTGGTACTTCTACCATTCCCCGAGCATGGCCCTCATGCACGCGGCGCCTGGTTCGGCTCGCGCCTTCGCCAGATTCCTCCTGCTCTTCGTCGTCGGCATTGTGTTGGCCTGGGCGTTTGCCTGTTTCGGCAAGTACTTCGGCCCCGAGGAGTACGACGCGGTGCGGACTGTGCGGTTTTCCGAGCGAACCCAGGCGTTCATCGACGAGGTCCACGAGTCCTCGCGTCGGACGGAGGCCCAGCTGAGGTACCAGTTGAACGAGGCTTGGCGACCGCCACCGCCAAACTGATCCGCCACGCGGGCGGTCTGTCGCCACGCACAGTGACCGCATGTCCGCAATCCAGGGTTGGCAACTCGGTGGGGCCGCGGACAGCGAGCCGTACGGCGGCCCCGTCCAAGACGGCGCGAATATTGTGACGCACGATATGAGTCGTGTCGCTTGACGCGGAGGCGATCACGGTGCAAGCTAGATCCAACGTCAGGGCGGTTGTTTCGCCACGACGCAAATCACACCGAGGGGGGTGCGGAGTGCCCCGGTGTTGTGGTACTCTGAAGCCTTGCGCTCGATGATGCACGTCTATCAACCGTTTTCCCTGTTGGGTCGTCCCCAGGCCATGCCGAACTTCGGCATGGCGGCTTCGGCAGGTCCGGAACACGGTCGCATGGGCAGGGGCAACGAGGAGCGCGCCGGAAACTGATTCAGCGTTGCAAGCTGAGTGAATGAAGCAACGGCGTCGGGCTTGGGGCCCGAGGCCACAATAGTGCTGGAAGGACTCATTTTGGCAGTCTCGCGCCAAACGAAGGCAGGTCACCCCGGAGCCCCACGTCGAGTCTCGTTCGCGAAGATCCGCGAACCGCTTGAAGTGCCAGGCCTGCTCGATGTGCAGACCGACTCGTTCGCTTGGTTGATCGGCGCGCCGTGGTGGCGCGAACGTTCCCTGGAGCGCGGCCAGCATCTGAACGGCCAAGGCAAGCCGACCTCTGGCCTTGAGGACGTGTTGAACGAGATCTCCCCGATCGAGGACTTCTCCGGCTCCATGTCGCTCTCCTTCTCCGAGCCGCGCTTCGACGAGGTGAAGGCCTCCGAGGCGGAGTGCAAGGACAAGGACATGACGTACGCGGCCCCGCTGTTCGTCACCGCCGAGTTCATCAACAACAACACCGGCGAGATCAAGAGCCAGACGGTGTTCATGGGCGACTTCCCGATGATGACCGACAAAGGCACCTTCATCATCAACGGCACCGAGCGCGTCGTGGTGTCCCAGGTCGTCCGCAGCCCCGGCGTGTACTTCGACAGCAGCATCGACAAGTCCACGGAGAAGACCCTCCACTCGGTGAAGGTCATCCCCAGCAGGGGCGCGTGGCTGGAGTTCGACGTGGACAAGCGCGACACCATCGGCGTGCGCGTGGACCGCAAACGCCGCCAGCCGGTGACCGTGCTGCTCAAAGCCCTCGGGTGGACCAACGAGCAGATCGTGGAGCGGTTCGGCTTCTCGGAGATCGTGATGACCACCTTGGAGAAGGACAACATCGCGGGCACGGACGAGGCGCTGCTCGACATCTTCCGCAAGCTGCGCCCCGGCGAGCCCCCCACGCGTGAAGGCGCGCAGGCGTTGCTGGACAACCTCCTGTTTCAGGAGAAGCGCTACGACCTCGCCCGAGTCGGCCGGTACAAGCTGGGCAAGAAGCTCGGCCTGTCGGAAGTCGTGCCCTCGCACGTCACGACGCTCACCGTCGAGGACATCGCCGCCACCATCGAATACCTGGTGCGCCTGCACGAGGCCACTCCGGGCATCCCGGAGACGATGACCCCGCCCGGCGGCACGGAAGTCCCGGTCGAAGTGGACGACATCGACCACTTCGGCAACCGCCGCCTGCGCACGGTCGGCGAGCTGATCCAGAACCAGATCCGCGTGGGCCTCTCCCGCATGGAGCGCGTGGTCCGCGAGCGGATGACCACCCAGGACGTGGAGGCGATCACGCCCCAGACCCTGATCAACATCCGCCCGGTGGTCGCCGCGATCAAAGAGTTCTTCGGCACCAGCCAGCTCTCGCAGTTCATGGACCAGAACAACCCGTTGTCGGGCCTGACCCACAAGCGCCGTATCTCCGCGCTCGGCCCCGGCGGCCTCTCGCGCGAGCGCGCCGGCCTCGAAGTCCGCGACGTGCACCCGTCCCACTACGGCCGCATGTGCCCGATCGAGACCCCGGAAGGCCCGAACATCGGCCTCATCGGCTCGCTCTCGGTCTTCGCAAGAGTGAACCCGTTCGGTTTCATCGAGACCCCGTACCGCAAGGTCGTCGGCGGCAAGGTCACCGACGACATCCACTACCTCACCGCCGACGAGGAGGACCGCTACGTCGTGGCGCAGGCGAACTCGCCGCTCGACGAGAACGGCAAGTTCCTCGAGGAGCGCGTCCTGGTCCGCCGCAAGGGCGGCGAGGTCGAGTACATCGGCTCCGACCAGGTCGACTACATGGACGTCTCGCCCCGGCAGATGGTCTCGGTCGCGACCGCGATGATCCCGTTCCTGGAGCACGACGACGCGAACCGCGCGCTCATGGGCGCGAACATGCAGCGCCAGGCCGTGCCGCTGATCCGCAGCGAGTCCCCGTTCGTCGGCACCGGCATGGAGCTGCGCGCCGCCATCGACGCGGGCGACGTCATCGTCACGGACAAGACCGGCGTGGTCGAGGAAGTCTCCGCCGACTACATCACGGTGCTCGCCGACGACGGCTCGCGCAAGACCCACCGCCTGCGCAAGTTCGCCCGGTCCAACCACGGCACCTGCGCGAACCAGCGTCCGATCGTGGACGAGGGGCAGCGGGTCGAGACCGGCCAAGTGCTCGCCGACGGGCACTGCACCGAGAACGGCGAAATGGCCCTGGGCAAGAACCTGCTCGTCGCGGTCATGCCGTGGGAAGGCCACAACTACGAGGACGCGATCATTCTGTCGCAGCGCCTCGTGGAAGAGGACGTGCTCACCTCGATCCACATCGAGGAGTACGAGATCGACGCCCGCGACACCAAGCTGGGCGCCGAGGAGATCACCAGGGACATCCCGAACGTCTCCGACGAGGTCCTCGCCGACCTTGACGAGCGCGGCATCATCCGCATCGGCGCGGAGGTCCGCGACGGCGACGTGCTGGTCGGCAAGGTCACCCCGAAGGGCGAGACCGAGCTGACCCCGGAGGAGCGCCTGCTGCGCGCCATCTTCGGCGAGAAGGCCCGCGAGGTCCGCGACACGTCCCTGAAGGTCCCGCACGGCGAGTCCGGCAAGGTCATCGGCATCCGCGTGTTCAGCCGCGAGGACGACGACGAGCTGCCCCCGGGCGTGAACGAGCTGGTCCGCGTCTACGTCGCCCAGAAGCGCAAGATCCAGGACGGCGACAAGCTCGCCGGCCGGCACGGCAACAAGGGCGTCATCGGCAAGATCCTCCCGATCGAGGACATGCCGTTCATGCCGGACGGCACCCCGGTGGACATCATCCTGAACAGCCACGGCGTCCCGCGTCGTATGAACATCGGCCAGATCCTCGAGGCGCACCTCGGCTGGGTCGCCAAGACCGGTTGGAAGGTCGAAGCGGACAAGAAGGGCGAGCTTCCCGAGTGGGCGCAGAACCTGCCGGAGGACGCGCTGGAAGCCCCGCCGAACTCGCGGGCCGCGACACCGGTCTTCGACGGGGCGCGAGAAGAGGAGCTGCAAGGCATCCTCGCGTCGACGCTCCCGAACCGGGACGGCGAAGTGCTCGTCGGCCCCGACGGCAAAGCGACCCTGTTCGACGGCCGTTCCGGCGAGCCGTTCCCGCATCCGGTCGCGGTGGGCTACATGTACATCTTGAAGCTGCACCACTTGGTGGACGACAAGATCCACGCCCGTTCCACCGGCCCGTACTCGATGATCACCCAGCAGCCGCTGGGCGGCAAGGCGCAGTTCGGCGGCCAGCGGTTCGGCGAGATGGAGTGCTGGGCCATGCAGGCCTACGGCGCCGCGTACACCCTGCAGGAGCTGCTCACCATCAAGTCGGACGACGTGGTGGGCCGCGTGAAGGTGTACGAGGCCATCGTCAAGGGCGAGAACATCCCCGAGCCGGGCATCCCCGAGTCCTTCAAGGTCCTCCTCAAGGAGCTCCAGTCGCTCTGCCTGAACGTCGAAGTCCTCTCGAAGGACGGCGCGGCGATCGAGATGCGCGACACCGACGACGACGAATTGGACCGCGCGGCCGCGTCCCTCGGCATCAACCTCTCCCGCCGCGAGCAGGCCACTGTCGACGACCTGGCCCGTTGATCCGCATCAGTCCGTCACATCAACACAGCGCATATTCCGAGACGACAAGACCAGTCAGACTGACTAGACAGGAAGCACAGGGAACGTGATCGACGTCAACTACTTCGACGAGCTCCGGATCAGCCTCGCCGGGGCCGAGGACATCCGCCGTTGGTCCTTCGGCGAGGTGAAAAAGCCGGAGACCATCAACTACCGCACGCTCAAACCCGAGAAGGACGGCCTTTTCTGCGAGAAGATCTTCGGCCCGACCAGGGACTGGGAATGCTACTGCGGCAAGTACAAGCGGGTCCGCTTCAAAGGCATCATCTGTGAGCGCTGCGGCGTGGAGGTCACCAAGGCCAAAGTGCGCCGCGAGCGCATGGGCCACATCGAGCTCGCCGCGCCGGTGACCCACATCTGGTACTTCAAGGGCGTGCCGAGCCGTCTCGGCTACCTGCTCGACCTCGCCCCGAAGGATCTTGAGAAGATCATCTACTTCGCCGCGTACGTCATCACCTCCGTGGACAACGAGATGCGCCACAACGAGCTCTCCACTCTGGAGGCGGAGATGGCCGTCGAGAAGAAGTCCGTCACCGACCAGCGCGACGTCGACCTGGAAGAACGCGCGCAGAAGCTCGAAGCCGACCTCGCCGAGCTTGAGGGCGAGGGAGCGAAGGCCGAGGCCAAGCGGAAGGTCCGCGACGCGGGCGAGCGCGAGATGCGCCACATCCGCGAGCGCGCGCAGCGCGAACTCGACCGCCTGGACGAGGTGTGGACCACGTTCGTCAAGCTTTCCCCGCGCGACATGATCGTGGACGAAATGCTGTACAACGAGATCTCCGACCGATACGGCGAGTACTTCACCGGCGCGATGGGCGCCGAGGCCATCAAGACGCTGATCGAGAACCTGGACATCGAGGCGGAGGCCGACAACCTGCGCGAGACCATCCGCTCGGGCAAGGGGCAGAAGAAGCTCCGCGCGCTCAAGCGGCTCAAGGTCATCGCGGCGTTCCAGGCCACCGGCAAAAGCCCGCTCGGGATGGTGCTCGACGCCGTGCCGGTGATCCCGCCGGAGCTTCGCCCGATGGTGCAGCTCGACGGCGGCCGCTTCGCGACCAGCGACCTCAACGACCTGTACCGCCGCGTGATCAACCGGAACAACCGCCTCAAGCGGCTCATCGAGCTGGGCGCCCCGGAGATCATCGTGAACAACGAGAAGCGCATGTTGCAGGAGTCTGTGGACGCGCTCTTCGACAACGGCCGCCGCGGCCGTCCGGTCACCGGGCCGGGCAACCGTCCGCTCAAGTCGCTGTCCGACCTCCTCAAGGGCAAGCAGGGCCGTTTCCGCCAGAACTTGCTCGGCAAGCGCGTCGACTACTCCGGCCGTTCGGTCATCGTGGTCGGCCCGCAGCTCAAACTGCACCAGTGCGGTCTGCCGAAGCTGATGGCGCTGGAGCTGTTCAAGCCGTTCGTGATGAAACGGCTCGTCGACCTCAGCCACGCGCAGAACGTGAAATCCGCCAAGCGCATGGTCGAGCGGCACCGCCCGCAGGTGTGGGACGTCCTCGAAGAGGTCATCTCCGGCCACCCGGTCCTGTTGAACCGCGCGCCCACGCTGCACCGCCTCGGCATCCAGGCCTTCGAGCCGCAGCTCGTGGAGGGCAAGGCCATCCAGCTGCACCCGCTCGTGTGCGAGGCCTTCAACGCCGACTTCGACGGCGACCAGATGGCCGTGCACCTTCCGCTGTCGGCGGAGGCGCAGGCCGAGGCCCGCATCCTCATGCTGTCCTCGAACAACATCCTTTCCCCCGGTTCGGGCCGCCCGCTCGCCATGCCCCGCCTGGACATGGTCACGGGCCTGTACACCCTGACCTTGCAGAAGGACGACGCGAAGGGCGCCTTCACCGCCGCGAAGAAGGACCACCACGAGGAAGGCGTCTACACGAGCCCGGCCGAGGCCATCATGGCCCTCGACCGAGGCGTGCTGTCGGTGCAGGCCCCGATCAAGATCCGGCTCACCGAGCAACGCCCGCCGGCCAAGCTCGAAGCCGAACTGTTCCCTGAGGGGTGGACCCGAGGCCAGGCGTGGACCGCGCACACGACGCTCGGCCGGGTCATGTTCAACGAGCTGCTGCCTTCGGACTACCCGTTCGTGGACGAGGTCATGCTCAAAAAGCGCCAGGCCGTCATCATCAACGACCTCGCCGAGCGGTACCCGATGATCGTGGTCGCGCAGACCGTGGACAAGCTCAAGGACGCCGGTTTCTACTGGGCGACCCGCTCCGGCGTCACCGTGTCGATGGCCGACGTGCTCGTGCCGCCGAACAAGCGCGAAATCCTCGACACCTACGAGGGCCGCGCGGACAGCCTGGAGCGCAAGTTCCAGCGCGGCGCGCTCACCTCGGAGGAGCGTCGCGACGGTCTGGTCGAGATCTGGAAGCAGGCCACCGAAGAGGTCGGGGCCGCGCTGGAGTCGCACTACCCGGACGACAACCCGATCATCATGATCGTGAAGTCCGGCGCGACCGGCAACATGACCCAGACCCGCACCCTCGCAGGCATGAAGGGCCTGGTGACGAACCCGAAGGGCGAGTTCATCCCGCGTCCGATCAAGTCCTCCTTCCGAGAGGGCCTGACGGTGTTGGAGTACTTCATCAACACCCACGGCGCCCGCAAAGGCCTCGCGGACACCGCGCTGCGCACCGCTGACTCGGGTTATCTGACCCGTCGCCTGGTGGACGTGTCGCAGGACGTGATCGTGGTCGAGTCCGACTGCGGCACGGAGCGCGGCATCAACGTGGCTATCGCGACCAAGGGCCCCGACGGCTCGCTGATCCGCGACCCGCACGTCGAGACCAGCGCCTACGCCCGGACCTTGGCTTCGGACGTCACCGACGCGAAGGGCAACGTGATCGTCGACCGGGGCTCCGACGTCCGCGACGCCACCATCGACGAGCTCATTGGCGCCGGGATCTCGCAGATCAAGGTCCGTTCGGTCCTGACCTGCACCACGAGCAACGGCGTGTGCGCGAAGTGCTACGGCCGCTCGATGGCGACCGGCAAACTGGTGGACATCGGCGAGGCCGTCGGCATCGTCGCCGCCCAGTCCATCGGCGAGCCGGGCACGCAGCTGACCATGCGCACCATCCACCAAGGTGGTGTCGGTGAGGACATCACCGGCGGTCTGCCCCGTGTCCAGGAGCTGTTCGAGGCGCGTGTGCCCAAGGCCAAGGCCCCGATCGCCGAGGTCTCCGGCCGCATCCGCTTGGAGGACGACGACCGGTTCTACCGGATCACGATCATCCCCGACGACGGCGGCGAAGAGGTTGTGTACGACAAGCTCTCCAAGCGGCAGCGGTTGAAGGTCCTGCGCGGCGAGGACGGCTCGGAGAGCGTCCTCGCGGACGGCTCGCACGTCGAGGTCGGCCAGCAGCTGCTCGAAGGGTCCTCCGACCCGCACGAGGTGCTGCGCGTCATGGGCCCGCGCCAGGTGCAGATCCACTTGGTCCACGAGGTCCAAGAGGTGTACCGCAGCCAGGGCGTGTCCATCCACGACAAGCACATCGAGGTCATTGTGCGGCAGATGCTGCGCAGGGTCACCATCATCGACTCGGGCTCCTCGGAGTTCCTGCCGGGTTCCTTGACCGAGCGCGGCGAGTTCGAAGCCGAGAACCGTCGGATCGTCGCCGAGGGCGGCGAGCCCGCGGCGGGCCGCCCGGTGCTCATGGGCATCACGAAGGCGTCGCTCGCGACCGACTCGTGGCTGTCGGCGGCCTCCTTCCAGGAGACCACCCGCGTGCTCACGGACGCTGCGATCAACACCCGCTCCGACAAGCTCATCGGCTTGAAGGAGAACGTCATCATCGGCAAGCTGATCCCGGCTGGCACGGGTGTCGCCCGTTACCGCCAGATCGAGGTCCAGCCGACGGAGGCCGCGCGCGCTGCGGCGTACTCGCTGCCGAGTTTCGCGGAAGGCTACTACGGTTCCGACGCGGATTACGGCGTGGACTACAGCGCTGCGCGCTACAGCCACTCCGGCCCCGCTGTGCCGTTGGACGACTACGATTTCAGCGAATACCAGTGATCTGCTGAGTTCTGCGACCCGCAGGCCCCCGGTTCGCCGGGGGCCTGCGGGCGTTGTGCGGCAGGGCGCCGGGACCGGTGATCTGGCCTCTAGGGCGCCAGTGCGTTACGCTGCATGCATGGCAGGGTTCTTGGGTTTGGGCAACAAGCGCGTCGCCGGGCTGTGTTTGTCCGCCGGTGTGCTGCTGGCGAGTTGCACGCAGGTCGTGGCAGGCAAGGGGAGCGTGGACCAGCCCGCGCTCACGTCGTACCTGTCGTCGAGTTCGAGCAGCTCCGTCAGCTCGGCGTCAGCTTCTTCGAGCAGGGCCGCCGCGGCGAGACAGGTCGTGTGCTCGCAGCATATCCTCGGATACATCGGGGTCATCGCCGCGTGGAACGATTTCGTCGACGCGTTGAACGCCGGCCAGCCGGGACAAGACCAGGCGAAAGCGCTGCAGAAGGAGCTCAAGGACGCCGAGTCGCAGATGCGTTCGGCAGACGCGGACCCGGATTCGGACATCGGCAGCGCGGTGGGCGAATACGTCGACGCTTTGGACGGTCTGTCGCAGATCCTCAGCGGCAGGGCGACCCCGGACCAGATGAACGGGGCCAAAGAGAAGATCAACACCGCCGAGGACAAGTTGTCGCGCATTTGCCTCGGTTAGGCTTCAGCTCTCTCAGGCTGGCCGGGTACGATGCTGAAGACATGATTGCCGAGCAGCACGAACTCCACCAGCGCCGCTGGCGCGCGCTCCCGACATTTTTCACGGGCGTGGTTTTCCTCGCCGGTTGCGCAGGGGTCCTCGCCGGTTGCGCCGGCGGCGGTGCGAAAACCCCTGCCGGCGGCGACAGGCAGGCGGGTCCGGCGAAGCCGAACGGGCCGATGTTCGCCGAATGCGCCGGGCTCACGCCGCAAGAGGTCGCCCAAAAGCTCGGGGCGGCGAGCGCCAGGGTGCAATTCCGCAATTCGGTGACCTGCCAATGGACCGTGGCCGGTTCCATGCAGGCTTCGTTCACCTGGTACCGGGGCAGCCCGATCGGGCGTGAGGAGTCGTGGGAGGGCAAGACCAGGGACGACGTCCAGCGCATCACGATCCGCGGCTACCCTGGCTTTTTGATCCACCAGCAAGACCAGAACCTCTGCGAGCTCGGCGCGGACTTCGGCAACGATTTCATCGAGTGGTCCGTGGAGCTCGGCAGGCGCGGCTCCGGCCAAAACGACTGCGAAGGGACGCGCCAGCTCGCAGAACTGACCATAGATCGGGCGAAGCAATGAGCCGCCGAGCACTGGCAGCCGCTTTGGCGCTGGTGGCCGCGGCGGCCACCGGTTGCGGACCCGGGTCGGGCGGGGCGGGCCCCACGAACACCACGGTGCGCGAGCAAGAGGCCGACCCGTACGAGAACCTCATGCACGAGTGCGAGCTGATCAACGAGAAAGAGATGCTCGACGTGCTCGGCATGAAGGCCAGGTTCCAGACGTTCAACGGCGCGGTGTGCCGGTGGAACGTCATGGGCGGCTCGTCCGCGTTGGAGGTGACTTTTTATTGGTTCGAGACGGGGACTCTGGACCGGGAGAAAGAAACCTTGGATTTCCTCAAATACGACAACCAGTGGCGGGACTTCGACGGCTCCAAAGGCATCATCGCCCACCCGGCTGGCGACGCGTCGATCTGCGGTTCGGTCGCGAAATCGCAGACCGAGGGCATTATCGGCTGGTGGGTGCAACCGGTCTTCGGGTCCGGCGGCGACTCATGCGACAGCGCGACCAAGCTCATGATCAAGGCGCTCAACACCCGGGCCTGACGGGCTTCAGGCGCTTGTGCGCGGCGGCGCTGTTCCGTGGCCGGGGCTGATTAGAGTTTGATGACTTTCGCCACCGCTTTCGCTTTGCCCTCCACGAGGAACCAGATGTCTGCCTCCTCGTCGGTGACCGCGGAGCTCAAAACAATCTGCTCGGCGGGTTGGACGGGGGAGATGTACTCGATGATCGCGCGGTACCGCCCGGCGAGCAGTTCAGAGCCGCTGAGCAGGTCTTCCACCGCCTCCCAGTAGGCCGCGTTGTTGACGTGCCGGAATTGGTCGATGTCGGTGGCGCGCAACTGCCAAGGGGACAAGACGGCGCTCGCGGAGGGCTCCTGCCCCAGGACGGGCTTCCACCGCAGATGATGGTTCTCGGTCGCCCGCCCGAACTTCTCCACGAAGTCGTCGCACATGCGCGCCGGGCCCTTGGTCTCCTTGTTGAAGTTGATCCAGAAAGCCTCGGTCTCGAAGTGCGACCCTTTGTCTCCGACGACTTGGATGCGCACATTGCACCAGAATTTGCCGATGCCCGAGCACCAGCGGCGCAAGGTCAACCGTTCGCGGATGACGTCCGGGGCCGGGGCGTGCGCCTCGATCACCGTGCGCTGCACGACCCAGTAGGGGTGGATGTCGTCAAAACCTGTTTCGACCAGATGGTCGAGCCCGAGGTCTTGGAGGTAGCGGGCCACCGAGTCGAGCCGGGGCCGGCGGTTTGCGTCCAAATCCCCCAGCCCGGCCTGCCAGGACTCCTCGAAATACAACTCGGGGTCTTCGGGCAGCGGAGCCAACGGTGCGATCAGGCTCTTCTCGGTCAACGTCGGCTCGCTCATAGTGTTTCTTGCGCCTTACAGAAAAGATTCGGTGGGGTCACGACGTGGAAAGCATACCGCGTCCACGGTCGCCAACGCCGATGAAATGTGTGTGTGAACGGTACTATGCTCAGCTGTGACCCGGCTCGGCAGTGTGTGGCTCCAGTGGAGCCGTTTCGTCGTGTCCGGGCTGCGGACTGGTCCGGTCTGGGTCGTGTTGCCCGCGTTGGCGCTGGGCGCGGTGGCGCTCCCGCAATTCTTCGCGTCCTCGGCCCACGCCGAGGCGGTGGAATACATGGTGCCCACCCCGGAGATGCCCGACGTGAAAGTCCGCGTCTGGCGCGCGGCCGGCGGCGGCAAAAAATCCCTCATCCTCCTCGACAGCCTCAGCGCCTCCGCGAACCGCAGCGGTTGGGAGGAGAACACCGACGCGGAGAACATCGCGCTCAGCGGGATCAACATCGTCGAGCCGGTCGGCGGCCGGGCGAGCTTCTACACCGATTGGGACTCCAAAAGCAACCTCAACAACCAGCCGTACCGCTATTTGTGGGAGACGTTCCTCGCGGTCACGCTGCCCAGGTTCCTCGCTTCGATCGGCCTTGACCCGCAGCACAACGCCATCGCTGGCGCGTCGATGGGAGGCGGGGCCTCCCTCATCCTCGCCGCCAACCACCGGGAGCTTTTCTCCTTCGCCGGATCGTTCTCCGGGTTCGTGAACGTGAGCGCGCCCGGAGCGCGCGAGTCCATCCGCGCGATCATGCTCGGGGACGGCGGCTACAACAGCGACAGCATGTGGGGCCCGCCGTGGAGCCCGCGCTGGGTCCAGAACGACGCGACGATGCGCGCCGACGATCTGCGCGGGGTGTCCATGTTCGTCTCGGCCGGCGGCGGCGGGACGACCTCGCTCGACGCGGGCAGCGCGGGCCTGGACGCGCTCAACGCGCACATGCTCGAAGGAATGGCCAACTCCGAAGCGCAGGCCCTGCAACGCCGATTCGCGGAGCTGGGCGTCCATGCGAGATTCGATTTCACCCCGCAGGGCACGCATTCATGGCCGTATTGGAAAGCGGAGTTGTGGAAGGCTTTGCCGGGGATTCGGTCGGCCTTGGGTGTCTGAGTCGTCACGATCCGCTGTGACTCTCCTGAGAATTGCGGATTTTGTCCACGGTTTTTGCGGCTATACTCTGTATCGTGTACCTCGCCGCGTGAGAGCGGTGCCGCAGCCCAACAGGTGCTCGCGGCCCATGCGGATCCGAAGACACGGCGAAGAGGTTCGCTGGGTTTGCCGTTCTGCCGCCACGGTTGGCAATATTGCCGCTGTTGCGCGCAATGACGGGTCACGCGGCGGAAGAACATTGAAAGGAAAAGTATGCAACGTCGCACAGGTGTGCTGAAAATATCGGCGGGGGTGATGGCCGCTGCTCTTGGATTCAGCTTCGCCAGCGCGCCGCAGGCGAGCGCCATGGAGGACCCGGGCCCCATTCCCGCGGTCCAGTCCTCGGCTGACGACCCCGGCCCCCTCGCCCATGTGCAGGAGTACTACGTCCCGACCCCCGAGATGCCGGACGTGAAGCTCCGCGTGTGGCGGGCGACCAACGGTTCGAAGAAGTCCGTGGTGCTGCTCGACGGCCTGCGCGCCACCAACGACGTCTCCGGTTGGGAGCACGAGACCAACGCGCACCTGTTGGCGGACCACGGCGTCAACGTGATCGAGCCGGTCGGCGGCAACGCCAGCTTCTACACCGACTGGCAGCAGCCGAGCCAGGGCAACAACCAGCCCTACCGGTACATGTGGGCCACCTTCATCGGCAAGACCCTCCCGGCGTGGATGGCCTCGCAGGGCCTGGACCCCAACGGCAACGCGATCGCCGGTCTGTCCATGGCGGGCTCGTCCGCGTTCATCTTGGCCGCGAACTACCCGGACAAGTACAAGTTCGCCGCCGCGTACTCGGGCTACATGAACCTCGACGACGGCAGCCGAGGCCAGATCTGCATTTCGATGTGGTCGGAGCAGGGCTTCAGCTGTGACAGCATGTGGGGACCCGGCTACAACGACACCTGGAAAGCCAACGACCCGGTCGCGCAGCTCGACAAGCTCCGCAACACCTCGCTGTACCTCTCCTGGGGCAACGGCGACAAGGGCCCCTGGGACGACGACTACGCGAAGCACGCGAACTACGGCCCCATCAACAGCTTCTCGGCTGGCTTCCTCGAAGGCATCATCAAGGGCGACGACGAGAAGTTCAAGCAGGCCGCGGACGCCACTGGCGTGAACGTCACCTACAACATCCAGCCCTGGGGCACCCACATGTGGCCGTACTGGGAGTACAACCTCTGGAACTCCCTCGACCAGATGAAGACCGCCATCGGCGCTTGATCCGACACGCAAAACGAGATCGGCCCCGCACCCTAGGGTGCGGGGCCGATCTCGTTTTCCATGCGGTCCGGTCGCCCCAGGAAAGGCACGCCCCTCGCCGTGCCTTTCCTGGGGCGACGTCCAGCTCTGCGGCGCCCGCCGTTGGCCGTCCTGGGAAGAGAACCACCGGCTTGCCTCGGATCAGATGAAAACAGACTCCGAGCCCGATTCCGGGCGGGCGCAAGGCCTCCTCTCAGAGTGCGCACAGGCTGGCTGGCCATGATGGAGCATGTCCCCCCGCGACGGCGTGGGACTCGCGTGCCCGCAGCGATATGTGCGACCCTCGAAAGGTCGTTTCCGAAAGGACCCTCATGGAAAATTCTGCGCAGAGCGCCCCTCGTGCCGCCGACGCGGGGCCGAACCGCTCATTTTCGCGGCGGCGCTTCGGCCTGCTCGCCAGTGCTGGAGCCGCCGGACTCGTGCTCGCGGACCACATGCCCCGCGCCTTCGCGACCCCCCCGGACGATCACGCTGGCTCCGACCCCAACGACGGGGTGGAGGAGCACATGGTGCCCACGCCCGAGATGCCGGACGTGAAAGTGCGGCTGTGGCGGGCCACGAACGGTTCGAAGAAGAGCGTCATCCTGCTCGACGGGCTGCGCGCCACCTGGGACGTGTCCGGTTGGGAGCATATGACCAATGTGTACGAGGCGGCGAAAAAAGGCATCACCGTGGTCATGCCGGTCGGCGGCAACGCCAGCTTCTACACCGACTGGGATGCGCCCAGCAACCTGAACAACCAGCCTTACCGGTACATGTGGGAGACCTTCATCGGCACGACGCTGCCGAATTTCTTGGGAGCCCAAGGGCTCTCCTCCACCGGCAACGCTCTCATGGGGCTCTCCATGGGTGGCGGGGCCGCGCTGATCCTCGCGGCGAACCACCGTGACAGGTTCGCCTTCGCCGGGGCGCTGTCGGGGTTCCTCAACATCACCGCGCCCGGCATGCGCGAGGCTATTCGCGCCGCGATGCTGTCGGAGCAGGGCTTCAACAGCGACAACATGTGGGGGCCGCCGTGGAGCCCGCGTTGGCCGCAGAACGACCCGACGATGCGCATCAACGATCTCAAAGGCATCCCGCTGTACATCTCAGCCGGCAGGGGCGGGGCGACCGAGAAGGACAACGACCTTTCCGGCGTGGACAAAGTCAGCGCTACCGGTTTGGAGACCATCGCATACTCGCAGACGAAGAGCTTCCAGGAGAAAGCCCAGCAAGTCGGGCTTGACGCCCGGTTCGTCTTTGACGCGGCGGGCACGCACAACTGGCCGTATTGGCAGGACCATTTCTGGGACTCGCTCGACTACATGAAGCAGTCTATTGGCGCCTGAGGGGCGTCCTGAGCGAGCACGCCGCCGTCGCTGAGGCTCTCGCCGCGTCGAAAGCGGCTTCGGCCTGGCTCTGCGAACCGGCGTTGGCCTCTGTGTTGAGCGCGTCGGCATAGTCCGAAGCCGCTTGGGCGTAGTCGCCGATCGCTGACGCGACCTCCTCGCTCGCTGCGCCGAGCTGCGCATTGGCTTTCGTGCTGGCATTGCGCAGCGCCAGAATCGCGATCCTCGCCTGGTCCGAGGTCGGCTCCTGCTGCCCTTGGTATGGGCTGATGACCTGCTCCAACAGCTGGTCGATGTCCATGAACCGGGCGCAGGCCCTGGCTGCGGACGGTGTCGCAGGCGCTGCCGCGGCTGGGCACAGGCCCATGAAACAGGTCATCGCCACTGCGAGCGCTCGGAGCATGCGCTCACGCTACCAGCAGCTGCCTCGGCGCGTGTGGCCGCGCGGGCGGGCGCTGCTCCCTGGCCGCTCACACGAGAACGCCTCGTTTTCGCAGCGCGTGCTGCCACAGGCGCAAGCCCAAATACGACCGCCACGGCGCGGCTCGGCGGGTGTCTTTGAGGTCGATCCCGAGGTCTTTGGCCCCTTGGCGGACCACCAGATCGGTGTCGAGCAGCGTGTCCGGGTCGAGCAGGTGCCGCAGCACAACATAATTCGCCGTCCACGGCCCGATCCCGGGCAGGCCGAGCAGCTGTTCGCGAAGGTCGGCGGGGTCCATGCCGGTGTGCGGCTGCAACTTCCCGCTCGCGAGCGCCTGCGCGACGGCGAGGATCGCCTGTGTCCGTTTTGCGGGTCCGCGCAGCGAGGCGCCTTGGTCGTCCGCCAGCTGCCGCGCCGTCGGGAACAACCGGTTGAGGCTGCCAGCCGCGTCGGGGTCCTCGACAGGGTCGCCGAGGAGCTGCGCGAGCCGGCTGATGTGGGTGCGGGCCGCGGCGACGGAGATTTGCTGGCCGATCATCGTCCGCAAGATCAGCTCCGCTGGGTCCGCGACTCCAGGAATACGCAGTCCAGGGGTCTGTGCGATCTGCGCGGCGAGCTTCGGTTCGGCCTCGGCCAGCGCCTGGTCGACAGTCTCCGGGTCGCTGTCCAGGTCGAACAGGCGGCGGACGCGGTTCACCGCTGTGCTCAGATCCCGCACATCGGCCAGGTGGAATCGGGCGCGCACGGTTGTGCCGACCGGTTCGACCCGCACAGAGACGACAGCAGAGCCATGCGGCAAACGCATGGTCCGGCGGTAGTCGCCGCCGCGGACCTCTTCGACTCCTCGGGCGGCGTGGTCCGTGAGGAACCAGCGCATCCAAGGCGTATCGAGCGCGCCTCGCAGGGGCATCCTCAGCGCGATCGCGCCTGCGCGGACATCCGCTGGAAATGTGTTGCGGCGCAGCTCGCGCGGCGAGGCGGCGAAGAATGCTCGGATGGTGTCGTTGCACTGCCGGACGCTGGAGAACCCTGCGGCGAATGCGATGTCGGCAAAGCCCATGCCGGTGGTTTGGATGAGCGTGCGCGCCGTGGCGGCTCGGCGGGCGCGGGCGAGCGCCAAAGCCCCGGCTCCGAGCTCCGCGACAAGCAAACGGTTCAGCTGCCGGCTGGAATAGCCGAGCTGGCGGGCGAGCCCGTCCACCCCCTCGTGGTCGACCACGCCGTCGTCGATGAGCCGCATGGCTCTGGCGGCCGCGTCGGAGCGCAGATTCCACTGCGGCGATCCGGGGCTCGCGTCCGGGGCGCAACGTTTGCAGGCCCGATAGCCCGCGAGATGCGCCGCTGCCGCCGTGGGATAGAAGACGACGTTCTGCGGTCGCGGCGTTCGCGCCGGACAGGATGGTCTGCAGTACATCCCCGTGGTGCGCACCGCGGTGTAGAACTGCCCGTCGAACCGGGCGTCGCGGGACGTGATGGCCCGATACGCAGCCGCGAAATCCATCCCGGGGCCTGTGCGGCCTCCTGCTGTGCCCATGCGTCCACTCTGCCATCGCGCCGCAGAGATGACGAGCGGTTTTCGGACGTCGCAGTCCGCATGCGCCCATTCGTGGATTCGACGCACGGTGAGCATGGATCTGTGCTCCGAGCAGTCATTTCATTACACTTTCGCTTTTTGTGGCCCAAGAATTCTCGGTCAGAGCGAGAAGTTTTCCGTCAGAAGGGAACCCGTGACAACGGCAGTGCACAAGTCTCAGCAGTCCGACGACGTCGTGTGGATACGGTCCGCGGCGGATGTCTCGGACATTGTGAACCGAGGGGCGGCGCGGGCGGCGAACGCGCGGGTGATCGTTCTGCTCGCGTTGGGCGGCGTCTTCCTGGACGCGTATGATCTGACCTCGCTCGCCTATGGCGAGGAGGCCGTGCGCGACCAGTTCCACATCGGATCGGCGCAGCTCGGTTTGGTGGTCAGCGCGATCTCGCTCGGCGCGCTGGTCGGGTCGTTCTTCGGCGGAGCGCTGGTCGACCGCATCGGCCGGTACCGGGTCTTCATGGCAGACATGGTCTTTTTCGTCGTGGCCGCCATCGGGGCCGCGCTCTCTGTGAACGCGGCGATGCTCATCGGCTTCCGTTTTCTCATGGGAGTCGGCGTCGGCATGGATTTGCCGGTCGCGATGGCGTTCCTCGCCGAGTTCTCCCGACTGAAAGGGCGGGGCGGCAAATCGGACCGCACCGCCGCCTGGTGCCCGGCCTGGTACGCGGCCACGACTGCCTGCTATGCCGTCATTCTGGCGATCTACTTGTTCCTGCCAGCTGGTTGGCATCAGCACACCTGGCGGTATGTGGTCGGGTTCGGCGCGGTCCCCGCGCTCGCCATCATCGCGGTGCGCAAACGCTATATCGACGAGTCCCCGACTTGGGCCGCGGGCCAAGGCGACCTTGCCGGGGCGGCGGCGATCCTGCGGCGCAGCTACGGCGTGGACGCGCGGGTGGCCCCCGACGCCCGTCAGGACAGGCAGCACGCCAGCGCCGGCCAACGCTACCGGGAGTTGTTCCAACCGCCTTACCGGCGCCGGACGCTGCAGAACCTCGTCGCGAACACCGCGCAGAATTTCGGTTACAACTCGGTCGCTTTCGGGCTCCCAGTGATCCTTGCGGCCTTCCTGTCCCAGGGGGAGCTCACGACGATCCTTTTCGCGTTGGTTTTGAACCTTGGTTTCGCCTTCACCGGCGGCATGTTGGGCATCGGCTGGTCGCGCCGGTTCGGCGCCTGGCGGATGACATTGGCCGGGTTCGCCCTGCAGCTTGTTGCTTTCCTCGTGCTGGCGTTGCTCGGCGCGCCCAAGGGGACTGCCGCCATCGCGCTCGCCCTGGCGATGCTCGGGCTGTACCTTTTCGCCCAGGCGAGCGGACCCGGAGCCAATCTCATGACTTTCGCCGCGCTCAGCTACCCGACCCGTATCCGGGGCACTGGCGTCGGCTTCAGCCGTGGCGCGGACAGCGCCGCCACGGCAGTGACGCTGTTCCTTTTCCCGCTCCTCGCGGCAGCGTTGTCCACACGCGTCTTCTGGGTCATCGCCCTTGCCCCGGCCATCGGGGCGCTCGCATTGGTGATCGGCCGCTGGGAGCCTGTGGCCCACGACGCGGACTCCGAAGACGCGGCGGCCTCCCAAGCCCGATCAGCGCACCCTGCCCGTTGAGCCCGCTGATGCTTCCCCGCGCATGCCCGCCTGAGCGGGCGCGCCGCGCATTGCTTTTCCGTGTTCCGACAGGGCGTGTTTCGACAAGGATCTGGCAACCTCGGGACTGCGCGCGGGGCTAGACTGCCGGTATGCCTTTCGACCTCGATCGCATCCGCGCGGACACCCCTGGCGTGATGGGCACGCTCTTCTTCGACAGCGCAGGCTCCTCGTTGCCGCCGTTGCCGGTGCTCGACGCCGTGATCAGCCATTTGCGGCTCGAAGCCCAGGTCGGTGGGTATCGCGCAGCGGAGATGGCAGGGGATCGGTTCGCGGGCGTGAAGCAGTCGATTGCGGAATTGATCGGTTGCGCCCCGAACGACATCGCGCTCCTGGACTCTGCGGGCAGGGCGTGGAACGAGTTCTTCTCCGCGGTGCCTTTCCAACCGGGGGAGCGCATCCTCACCTGTCGCGCCGACTACCCCAGCAACGCCGTCAACGCGCTCAAAGCGCACAAAACACATGGGGTGAGCGTCGAGGTCATCCCGTCCGACGAGTTCGGCAGGGTGGACCTCGACGCGTTGGCGGCGATGTTGGACGACCGGGTGCGCCTGGTCTCGCTGGTCGAGGTTCCGACGAACAGCGGGCTCATCAACCCGGTGCGCGACGTGGTGGAGCTGGCCCACCAGCATGGCGCTTTGGTCCTGCACGACGCCTGTCAGTCGGTGGGCCAGCTGCCGGTGAACGTCGCCGAGTCCGGTGTCGACGCGCTGTCCTCCACGGGGCGCAAATGGTTGCGCGGCCCGCGCGGGACAGGGTTCCTGTATGTCAATCCGAAGACGACGGCGGGTCTGGAGCCCCGTGTGCTCGGCACATCCACCACAGCGTGGACCAGCCCCGACGGTTACGAGGTGGCGAACGACGCGAGCCGGTTCGAGCAGTGGGAGGGCAATATCGCCGGTTTCCTCGGGCTCGGCGCGGCGGTGGACTACCTCCTGGGCGTCGGCGTCGAAGAGGCCAGCGCGACGCTGCGGGCGAACGCGCGGCGGCTGCGGGCGGGCCTTGCGCAGATCCCTGGCGCGCAGGTGTGGGACTTGGGGGACGAGTTGTCCGGCATCGTCACCTTCACCCTTGCGGACAAGGCCGTGGACAGCGTCGTCGCCGAGCTCGCCGGGCATTCGGTGTCCTGCCACTTCTCCCGTCGCACTTCCGCGCAGCACGACATGGCCGCCAAGGGCCTGTCCGCGGTGGTGCGGCTTTCGCCGCACTACTTCAACACGGACAGCGAGATCGATGATGTGCTGGAGTTGGTCGCGGACGTCGCTTCCGGGTTGAAGTCGTAGGACGCGCAGCCCGAGGCACGAGGGCGCAGTGTCCCGGCTGGCTCTGCAACACGCACAGCGAGATCGATATGTGCTGGGGTTGGTCGCGGATGTCGCGAAGTCCGCATGAACGCCTGTTGCGAGAAACGTCTGTGGCGGGCCGAGTGTCTCGGCCCGCCACAGACGTTTCTGCGCGTGCGGTGCTAGTGCGCCGCCGCGGCGGGTGTGTGCGTGGGCGGTAGCGGGGTGGCGTGCTTGCGAACCACCATCGGCCACCAGAACCAACGGCCGAGCAGGGACGCGATCGACGGCGTCATGAACCCTCGGACGATGAAGGTGTCGAACAGCAGGCCCAGGCAGATCGACGTGCCGCATTGCCCGATGGCGATCAGGTCGCTGGTGATCATGGAGCCCATGGTGAACGCGAACACCACGCCTGCGGAGGTGACGACCCCGCCGGAACCGCCGATGGCCCGGATCATGCCGGTCTTCAAACCGCCGTGCAGCTCCTCTTTCATACGGGACACGAGCAGCAGGTTGTAGTCCGACCCCACTGCCAACAGGATGATCACGGTGAAGGGCATCACGAACCAGTGCAGCTGCAGGTGCAGCAGGTGCTGCCAGATGAGCACGGAAAGCCCGAAGGAGGAGCCGAGCGAGATCGCGATGGTGCCGACGATGGTGAAGGCTGCCACGATGCTCCGCGTGATGATGAGCATGATGAGGAAGATCAGGCTCATCGCGGAGATGACAGCGATCATGAGGTCGTATTTGACCTGTTCGCCGATGTCGTGATACGTCGCGGCCGTGCCGCCGAGGTAAATTTTGGCGTCTTCGAGCGGCGTGCCTTTCACGGCCTGTTTCGCCGCCTTGAGCTCGGTCGCGGTGGTGGCCAACGCTTCGGCTCCCGCAGGGTCGCCCTGATGGGTGACAATCATCTGCGCGGACTTCTGGTCCGGGGAGAGCATGAGCCGCAGGCCCGTCTTGAAGTCGTCGTTTTGGAACGCCTCCGGGGGCAGGTAGAAGAAGTCGTCGTTCTTCGCCTGGTCGAAGGCCTGGCCCATGATGTAGCTGGTGTCCGTGCTCCGGTCCATCTGTTCGATCATGCTGTTCATGGTGCTGTACATGCTCAGCATGGTGTGCTGCATGCTCTTGGACACGTCGATCATCGGCGGGATCAGCGCCAGCATTTTCGGCATGACCGTGTCCATGTGCTGGATGTCGCCGTACATCGTGCCGATCTGGTCGGTGAGCCTGTCGATGCCGTCGAGCGCGTCGAACAGCGACCGGCCCGCCCAGCACCAGGGGAGCTCCCAGCAGTTCGTCTCCCAATAGAAGTAGTTGCGGAACGGGCGCATGTAGTCGTCCAGGTAGCTCATGCTGTCCCGCATTTGGGAGGTGACTTTGACCATCTCCGCCGTGTCGCTGGTCATGTGGTGCGTGACCTCGGTGAGCTCTTTGGTGACGGCGTACATCTGCTCCAGGGTGGAGATCATGGTGCCGAGGTCCTCGGTCGCCATCTTCTTCATGTCCCGCATGCTCGACTTGAGGTAGTCCATGTTCAGGCGCATCGGCGTCGATCCGGCTCCGACCTGGAACGGGATGGAGCTGTGGTCGATAGGAGCCCCCAGCGGCCTGGTGATGCTCTGCACCTTGCCGATGGAGTCGATGCGGATCACGTTCTTCGCGATGCGGTCCAGCACGAGCATGTTCGCGGGCGTGGCCAGGTTTTGGTCCGTCTCGATGAGCATGATGTCGGGGTTCATCCGGGCCTTGGAGAAATGCTTGTCGGAGGCGAGGAAGCCGATCTTGGACGGCAGCGTTGCGGGAATGTAGTCCCGGTCGTTGTAGTTCACCCGGTAGGACGGCAGGATGCTCAGACCGATGAGGGCGACGAAAATCGTGACCACCAGGATCGGCCCTGGCCAGCGTGCGATGGCGGTGCCGATCCGGCGCCAAGTCCGAGACTGCCCGGCGTTCTTGCTCTTGGACTCCATGAGCCCGATCTTGGTGGCCATGAGGAGCACGGCCGGCATGAGCGTCATCGCGGCGGCGACCACGACCAGCATGCCGATGGCGCACGGCACGGCGAGCGATTGGAAATAGGGGAGGTTCGTGAAGCTCAAGCAGTATGTCGCGCCCGCGATGGTCAGGCCCGACCCGAGGACCACATGCGAGACGCTGTGGTACGTGGTGAAGAACGCGCTGATCCGGTCTTCCCCTTCGCCCCGTGCCTCGTGGTAGCGGCCGACGAAGAAGATCGCGTAGTCGGTGCCCGCAGCGATGGCGAGGGCGACCAGCAGGTTCGTCGCGAAGGTCGACAGGCCGATGATATGGGTGTGGCCGAGGAAGGCGACCACACCGCGCGCGGCGCTGAGCTCCATGATGACCGTCAAGAAGATGAGCAGCGTCGTGAAAATGGAGCGGTAGATCGCGAGCAGCATGACGACGATGACCCCGAGGGTGATGAGCGTCATCTTGATCATGCTCTTGTCGCCGGCGTCGTTCATGTCCATGGTCAGCGGGGCTTGGCCGGTGACATAGACTTTCACCCCAGGCGGAGGGTCGTCCGCTTTGGGGCCGTGTTTGCAGTCGACTCCCTCAGGTTTGCAGTCGACCAGGTTGTTGACGATGTTGCTCACCGACTGCACGGACTCTTTGCCTTCGTTGGTGCCCTGGTCGCCGACGAGGTTCACCTGGACGTAGGCGGCTTTCCCGTCCGTGCTTTGCACGCCGCCCGCAGTGGTGCGGGCCCCCCAGAAGTCTTGGACGTGCTCGACGTGCTTGGTGTCCTTTTGCAGGCGTTGCACCATCTTGGCGTAGTACTGGCGCGCGTCGTCGCCGAGCGGTTTCTTTTCGTCCTCCAAAAGCACCATGGCGATGCTGTCCGAGTCGAATTGGTGGAAGAGCTCGCCTTGCCGTTTGATGGCTTTGTAGGACGGCGCGTTCTTCGAGGCCAGCGAGACGGAGTTCTCTTTGCCGACCGCTTCGAGCTGCGGCACGAAGATGTTCAGCAGGACGATGCCCACCAGCCAGAGGATGACCACCAAGGGCGCCGAGTGGCGCAGGGCTCGCGCGATGCGGGAACGCTGGACGGGCGCGTGGGGGGCGTTCGGGGTGCTCATGCGGCGGTGCTCCTCATCGCCCTGCCGTTGCGGGGCTTCGTTGTGCTCGTGGACGGATGCTGGGCGCGGCTCCCACAGATACGCGCCAGTGGGGGAATCGTCGCGCTCATGCAGATTTCACCAGGCAGAAGACGTTGGAATGGTAGCCGCTCACGGTTTCGTGGTCGCGTTCTTCGCCGTTGACGACGATTTGGCAGCCGATATGGTCGCTGTCGCCCTGGGCGACGACTTGCGCGAACATCGAGTTGAGCTTGGTGGTGACGGTGAGCGTCCACGGCAACGAGGTGAACTGCGCTTTGTGCGGGGTGGTGCGGTCGTCGACGTAGTTGACTTCGCCGTGGGTCCCGGCCGGTCCGGTGATCGTGTAGGTCACTTCCTTGGGGAGCACAGGGTCGGTGTTGTCTTTGATCTCCTTGGCCTGGACGCTCTCCGAGCCGAAAATGCCGTGGATGCGGTACACCGCGAAACTGGCCAAAATAACGACAGACACGATGATGAGCGGGAGCCAAATCTTTCCCATGATTTTCACAGCTTCACGACCTCTTTTGTTTGTTCACGCCTGCGACTCGGCAGGCGGCCGCTTGCACCGCGCACATTTCAGGAACTCCGTTCTGACTGACTCTCAGGGGACTCTCAGGGGGTTGTCCAGTATTTCCCAAGCAATGGTTGCATACTATCAAGTAAATTTCTATCTTTGTGTCCGACGCTGCGGACGTGCGCCGGATTGGGTTCGGCCCCAGCGGCGCAGACAAGGGGTTTTCGCTCGTCTGCGCGCTTTTCTGGGTTGTCGAAAGATTCTTTCCGTGATCGGAATCATGTCTTTTCGCGCAGTATGGCCCCCTGCGCGAATGCCCAGACGGCTGCCTTCGTCCGAGCGGCGCGTCAGACCGCCGAGGTGAGCAATGCTGCCGAACCGGCGCGCTTGAGCTTGCCGGAGGAGGTCTTCGGCAAGGTTCCGGGGCCGAGCACGACAACCTTGCGGGGCCGGACCCCGACCTCGGAGAAGACGGCGTGCACGATGTCGTGTTTGATGCGCTCGCACTCGTCTTCATCTTCGTGGAACTTGCTCTCGACCACCACTGCGAAGGATTCGCGCAGTTCGCCCGCGTCCAGCCGCACGGCCACCGCGTTGCCCGCGCGGACTCCGGACACGCCGCACGCCGCGCGCTCGATGTCGGTGGGGTAGATGTTGCGCCCGCCCATGATGATCACATCTTTCACGCGGCCGCACACGACGACTTCGCCGTCCTCGGTGAGGTAACCGAGGTCGCCGGTGTCGAGCCAGCCCTCCGCGTCGGTCATCGGCGCGGGGCCTTCGACGGTGACATAGCCGGGGGAGACGACCTTGCCGCGCAAGTTGATCACCCCGACCTGACGGGGCCCGATGGCGCGTCCCTCGTTGTCGACCACTTTGATCTCCAACGGGTCGACCACTTTGCCGAGGGTCGCCAAACGGCGCACATTGCCTTTCGTCGTCGGCACGGCGCGGCCCATGAGCTCGAGCAGGTCGGCGTCGACGATCTCTTCCCGAAGCCCCGTGCCTCGAGTCGGGAGGGAGACGGCGAGGGTGGTCTCGGCCATGCCGTAGCACGGCGCGACCGCTTCCGGCTTGAGGCCGAAGCGGGCTCCCGCCTCAATGATGGCCTCCATGGTGTCCGGCGAGACGGGCTCCGCCCCGTTCATCATGTATTTCATGCTGGAAAGGTCGACCGCGCCGTCCGGGGCCTGGCTCAGCCTTCGGGCGAGCAGGGAGTACGCGAAATTCGGCGCGGCGGTCACCGTGCCCTTGTACTTGCCGATGAGCTCGGCCCACAGGAGCGGGGAGCGCAAAAAGTCTATCGGGGTGATATGCACTGCTTGGCCGCCCAGGATCATCGGGGTGGCGAGGTAGCCGATCATGCCCATGTCGTGGAAGAGCGGCAGCCAGGAGATCGTCACGTCGGTCTCCACGTCGAAGCTCAAACCGTCGTGCTGGGCGTGCGCGCAGTAGTACAGGTTCTCGTGCGTGATGACGACGGCCTTGGGGATGCCGGTGGAGCCTGAGGTCAGCTGCTGCAAGGCCACGTCCCGCTCGCCCATGTCGACCGGGCTGATGCTCGGGCCTTTGCGCAGGTCGTCGATGAGCGCCACGCGGATGCCGTGCTGGCGCAGCACCTCCACGGCGGGTCCGAACGGATCGCCGACGACGACCACGTCGGCGTGGATCATCTGCACGACCCGCAGGGTGTCCTCGGCCCAGAGCGCGAGGTCGGTGCGAGGGGTGGGCTGGTGGAGCATGGTGAGGGAGGCCCCTCGGATCCACACGCCCTGCACCAGGGGGCCGATGTCCACGGGCATGCCCGCGAGGATGCCGACCGAGTCTCCGGGCTTGACCCCGGCCTCGGCGAGGCCGCCCGCGATGCGCCGCGCGATGGAATGCACTTCGCCCCATGTTTGGAACAGCGGGGCGTCCGGGTCGCCGGTGATCAAGCCTCGTGGGGAGGCGGCGGCGTTGGCGAACATCTCCGTCGTGAACTTGCTCAAACTCGGCTCCTCGGGTCGCGAACTATTGCCTTAGAGTACTCTTAGACTCTTCACAGAGCAACCAATTCTGACATGTCGTGGCGGGTTTGGGGGGTGGCAAGCGCCCGATCATGTGTCGCAAGGGCGGAAAAGTGCCTCGATTGTGTCCTGGGCGACATCCGCCGCGTTCTGCGGTTTCCAGGCGGGGGAGCGGTCCTTGTCCACCAGCGCCGCGCGCACGCCCTCGATGAAATCCGCCGTCGCGGTCAGCCTCGTCGCGAGGTCCAGCTCGCGCGCCAAACATGTCGCGAGGTCGCTGCCCGCCCCCTCGCGCAGCAGTCGCAGCGTGACGGCGAGCGATGTGGGCGAACAAGCGGCGAGCGCCGTCCGGGCCGCCCCGGCCCAGTCGCCGGGCTCTTCCTCGATCCGGCCCAAGACCCCCACCACGTCATGGCCCGAGAACACCGCGTCGATCCGCTCCAACGGCAGGGCCAGGGCGGGGACCTCCTCGGTGTAGGTGCCCCACACGCTGTCCGAGTCAACCCCGGAGGTCAGCGCGGAAGTCGCGTCCGCGAGGCGCGCGCGGGGCACGAACCGGGTCGCGAGCCCTGCCGCCACCACGTCCGACCCGCTGAGGCGGGCTCCGGTGAGCCCGAGGTAGGTCCCAAGCTCCCCTTGGAGGCGGGACAGGAAGAACGAGGCCCCGATGTCCGGGAAGAATCCGATCGCGGTCTCCGGCATGGCGGCGACGGCGTGCTCCGTCACGATCCGCTCCGAGCCGTGGACGCTGATGCCGAGCCCGCCGCCCAGGGCGTAGCCGTCGATCACGGCGACGTACTCCTTGGGGTACTCGGCGATGAGCTGGTTCAACGCGTACTCCTCGGCGAAGTACTGCCGGACCAGGCCGCTTTCGCCGTTGACCGCGTGCTCGCGGATCGCTCGGATGTCGCCGCCCGCGCAGAACGCCTTCGGGGAGCTGCTGGTGACAACCACCCGGCGCACCGACGCGTCCGAGGCCCACGCGGCAAGCGGCTCGGCGAGTTCGCGGATCATGCCGAGGTCGAGGGCGTTGAGAGCGTGGGGCCGGTCGAGGACAAGACGCCCGACCCCTTGGTCGAGCGAAACGCGCACTGTGGTCATGCGGGGAACGTTACCCGCTGCGGGGCCGCTGGAAACCGCATTCTTCGGACACCATCGCCCTCGTGTCATGGCATCCCCCTCGTTGCCAAGCCCGGCGGTCTTTCCATAAAGAACCAATGGTCTTTTATCAGTCAGACCAATGGCGGCCGAATTCGAACGAAACGGCCCAAGCCCAAGCCCCGCGCGACCCTCCTGCTGGCCGTCCGCGACCAAAAGAAGGGCGACGACGGTTTTGAGCTGCAATTCGGCAGCAATCACTTCGGCCACTTCGCGCTCACCGGGCATCTTTCGCCGCTCTTGCGCGCAGGGATGGTGAACGCCTGGTGAATTCTCGTTTGACGTGCGCCTGCGCGACCGCCAGGTCCTGTCGCGGCTGCTGTTGGGCGGTATGCTGCCGCCGTGACCAGTGCTCGGCTCCAAGCGCCATTCGCCAGGGAGCTTTCCGGCATGGAATCGTTCATGGCCGGCATGTCCGTCACGATGAACGCGATCATCCGAGGCCGAGGCCGGGGCCGGCTCGAAGAGCCTCTGCTGCGCCAAGCGCTCGCCCTGTTGCGCGAAGCCCATCCGGCGCTCGGCGGCAGGGTGGTGCGCGCAACAGGCGGCGCCGGGTTTGCTCTTCGCCTCGACGAGCCAGACCTGCCTGTGCTGCGGTTCGTGTCCGCAGACCCCGAACAGCGGCCCGAGGACGAGGAGTTGCTCCTGCGCGAGGGCGAGGTCCTCGCCGTGCGCGTGACCACCCGCGGCGATCGGTTCCGGCTGGTCTTCTCCTGCCACCATTCGCTCGCGGACGGGCGCGCGATGCTCGCTCACCTGCGCCGCTTGCTCTCGATCTACACCAGCCTCGCGGCAACCGGGAAAGCCCTCGCGGGACCGGCGCGGCCCGTGCCGCTCTCCCCGGAGAAAGCGCTCTGCGAACGTGGCGTCGAGAAGCTCGACTTCGAGGAATTCCTCCGCCGCGGCTACGGCGAGCAAGCCGTCGAGTTCTTCAACAGCGCCCGCCGCCCGCCGCAAACGCCAGGCCCCGCCGGACCAGTGGCGGCCGCCGCGCCGGGAGAGTTGACCGTCGCGCGCGGGCGGTTGCGCCTCTCCAAGGAGAAGACCGCCGCCTTGCTCCGGCTCGGCAAGCGCGCGCAACTGACCATGCACGGGCTCGTGTCCGCCGCCGCCGTCCTCGCCGAGCTGCTCCTGGAAGGGGCTCCGGATTTCTTGGTCTTCCAGCTGCGCTCCGTGGTGGACGCGCGCGCCAGGGTCGTCCCGCCGATCACTGAGCCCACAGCGGTGACGAATTTCGCGGGGAGCTCGACCGCCGTGGTCCTCGCCGAACGCAGCGGCGACCCGCTGGACTGGGCCAAACAAGTGCTCAGCCAGATCGGCGCGGACCTGGAAAGCGGCCTTGTCGCGCAGAGCATTCTGCAAATGTCCGGTTCCATGGACGCCGTGCGCGAGCTCGCCGGCGCGGCTTGCGCGCCGGCGCCCGACACGGTGTTCATCACCAATGTGGGGGTGCTGCCCCCGTTCGAGCTTCCGGATTCCATCGTGCTCGAAGACCTGCACGGCGTCATCCATTCGAGCCCGGGGCCGGATGCTTTCGCCTGCAAAGCCGGGCAGGGCGCGTCGCGAAACCGTTCCTATCTTGTGTCCACGTTCAACGGCAGGCTGAACCTCGACCTGTTCGGGTTCGGCGCCGACGAAGCCCGCGCCGCGCCGCTGCTCGACGCCCTGGAAAGGGCCTTCGACACGATCCTCGCCAGGGCCTGAAGCGCTCGCGCTGACAAGGTACTCTGCTGGGGTGACTTCTGGGCCCCGCCTCGCCGTGCTTGTTCTCGCTGCCGGTTCAGGAACACGGATGCGGTCCAAGACCCCCAAGCCATTGCACAAAATCGCCGGTCGGAGCATGCTGGAGCACGCTGTGCGCGCCGCAGGGGAGTTGCGCCCAGAGCATCTGGTCGTCGTGGTCGGCCCGCAGGGCCAGGCGGTGGCCGATGAGGCGGTGCGCGTCGGCGGCATAGTCGGCGCGCCGGTTTCGACCGCGGTGCAGCCTGTTCCCGACGGCACCGGCGGGGCCGCGGACGTCGGCCTCGCCGCGATCCCCCCCGACCCCGACGGCTCCCCGTTCGACGGCACGGTGCTCGTGGTCTACAGCGACTTCCCGATGCTCGACGGCGCGACGCTCGCCCAGTTTTTGCGGAGCCACCACGACAGCGGCGCGGACGGTTCGGTCCTCAGCAGAGTCGTCGCGAACCCGCACGGGTACGGGCGGATCCTTCGCTCGCCCCGCGGCGCCCTCACCGGCATCGTCGAGGAGCGCGACGCGACGGAGGAGCAGCGCCGCGTGCTCGAAGTGAACTCCGGGGTGTACGCGGTCCAGGCCTCGCTGTTGCGGGCCGCGCTGCCGGAACTCGGCTCGGCGAACTCCCAAGGCGAGCGCTACCTCACCGACGTGGTCGAGATCGCCCTCGGCCAAGGCCGCGCGGTCATCGCCGTCGTGGCCCCGGACCCCGTGGCGCTGGAGGGCTGCAACGACCTCGTGCAGCTCGCCGACCTCGCCGCCGAGTTCAACCGGCGCATCCTGCGCGCGCACATGCTCGCCGGAGTCACGGTGGTCGACCCCGCGACGACCTGGATCGACGTCGGCGTGCGGCTCGAACCAGACGTCCGGATCGAACCGGGCACGCAGCTCAAGGGCGAGACCTCGGTCAAAGCGGGGGCGTGGATCGGGCCGGACACCACATTGGAAGACACCCTGGTCGGAGCGGGGGCAATCGTCTCCCGGACGCATTCGCTCAGCGCGATTGTCGGAGACAACGCGCAGGTCGGCCCGTTCGCGTACCTGCGCCCCGGCACTGTGCTCGGCGCGGAGAGCAAAATCGGGACGTTCGTCGAGACGAAAAACGCGCAGATCGGCGTCGGCAGCAAAATCCCCCATCTCACCTACGCCGGGGACGCGGTCATCGGGGAGCACAGCAATATCGGGGCTTCCAGCGTGTTCGTGAACTACGACGGCGTGAACAAGCACACCACCGTCGTCGGCGACCATGTGCGCGCCGGGTCGGATACGATGTTCGTCGCGCCGTTGACTGTTGGACACGGGGCGTACATCGGAGCCGGCACTGTCCTCAAGGAGGACGTGCCGCCGGGAGCGCTCGCCGTGTCCGCCGGCAAACAGCGCAATATCCCGCAATGGACGATAGAAAAACGAGCGGGGACCAAGTCCGCGGAAGCGGCGGCCGAAGCTCTCGGCGCAGACGAAGGAGAAGGCACGACGTGACCGCGCAGTGGATCGACAATCGCAAGAGCCTCATGTTCTTCTCCGGACGCTCACACCCGGAGCTGGCCGAAGAGGTCGCGAAGGAGCTGAAAGTCCCGATCGGCACGCAGGTCGCCCGCAGTTTCGCCAACGGCGAGAGCTATGTGCGCTTCGAGGACTCGGTCCGGGGCTCGGACGCCTTCGTCCTGCAAAGCTTCCCCGCGCCGCTGAACGAGTGGCTCATGGAACAACTGCTCATGATCGACGCGCTCAAGCGCGGCTCGGCGAAACGCATCACCGCCATCCTGCCGTTCTACCCGTATGCCCGCCAGGACAAAAAGCACCGAGGCCGCGAGCCCATCTCCGCGCGCCTGGTCGCCGACCTGTTCAAGACCGCGGGCGCCGACCGGATCATCACGGTCGACCTGCACGCCGACCAGGTGCAGGGCTTTTTCAACGGGCCGGTCGACCACATGCACGCACGAGGCACCTTGAGCGAGTACATCAAGCAGAACTACTCGCTGGACGACCTCGCCGTGGTGTCCCCGGACGCCGGGCGGGTCCGGGTGGCCGAGAAGTGGGCGGACGGCTTCGGCGGCAAGCCCCTGGCCTTCATCCACAAGACCCGCGACCCGCTCGTGCCGAACCAAGTCACCTCGAACACCGTGGTCGGCGATGTCGCGGGGCGCACCTGCGTGGTCCTTGACGACATGATCGACACCGGCGGCACGATCGCCGGGGCCGTGCGCCTGCTGCACGAGAGCGGCGCGAAAGAAGTCGTCGTCGCCGCGACGCACGGCATTTTCTCCGCGCCCGCGGCCGAGCGGCTTTCTTCGTGCGGGGTGAAAGAGGTCATCGTCACCAACACGCTGCCGATCCCGGCCGAGAAACGCTTCCCCGGCCTCACTGTTTTGTCCATCGCGCCGCTGCTCGCCCGCACCATTCAAGAGGTGTTCGAGAACGGTTCGGTGACCTCGCTCTTCGACGGGATCGCTTAGTGTGGCCAGCCAGCTTTCGGCATTGACGGCGCTCGAAGCCGAAGCGGTGCACATCATCCGCGAAGTGGTCGCCGAGCTTGAGCGCCCGGTTTTGCTCTTTTCGGCTGGCAAAGACTCCATCGTGCTCTTGCGGCTCGCGGAGAAAGCGTTCGCGCCGAATCCGCTGCCGTTCCCGGTCCTGCATGTGGACACCGGGCACAACTTCCCCGAAGTGATCGAGTTCCGGGACCGCCGCGTCGCGCAGGCGGGGCACAAGCTCCTGGTGGCTTCGGTGCAGGAGTCCATCGACCGGGGCCGAGTCGTGGAGAACGGCCCTTCGCGCAATCAACTGCAGACCAGAACGCTGCTCGACGCCTTGGCGGAGGGCAAATTCGACGCCGCTTTCGGCGGCGCGCGCCGCGACGAGGAGCGCGCGCGGGCGAAAGAGCGCGTGCTGTCCTTCCGCGACGAGCACGGGCAATGGGAGCCGAGGGCGCAGCGCCCAGAGCCGTGGTCCCTCTACAACACCCGCATCCGGCGAGGCGAGTCGGTGCGCGTCTTCCCGCTGTCGAACTGGACCGAGCTGGACGTGTGGCGATACATCCAAGAGGAGCAGTTGGACCTGCCGGGGGTGTATTTCGCGCATCAGCGCGAGGTCTTCGAGCGCGACGGGATGCTGCTCGCAGTGTCGGACCTGCTCCGGCCCGGCCCCGACGAGCCGTCCGAGACGGCGTCGGTGCGCTACCGCACGGTGGGCGATCTCACCATCACGGGCGCGGTGCGTTCGACAGCGGCGACGATCCCCGAAGTGATCGCAGAGATCGAAGCGACGAACGTTTCCGAGCGCGGACAGACCCGTGCCGATGACAAGGTGTCCGCTTCGGCGATGGAAGACCGCAAAAGGGCCGGGTACTTCTAGCCGCCTGGCGCGCCTCGGCGCCGCTCGTGGGCGGACCGGCCGACACCGCGCTTGTGCGCAGGACCGGGCTCCGGCGCCGGTACTGTAGATCCATGCAGTCCACAGCCCCAGTTCGTCAGCTCTTGCGTCTCGCCACCGCGGGATCTGTGGACGATGGCAAGTCCACGCTCATCGGCAGATTGCTGCATGACACAGGGAGCCTGCCCGAGGACCAGCTCGCCGCCGTGACCGCGGAGTCCGGCGAGATCGACCTCGCCGCCGTCACCGACGGCCTGCGCGCCGAGGCGGAGCAAGGCATCACCATCGACGTGGCGTACCGCTATTTCTCCACCGAGGACCGCGACTACATCCTCGCCGACACCCCAGGGCATGAGCGCTACACCCGGAACATGTTCACCGGCACCTCCACCGCCGACGTGTCCGTCATCCTGGTGGACGCGAGGGCCGGCGTCGTGCGTCAGACCCGCCGCCACGCGGTGATCGCGCACTTGCTCGGGGTGCGCCACGTCATTGCCGCGGTGAACAAGATGGACCTGGTCGGTTTGGACTCCCGTCGCTTCGACGAGGTGCGCGATCAGCTGCACGACCTCGCTGAGCGGATCGGCATCCCCGACCTGTTGGTCATCCCGGTGGTGGCGAAGGACGGGGACAACATCGTCCGCCGCTCCGAGCGGACCCCGTGGTACGACGGCCCGATTCTGTTGGAACGGCTCGAATCGGTCGAGCCGTCCGAAGGGGCGGGGCGCTCCCCGGACGTCCGATTGCCGGTCCAGCAAGTGATCCGCCCGCCCGGCGGCGGTCGGCGTTACGCGGGCAGGCTCGCGAGCGGGACGCTGCAGGTCGGCGACGTGGTCACGGTGCTCCCCGAAGGAGCCTGCGCCACGGTCCGCGCCATCGACGTCCTGGGGGAGCCGAGCGAGCGCGTGGTCGCCCCGCGTTCGTTGGCGGTCGAGCTGTCCGAAGACCTCGACGTGGGCCGGGGCGACCTCATCGCAGGCGGGCCGAATGCGCCGTTGGCGGTGCGCGAGCTGGTCGCGGTGGTCTGCTGGATGGGCGAGGAGCCGCTGCGCGAAGGGGCGAGGCTGCTTGTGAAGCACACGGCGCGATGGGTGTTGGCCCAGGTCGCGCAGATCCGGCACCGTCTGGACGCCGAAGAACTCGTCCAGGAGCCGCATCCGGGCGAGTTGCGGCTCAACGACATCGGCGAAGTGGTGCTGCGCCTTGCGGGCGATGTGGTCGTGGACCCGTACCAGCAGAACCGGGAGACGGGCTCGTTCATTCTCGTGGACGAGCTCAGCAATGAAACGGTGGGCGCGGGTTGTGTGACCGAGGGCCGCCCGGCCGCCAGCGGCGCCCAGACGCGCGCCCCCGCGCTGTGGGCGCCGCCGGTGCGTCCGGCCGCCGCGCCTGCGGCGCGGGTGCTGTGGGCCTTCGGCGCGGACGCGGCGCTTTCGGCGGCGCGGGCCGCGGACACGCTTGCCGCGTCCGGGCAGCCCGCGTACGCGCTCGACGTGCGCGCCCAACTGCAGGGGCTTTCCTCGGATTTGCCCGGCTCGGCGACTGATCTCGCGGAGCACCGCCGCCGTGTGGCGTACGTGGCCCTCGTCCTGGCGGACGCGGGCGTCGTGCCAGTGGTCGCCGACCCCGACGGCCAGGAGCGCGACCTTGAGCCGCTGCGAGGGTTGGCGAGCCTTGCGGGCAAACGCCTGGACGTGCTTGCCGCGGAGTAGCCCGGCCGCTGCCGGTCGCAGTCAGTCGGCCCGGTCCTCGGCGCCCGGCCAGGCGGGGAAGGGATCGCACAGTTCGGCCCAGGCCTGCGGCCCGGCCAGCAGTTCCTCGTCGTCCAAGGCGACCTCGTCGAGCGCGCGCGCGATCGCGCGCCGGTCAAGGCCAAGGCCGATGAAGACGAGTTCCTGGCCGACCGCCAGCAGCTCGTCCTCCTCTGCGACCTGCTCGTCGGGGGCGAGCGGGTGCAATGCGATGACGGAGCCGGTTTGGTCCCATTCGGCGGGCCGGGTCGGGCGGGTGGCGAGCCTGCAGAACCCCGCCGAGCGCACGACCGTCCCGAACTCGCCCGTGCCGAGCCGCTCGTCCAAAAAGCTCAGCAGCCGCGCGGGGTGCAGCGGTCGCACTTGCTGGTAGCGCACGACGCCCACCTCGGGGTGGGTGATGCGGGGCTGGAACTCGTCGGACAGAGCGCGTATCCAGCCTGGCCGCTCGTGCGCGGGGACGCGGACGGCGCCCGGGCGGGCTCCCAGGCTGCGCCACCCGTCGTGCAGCTGCACTTGGGCGCTCGGATTGAGGTGGCAGATCAGGGCTGTGACGAGCGCGATTTTCGGCGCGGCGAGCAGCTTCCAGTTCAGCAGGACCACAGTGGAGGCGAATTCGATCTGATGGGCGGCGAGGAGGGCGCGCGCGACTTGTTCCACGCCGCCGGAGCCGTCCCGTCGGGCGAGGAACGACTCGTCGGCGAGATCGTGCAGCAGATGGGGCGCGTCGACCACGCAGACGATTTCGGCGAGCCGGACCGCGCCGTCCGGATCGGCGAACGCGGCGACGACGTCGACAGGCTCGGCTTCGGTGGGGAATTCCACGACCGAGCCGAACCGGGTCGCGCACCAGCACGCGATCTTGGCCGCCTCCTCCGCCGGGTGGTCCGCCTCGCGCAGGTGGGTCGCTGGCACGAAGCGCTGTTTGCTCGCGTCGGCGAGCCCCCGCGCGTATCGCGCGCGCTCTGGGGCGCAGCCGCCCACCACCGCGATCACATCCACCGCCGCCATGCACCGTCCTTTGTCTTCGCCGCCCCTTCGCCGGGCGCTATACTCAGTGTATACGAAAATGATTTTCGTTTTCATAGAGTTGTCCGTTGCAGAACGCTGCCCGAGAGAGGAACATCCAGATGAAAGTCCGCGCTTCTTTGCGGTCCTTGAAAAACCAGCCGGGGTCGATTGTGGTCCGCCGACACGGCAAGATCTACGTCATCAACAAGCAGAACCCCCGCTTCAAAGGCAGGCAGGGGTGAGCGCCCGGCCCTGCCTGGGCTCACCGGCGGCCAAAACGCCGGGATAGGGCAGGCCACCGCCGCCCGGCGGCGGACCGCGCGTCAGGGTTCGTCGTCGGGCAGCGACATGGCCAGCGCCTCCCAGGCCTCGTGCAGGTGGGGGCAGAGCGCCCCGGTCTGGGTCAGGACCGTGACGCACCGGCCCATGTGGTCGTACAATTCGACGGACGAGGTCGCCCCCGCCGCCCCATGGGCTTGCGTGACCCAGCACTCCGCCACGAAATATGGCGCCATCAGATACTTCGCCGCGTTGAACACGACCGCGACATGATCTCCCTCTTGTCCGACCATCACCGAGCGGCCTCGGTGCAGCTGCACGCATCCGCCACCAGGGACGCCGACGGTGAACGGCAGGTCCGTCTCATTGAGATGTTCGAACAAGCACGGAATGATCTCTGGGTCGATCCGCCGCGCCCCGGTGAACGGAAGCACTTTGTAACGGTCCACAGTGAGCGCGTCGAGATGCGTGATCTGGTCGGCTGTGCGCCAGCTCAGGTCGGTCCAGTCCACCGGCTCGATCTCTTCCGCCTGCTCGGCCGGGGCGAATTCGAGCGCCCCGACGCCCGCGCGTTCGGACAACGGCGTGAAATGGGCTCGGTGGTATCCCGACTCATTGGACACCGTCAAAGCGCGTGGCGTGAGATACGCGTCGTGCACGAATTGCGGGTGCATCCGCAACCCGATCTGGTCCTCGCCGCACAGCAGCGGGTCGTCGGGCAGCGCAATCGGCAGATATTCGCCGGTGTGGCTGAGCAGCGCGGCGTCGTTCGCAGTCACAGAGACGACAAGGCCGAGCGTGGGAAGGGTTTCGGCGATTGCTCGCGGCCCGGCGAGGATTCGCCGCGCCGGGCAATGCTCGCAGCCCCCGTTGTTAATACACATCGCGCACGTACCGTTTCTCTCGTTTGAGGGTGTTGACGTATTCGGTGGCCGCGGCTTCGTCGAGCCCGCCGTGCCGCGCGATGACGACATGGAGCGCGGCGTCGACGTCTTTGGCCATGCGGGCCGCGTCGCCGCAGACGTAGAAATGGCCGCCGTCTTGCAGCCACGCGAAAAGCTCCGCGCCTTTTTCGAGCATCCGCGTCTGCACATAGACTTTCTCGGCCTGATCGCGGGAGAACGCGAGGTCGAGATGGGTGAGCAGGCCGCTGGACTGCCAATCTGCGAGTTCGTCCGCGTAGATGTAGTCGTGCTCGCGGCGCTGGTCGCCGAAGAACAGCCAGTTGCGGCCCCGGGCCCCGCGCTGCTCGCGCTCTTGCAAGAACGCCCGGAACGGCGCCACGCCGGTGCCCGGGCCGACCATGATCATCGGCGCGTCGTCGTCGGGCACGCGGAACGACTTGTTGGGCTGCAGGAAGATCTTTCCCGACGCCGCCCGGTCGGCGAGGAAGGTCGAGCAGACGCCGCCCCGCTCGCGCCCCGTGCTCAGATACCGCACGCTGGCCACAGTCAGATGGATGCGGTCGGGATGGGCGAGCGGGCTGGACGAGATCGAGTAAGCCCGGTGCTGCAATGGTTTGAGCAGCCCGACGAACTCCTCAAGGCTCAGGGCGTCCCCGCCGATCCGCAGAATGTCGAGCACGTCTTTCCCGTACAACCACCGCTCGAGCGCCTCCTTGACCCCGCCGCGAAGGACATGGGAGAACTCTTCGCTCTCCGCGCGGCTTTCCACTTCGCTCAACAGGTCTTTCGACGGGGTGCTGATCTCGTAGCGCCTCCCGAGCAGTTCGCCGAGCGGCTCCCCGTCGACAAGGGTGTCCGCCGAGACGCGGAAATGCTCCGCGATCGCCTCCACCAGCGCGGGGTCGTTCTCCGCGATGACGCCCAGGGCGTCGCCCGCCTCGTACGCGATGCCGCTGTCGGCGAGCGCGAACTCGTAATGGCGGATCTCTTTGCCCGATCCTGGGCCCGAAAGCACCCGGTTGACGACGAGCTGCGCGAAGAACGGATGCTTGCGGGTCCACCCAGAGCGCGCGACGGTGCTCGGCGGCGGGGCGCCGTCGCTGCCGCTCGCCCCGGAAAGGGGGACCAGGCTGCCCACCGCGTTCTGCACCCATTCGGCGGCCTGCGCCTCGTAATCGACGTCGCAGTCGGCGCGGGCGATAATGCGGTTCGCGCCGAGCTGCTCCAACCGTGTGTCGATGAGTTTGCCGGCTTGGCAGAAACCGTCATAGCTCGTGTCCCCGAGCGCGAGCACACCGTAGGAGAGGCCCTCGAGCCGAGGGGCCAGCGCCCCTGACAACGCCTCCCAGAACAGTTCGGCGTTGTCGGGCATCTCGCCCTCGCCGTAGGTCGAAGTGATGATGAGGACGTGTTTCAAGCCCGCGAACTGGTCGAGCGCGATCTCGTCCAGGCCGCTGACGGTCACGTCGAAGCCTTTCGCCTTCGCCGCCGCCGCGGCGTCGCCCGCGACCGACTCCGCGTTGCCGGTCTGCGTCCCGTACAGGATTCTCAGCGGCGGCCGCGACGCCGAGGAGGCCGAGACCGGGGGGACGGCGGCGATGTTCAACGAGAGCTTGGAGTGCAATCCGGCGAGAAATCCGGCTATCCAGGCGCGTTGGTCCTCGTTGAACGGGGCGTCTTCGGGGATGTATGCGATTTTCATGCGCTCTTCACAGGGTCCTGGGCGGCGTTGGTGTGGCTGGAGATAGCGACAACGGGCAGCGCCTGCTGCGCGAACAACTCCTCGAAGGAGGGCAGCCGCCCGATTTTGGCGGTGTTCTTCGCGCTCTGGTGCAGGATCCACCCGTACGTGCCGGGGCTGTCCATGGACAAAACATTGCGCTGGCTCAACGCGTTCTTGTAGTCGGTGAGCCGCTTGTCGGCGATCAGGACCGCGAGCTCTTCGTCGCTGTGCCCCTCGATTGCCTCGCGGGCGTGCTTCTGCAACTTCTGCACGAGGAAGAAGTCCTCGGTGAGGATGAGGTTTCGGACGGTTTTGCTGACATCGGGGTCCGCCGTGTCGGTCGCCCCCGGCGTCTGCGAGAGCGCGAGCTGCTGGGCCATGTTCAACACTGTGTAGGTGTTGAGCAGCTGGAACATTTCCTCCGTGTCCGTGTCGCCGTAACTGGGAGCCGACCCGCCCAGAACGGGCCGCTGCTGCCGGTACGAGGCCTTGAGCTTGTGGACTTGGTAGCCCGCCAGCGCGGTCGCGAGCTCGTCGAGCAGCTCTTTGCGCGTTTTGCTCTGCAGGATCGCGTCGGAGTCTTGGTACTGCAGCAGCGGGCGGGGCATCGTGTAGACGAGGCAGCTGCGGGTGTGCTCCCAGTCGTGCAACAAGGCCCGGCCTTTCGCGGACCCGGTGGCTTCGACATGCCATTCGAGCAGGACACGCGCCGCTGTCTCGTGGAACGGGGCCTGCGTGACGGGCAGGACGAGCGCCGAATCGCCGCTCACCTTGTCCGGCATGTCGCCTTTCGGGTCGTATTGGTAGAGGAATCCGCCGCTCATGCCGTTCGCGACGCCCCTGCCGAACCCGCCGATATTGAGCACGGCCCCATTGGTCATGTACTCGCAGAGGAATTCGCCGACCCCCTCGACGACAGCGGTCGCCCCGGAGTTGCGGACGGCGAAACGGTCGCCGGCTTGGCCTGCGACGAACAATCTGCCGCCGGAGGCCCCGAACAAGGCGAAGTTGCCGATCAGCACGTTGCCGTCAGGTTTGTCCGAGCCGCCGCCGGGGGAACGGACGGCGATCACGCCGCCGCACGCGCTCTTGCCGACCCCGTCGTTGCAGGTTCCCGTGTGCGTCAGCGCCATGCCGTCGTTGCAGAACACGCCGTAGCTCTGGCCCGCCGAACCCGTTGTGTTGACGACGACGCTCCCAGGGAGCAGGTATCGGCGGCCCCGGTCGTCGGTCGCGACCGAGGGCCCGTCCGCGCCCCCGTGGTTGAGCAGCCGCTCGATATCGACCGCGAGTTGCCCGCCGACGCTCTTGTTCTGGTTGGTCAACGCCACCGGCTCCGGCGCGAAGCCCGCCAGGTCGAGCTGGGCCAGCAGCGCGTCGTCCACCGAGTAGTCCTTCTCCATGTAGACCGGGTCCGCCACGACTCTTTCGTCCGCCGTGGCGAGCATCGCGCGCAGGTCGAGCCTGCCGATGCTGGACGGATGGTCGTGCAGGTGCAGCAGGTCGCTGCGCCCGCGCGCCTCGCGCAAAGACCTCAGGCCGAGCGTCGCGAGGATCTCGCGCACCTCGTGCGCGATGTTCAACAGGTACTGCGCGAGCGCGCGCGGATCGCCCTCGAACGCCTCGGCGTTCGTGGTCAGCCCGGCCGGGCACTTGATGTTGCAGTTCTTCGCCATGACGCACTTGAGCATCATGAGCGCCGTCGTGCCGAACTCGAAGCTGTCCGCGCCCAAGAGCGCGGACTTCACCACGTCGCTGGCCGTCTGGTGCGCGCCCGAGCAGCGCAAGAGGACTTTCTGCCGGATGCCGCTGGCGCAGAGCGCCTGATGGACTTCGGCCACGCCGATTTCCGCGGACCGGCCCGCGTACTTGAGGCTCGTGACCGCTGCTGCTCCCGTGCCGCCCGTGTTGCCCGCGACGTTGATGACATCCGCGCCGGCCTTCGCGACCCCCACCGCGATGGTGCCGATGCCCTCCGAGGAGACCAATTTGACGATCACCCGCACGCGCGCGGCTTTGCAGTCGTGGATGAGTTGGGCGAGGTCCTCGATCGAGTACGTGTCGTGGTGGGGCGGCGGCGACACCAGCTCCACCCCTGGTGTGCCGCCTCGGGCCGCCGCGATCTGCACGGTCACCTTCGGCGCCGGGAGCTGGCCGCCTTCGCCCGGCTTCGCGCCTTGGCCGATTTTGATCTCCAGCTCTTGGAGCATCGGGTCGGCGAGATAACCGGCCCACACCCCGAACCTGCCCGATGCGAACTGTTTGATCCGCGAGCCTCGGATGGTGCCGTAGCGGGTGATGTGCTCGCCGCCTTCGCCGCAATTCGACAAGCCGCCGACCATGTTGACGCCGTGCGCCACCGCCTCGTGCGCCTGGGCGACCAGCGCGCCGTGGCTCATGGCCCCCGAGGTCAGGGTCGGAGTGATCTCGCTCGCGGGTTGCACCGAGGCGAGCGGAATCGACTCCGGGGCGGTCTGGATTTTCGCGAGATACTCCTCGGCTTGGCCGAGGGCTTGCAGCCGCAGCTCGTCCCCGACGATCCGGGCGCCGACGATCTGCGCGCCGAACCGTTCCTGCAGCGAAGCCGCGAGCGCGGGCAGCCGGTCGGGGCTGTGCGCGAGCCGCAGCGCGAAGCCGTCGTCCGTGCGCGAACAGAACAGGCCCCGCACCTGGAAACTGTTGTTGCCGTGCCGGGCGAACTGGCCCATCTCGCCCGAGAACTCTTCGGCCGAGCGGACGAAGTTGACGTCGGCGGGCAGCGCCAGCACGTCGCGCAACGCGGCGGGGCGCCTGCTGCGCTCGGCATGCATCGCCCGCACGAAATTCCGGTAGCCAGGGGTGATGTCGAAGCTGTCGATGGCGCGCGGGGCCATCTCGTCAAAGCTCGTGCTCCGGTACGCGCCGTCATCGAGGCCGAAGGCGCCTTCGAGCTGATGCAGGGGCAACAGCCGCAGATATTCCGGGTCGGCCATATCGGGGTTCTCTGGCCGCGCCTCGTCGTCGAACGCGATGTCCTCCTCGGTCATATCGACGAACCCGCGCACCGCCGTCGTGCCGTACGAGTGCCCTGCGCCCTCTGCGCGCTCCTTGAACAAGCCCAACAGGGGGATGTCTTTCTCCCCGGCCACGGTGAGCGCCCGCTTATGCCAGTCGACGACCGCTGCGGCGAGCGTCTCGAAACCGACGCCCGCGACCGGCGAGACGACATTGGGGAAGTACCGCCGCAGCACCGGGTCCGCGGTGTCGAGATAGTTCGGCTCGAAGAATTCGCCGCCGATGTAGCTCTCCACAGTGCACAGCCCCACCCGGCCCATGGTCTTCATCAGGGATTTCTCGGAGGCCTTGGCGAACCGCTGGAACGCGTTGTCCGCGTCCTCGCCGTACTTCTCCTCGGCGCGCATCTGCACCGCGAGCGGGTACACCGCCGAGGCCCCGAAGCCCAGCGCGGCCGCCACATGGTGCGATGAGCACAGCTGGCCGCTCTCGGCGATCAGCGAGACCCGCAACCGCAGGCCCTCTTCGATCAGGCGTTGGTTGAGCGCGGAGATGACTATGGTCAGGGGCATCGCCGCGCGTTCGCGGGAGACGTGCCGGTCGGTGATGACCGCGACACCGCCCGTGTCGCGCGCGAACGCCTCCACTTCGTCGCACAGCGCGTCGATGGCGCGCACGAGCGCCTGCGCGTTCGCCTCGGGGTCGTCCAAGTCGATCCGGTAGCGCATGCCGAAGCGCTCCACCGGGGTGTGCCGCTGCTCTCGGATCTTCAACATGTCCAAATGGGTGAGGATCGGCGAGGGCACCACGATCTGCGGGGCGGGTTTCGCGCCGCTGTTCGGCTTCGCGCCGAGCGCGACCCGCAGCGTCATGCTGCCCGCTTCACGGATGCTGTCCAAGGGGGGGTTGGTGACCTGCGCGAACCGCTGCGAGAAATACTTCGCGACCCCGCCCTCTTGGTTGGAGAGCGCATTGATGGCGGCCCCGTAGCCCATCGCGGAGATCTTTTCCTGGCCCGTGGCGAGCATCGGGTCCATCAGGAATTTGAAGCTCTCCTGGTTGAGCGAGTAGGCGACGTAGCGTTGGTGGCGGCTGAGGTCGCCGTTGTAGCGCGCGGGAGAGCTTTGGCCCTCGGGCGGCACCGGCGGCACGTCGGCGATGTTCACCCGCGCCTGCGCCAACAGGGCCGGGTAGTCGCGGCGGGCCGCGAGCATTTCCAACGCTTCTGTCGTGCTGTACGAGCGGCGTTCCTCGTGGTTGTAGTAGAGCATGCCGCCAGCCTCGATCCGCCCGCGCTCGATCACCGTTTCCGGGTCGAAGGGCACCTGCCCCGCCTCGGACATGACGCCCAAGTATTCGGCCGTCTCGACTGTGCGCAGCGGCCGAAGCCCCAGCCGGTCCAAGCGGGCCCCGATGATCGTGCCGTCGCCGAAGATCAGGGCGGCGGGGCCGTCGTTTTTCTCCTCATAGAGGCTGAAGTACTCCAGCATCGCGGTGACCTGCGGCGACAGCGTCGTGTCGTTCTCCCACGCGGGCGGCATCATGGCGACCACGGCGGTCACCAGGTCGAGCCCGTCTTCGAGGACGCGGTGCTGCAACGTCTGATCCAGCCTGCAGCTGTCGGACTGTCCCAGCGGGCGGATGATCGCGCGGTTGTGGGCGCGGGCGATCGCGTTCTCCGAGAGCCGGTTCTTTTTGTCCGTGTTCAGCTCGCCGTTGTGGGCCATCAGGCGGAACGGCTGCGCCATCGTCATGTTCGGCGCGGTGTTCGTGGAGAAGCGAGTGTGGAAGAAGACCGTGTGGACCTGCATCCTCGGGTCGCAAAGGTCGCGGAAGTACGGCACCACCTCGTTGGAGTTGAGCCTTCCTTTGAGGACCTGGGTGCGCGCGCTGAGCGAGAGCGGGTAGAGCCCGAGCAGCTCGGGGCGCGTGTACGCGCGCGCCTCGATCGCCATGAGCGCGTCGTAAATACGGCGGTCGAATTCGCTTGCGCCGCGCGGCTCTGCGCGGCAGTGCGCAGGGGCCAGGAAAACCCACTGCCGGATGGGCAGCTGGTATTTCGCCGCCGCCGGGCGGATCGCCGCGTCGTCCACCGGCACTGCGCGTTCGAGCAGGATCTCAAAGCCTTGCGCGGCGAGGGCCTCCTCGATGACAGACTGGGCTTCCCCGTGGTGGGCCGGATCGGTGGGCAAGAAGAAATTGCCCACGCCGAACTCGCCGAGCCGCAGGTCCGAGCGGCCGGTGAGCGCGCAGAAGAAGTGCGACGAGAGGTCGAGGTTCACCCCGGCGCCGTCCCCGACTCCTTCGGAGGACATGCCGCCTCGGTGCGGCACCGCGCACAGCGCTTGGTGGAGCTTGCGGACGATGTCGTGCGATGCGGCGCCGTCTTTGCGGGTGAGAAACCCGACGCCGCAGCTGTTCTTCTCATGGTCCGGGTTGTACAGTCCGTTCAGACGGCGTTCTCCTCAGCCAGCGCCGCAAGCGGCGAACCCAGTGTGTGACCTCGGGCTTCCCGTGCGTCGAGCAGGCCCGATCCGGCCCGTCCGGCTTCGCGCGAGCCAGAGCCCGCGGCAGCCTGGTCCCCAGGCCGCCGCGTGGCATTAGCCAAGGCTAGCCTAAGTGTACCAATCTCATCTCGTCGTCGCCAAACGACGGGGACTACGCTGCCCTCTATGAAGGTTGTGATCGCAGGCGGAACAGGAGCGCTCGGGTCGCGGCTCGCCGACGACCTCGCCGGCAGAGGGCACGAGGTCGTCGTGCTCACCCGCTCGCCGAAACCCGCCGCCGCGCATCGGCAGGTCCAGTGGGACGGGCGCAACGTCGGCCCCTGGGCGGCCGAGCTTTCCGGAGCCGCCCTGGTGAACCTCGCCGGAGAGATCGTGGACCGCCCGCCCACGAAGAAAAACATCCAACTGCTCACCGACTCCCGGGTGCGCCCCACGCAGGCGCTCGTGGCGGCCTCCCAGCAGCTCGAGCAACCGATCTCAGTGTGGCTGCAAGGCTCAACGCTCGCGATTTACGGCGACGCGGGCGACGCCGAGCTCACCGAAGACACCCCGGTCCGGGAAGGCTTGCCGCAGATGACCGGGGTGGCGCTGCCGTGGGAAGCGGCGTCCGAAGGCGCGGTCGCGGGCTCGAAAGCGATCCTGCGCACCAGCATCGTGCTCGCGGCCGGATCGCCCGCATTGGACAAATTGGCCGCCCTCGCCCGGTTCGGCCTCGGCGGCAAAGTCGGCTCGGGCAAGCAATGGTTCAGTTGGGTCCACATCGCGGATTGGCTCGCGATCGCGCGTTTCGCCCTCGACGGCAAAGTCCAAGGACTCGTCCACGCCACTGCCCCGAACCCGGTCCGCAACGCGGAGTTCATGGCAGAGCTGCGCCGCGCGCTGCACCGCCCTTGGGCTCCGCCGTCGCCCGCCTTCGCAGTGCGGCTCGCCGCGCCTCTGTTGCGGACGGACCCCGCGCTCGCGCTCAGCGGCAGGCGCGGCGTGCCGGAACGGCTGACGCAAGCAGGATTCCCATTCCGATTCCCGACGCTCGGTCCAGCGCTCGACGACTTGCTCGGATAGCCCCGCCGCTCAGCGCCCGCGCCGAGCGCCCCGCGCGGGCTGCCCGCCCTGTCGGAGCCAGCGTTCGCCCTCCTCCACGGCTCGTCGCACCCCGCCGGTCTCGTGCAGAAAGTCGCCGACCGCGCCCACGACGGGAAGCTTGCCCAAAAGCCGGTAGAACGAGGAGCCGCGAGGTCGTTTTTCCAGCTCGGAGCTGACTGATCGGACGATCTGCGTGATCCGCCACAGCCCGCGCACCAGCCTCGTCCACGACGGCAGCGACGTGCCCTCGTCCTTGTGCCGGAAAGGGGCAGGCTCCTCGGGCGCGGCGAGCGCCGCCGTGTCGAGCGTGCGCCCGCAGAGCACCTCGGCCAACATCCGAACAAGGTCCTCGCGGTCACGCACCCCGTGTTCGCGGGCCACCGCGCACAACGTCACCGCCTGCGTCGCGAAACCGAACGCGTCCTGGACGGGGAACCGGTCAGACAGCGCGCCGAACACTCCGGGCGCGCTCGCCACCGCGGAGCCGATCGGTCCGATCTTCTTGGCCCACCACCGGCTGCGCTCATGCGCGGGCTTCGACTCCCAGCCCGCCGTGCCAGGCAGCTCTCGCGCCTGCACGAAAGACGCCGCCCGGTCGATGGCGCCGCTCACCCTCGACGAGCCTTCGCCGCCGGGTTCGCGCTGCTTCAGATGCAAAGGGTCGGTTTCGGCCACTCCGTCGAGCAAAGGGACCGCCACGGCGACCACCCAGCTGAGCGCCTGCGCCAGGGCCTGATCAGAGATCTTCGGTGTGAGGAACATCCCATCAGGGTAATGCGGAGTTCGCTCAGTTCACACAGCGGATGTCCCCAGCCGACGCGTTGATGGGATGGTTCGCGTCGGGCGGGCCGCTGTCCTCGGGCTGCGGATTCGGTTCGGGGGTTCGCACCGTGATCGTGGTCGCGGAATCGCCCGCGAGGACGAGCCGCACATGCCCGGCGGGCAATGAGCTGTCCACCTGCACGGGCAGCTGGCCCACTGCGCCGGAAAGCTGCGAGAGCGCCGCGTCGTCCGTCGAACGGGCGAAGACCGCGCTGGTCTCGGGTTTGGGCCCGGTGTATTCGCCGACATCGCCGGTGTTGACGCCGGCTTCGCCGAGGCTCGCCGCTATTTTCTGCGCGAGTCCGGGGATGTTGCTCGCGTTCTCCACGTCCACAGTCTCTTGCGGCTGGGCGGACGGAGGTTCTTGTTGCGGTTCTTTGAGCAAGCCTTGGAAGTACGCTTGCACGGACTTCGGATCGACGATCACCACGCTCTGCCCGCCGGGGGTCTGCCCGTCGGGGTCGACCACGGGCATGGTCTCGAAGCGCACTTTTCCGCCGGTCAGGTCGCTGAGCTTCGAAGCGAAGTCCATGATGTTCCATTTGTCGTCGATGGCGACGGACATTTTCAAAGCCGCGATGATCTGGTTGATCTTGCCTGGGTCGCGCAGGAATTTGCCCGAGAGGGCTTTGCGGGCCAAGGAGGCCATGAACACCTGTTGGCGGACGATCCGGTCGAGGTCGCCCCGGGGGAGGTCGTGGCGTTGGCGGACGAAGGCGAGCGCCCCCGCCCCGTCGAGCGTCTGGCGCCCGGCGGGGAAGTTCGCCCCGGACAGCGGCTCGTCCACCGGGTTGTTCAAGCAGACGTCGACGCCGCCGAGGGCGTCGGTGAATTCGACGAAGCCGAGGATGCCGATTTCCGCCATGTGGTCGATGGAGACGCCAGTGAGGTCTTGGACCGCCTGGAAGAGCGCTTTGCGCGCGGCGAGGGTGGAACGCCGGTCGGCCTCCGCGTCGTTCACCCCGGACTGCACGAGTTGCAGGCGGGCGGCTTCTTTTGTGGAGCCGTACACCGAGTTGATCTTCACCTGGCCGAGTCCGGGTGCTTTGACGAACGAGTCGCGGGGGATGGAGACGGCCGTCGCGGACGTGCCGGAGTCGGGGATGCGCACCAGGATGATCGTGTCGGTGTTGATCGTCCCGTTCTCTTCTTCGCCGCCCGCGTGGAGTTTGTCGCGCATTTCCTGGGTGAGCGGGTTGCCCGCCGCGTCGGTGCGGCTGTCGACGCCGACGAGCAGGATGTCTTGCGCGCCGTCGTCGGCTTGGGCGAGGCTGTCGCTGAGGTCGAACTTCGTGAGGGAGTCGGCTTTTTGGTAGTAGTTCCACGCGGCGCCGGTGAGGGTGAGCGCCATGAGCGAGCAGACGGTGGCGATCACTTTCGGCCTGGTGACTGGGTCGCGCCGCGCGCGCGCCGGAGCCTTGCCGCTGGCGCCGCCTGGGCGCGCGCCCGCCCGCGACCCCGGGGGCGTGTTGGACAACTTCCTCGTAACCTCGCTCATTGCATGGACTAGGCTAGCGTGCTGTGGAGCTAGGGACGAGATATTGAACGCGCGCGTCGAACGCTTGGTGGTCACTGGCGCTGGCGGGCAGGTCGGTTCCAGAGTCGTTCAGATCGCCGCCGAGCACAGGTACAACGTGGTGGGCCTCTCGCGCGCGCAGCTCGACATCTGCGACGAGGGCGCGGTGGCCGAAACGTTGCGGCCGGGGGACGTGGTCGTCAACTGCGCGGCCCAGACCCAGGTGGACGCCGCCGAGGCCGACCCTGAGGGCGCGCACCGGATCAACGCCGAGGCGGTGGGCAACCTCGCCAGGGCCTGCGCGCGGGTCGGCGCGAGGTTCATCCACGTTTCGACCGACTATGTCTTCGCCGGGCAAGAGGAGGGCTGGTTCTCGGCGCGGCTCGCCCGGCCCTATGAGGCGGACGACGAGCCTCGGCCGATTCAGGTGTACGGGGAGAGCAAACTCGCGGGCGAACGTCTCGCCTTCCAGCACAACCCGCGCAGCGTCGTGGTGCGCACCAGCTGGGTCTACACCGGCGAGCGCCACGGCAGGGATTTTGTCTCCACGGCCCGCGAGCAGGCGGAGAGCGGCTCGGCGATGCGCGCGGTGACCGACCAGGTGGGCTCGCCGACGCGCTGCGTCGATCTCGCCTACGGGCTTTTGGAGCTGGCGTGGCAGGGCGGTGAAGGCGGCCTTTTGCAGTTCAGCAACACCGGCGGGTGCAGCAGGCACGATCTTGCGCGCGCCGTGTTCGAGGAGCTGGGGGCCGACCCTGACTTGGTGCGCCCGTGCATGAGCTGGGAGCTGGAGCGCCCGGCGGCGCGGCCGCCGTACTCGGTCTTGTCGGTCGCGTCCTGGATGCAGCGCGGTCTGCGTCCGCCCCGAGCTTGGCGAGACGCGTTGCGCGACGCGCTGCGGCACGGATGACGGGGGGCGCGGGCGTGGACGAGGCTCCGGCAGCGCCGCAGTTCGCCGGCACAACGTTGGCGGTTGTCACAGTGACCTACTCGCCGGGCGAGCACCTTGAGGAATTCCTGGCCAGCCTTGCGTCGGCGACGAAAGCGCAGCCGCTGGTGGTGGTCGTGGACAACGGTTCTGTGGACGGGGCGCCGCAGGCCGCGGCCGCCAAACACCCGAACGTCGTGCTCGTCGAATCCGGTGAGAACTTGGGCTTTGGCAGGGGGGCGAACCTCGGCGCGGCCACGGCCCGCGAGCGTGCGGGCGAGGTGGAGTTCTACCTCGTGGCGAACCCGGACGTGGTCTGGGGGCAAGGCAGCGTCGACGCGCTTGTCGACGCCGCGCGACGATGGCCGCGAGCAGGGGCTTTCGGGCCGCTTATCCGCGAGCCGGACGGTTCGCCCTACCCTTCGGCGCGGGCGGTGCCGACGTTGTTCCTTGGCGCGATGCACGCGGTTCTCGTCGGCGTGTGGCCGCGCAACCCGTGGACGAGGCGGTATTTGCGCCGGGACGAGGAGTTGGCCGAACGCGAGGCGGGGTGGCTCTCCGGCGCGTGCCTGCTGCTGCGCAAATCCGCGTTCGACGAGGTCGGCGGCTTCGACGAGCGGTATTTCATGTACTTGGAGGACGTCGATCTCGGCGACCGGCTGGCCAAGGCCGGGTGGGCGAACGTGTATGTGCCGAGCGCGCGAGTGGTCCACGCCCAAGGGCACGCCACGAAACGGCATCCGGCGCGGATGCTGCGCGCGCACCACGACAGCGCCTATCGGTTTTTCGCCGACCGGCACGCGGCCTGGTGGCAGGCTCCTGTGCGGTTCGCGGTGCGTTTTGGTCTAGGGTTGCGGGCCAAGGTTGTGATCGCCCGACGCGCGGCGGCGCAAGAACAGTGAAGCACAAACAGTGAAGAAGGTGCAGGCATGAACGACCAGCGCGCCGATCGGCGATGGGGACATGACGAGGTTCAGGCTGTGGTCTTGGCCGGAGGCATGGGCACTCGGTTGCGCCCGCTCACGCTCACATCGCCGAAGCCGATGCTGCACACGGCGGGCGTCCCGTTTTTGAGCCATCTTTTGAGCCGGATCGCCGAGATCGGCGTGACTCGGGTGGTCATCGGCACCTCGTACAAGGCCGACGCGTTCCACGACCACTTCGGCGATGGCTCCAAACTGGGCCTTGAGCTCACCTACGTGAGCGAGGCCGAGCCTCTTGGCACGGGCGGCGGCCTGCGCAACGCCTTCGAGTCGCTCGACGCGCCGACGGTGCTGGTCTTCAACGGGGACGTGCTCTCCGGTGCGGATTTGACGGCGCTGGTGCACCGTCACCAGGAGGCGGACGCCGATGTGACCTTGCTGCTCAGCCGGGTGCTCGATCCGAGGGCCTACGGGTGTGTGGTCACCGACGGCGACGGCAAAGTGCAGGCGTTCCTGGAGAAAACCGAGGCGCCGCCGACCGACCAGATCAACGCGGGCTGTTACGTGTTCAAACGCGAGGTGATCGAGTCGATCCCCGCCGGGCGCGCGGTGTCGGTCGAGCGCGAAGTGTTCCCTGGCCTTGTCGCCAAGGGCAAGGTGTACGGCCACGTCGACAACGGCTACTGGCGCGACATGGGGGTGCCTGAGGACTTTGTGCGCGGTTCGGCGGACTTGGTGCGCGGCATCGCGCCCTCCCCAGTGCTCGGCGGCCAGCGGGGCGAGGCCCTCATCCCCGAGGGGACGTCGGTCGCTCCGGGCGCGCTGGTCATCGGCGGCACGGCGCTTGGCCGCGGCGTGGAGATCGGAGCCGGGGCGCGATTGGACGGCGCGGTGGTCTTCGACGGGGCGAAGGTCGAGGCTGGGGCTGTCGTGGAGCGCTCGATCCTCGGCTTTGGCGTGCATGTCGGCCCTCGTGCGCTGATCCGTGACGCTGTGGTCGGCGACGGCGCGCAGATCGGCGCGCGGTGCGAGTTGCTTTCGGGCGCTCGGGTTTGGCCGGGGGTGGCGCTTCCCGACGGGGGATTGCGGTTCTCCTCCGACGTCTGAGTCCTTTCGACGGGCGTCGCCGGCGGCGTATGGCTCGTCACGATTGCCTTGACAGGCTGGGCTTTCGGGTTCACTATGGACACGTTCCCCGTGCGCGACGCGCCCGAGCCCAAGGAGGTGGTGACGATGAGCAGTTCGAGTCATAGACAGGTCTCGACAGCGATCACATCCGTCCACCTCCGGTCTGTCCGCCGCTCGCGCTGAGCTGATAGAGCCCTTACGCCCAGCGGGCATGCCGCCTCTCTTCTCAGGAGCAGGCCATGGCTTTTCTTCACCACACGCCGACTCTTTTCGAGCACGCTTTCACGGACCGCTGCCGCCGCTCAGCACGGTGGTTGCGCGCCGCCGCGGGCATGAGCGCGCAGGAGCGGGCCTTCGCCAGGGCCATGCAGACGCCCCTCGCTGTGGTCAAGCCCACGAACGCGACCCCGCGCCGAAACTGAGGGTTTCGTTTGTCAAGATTTCGTTCATCTTTCATTCATCCTCTGTTTGGCCCTTGATTCCTGAACGTTGTTCTTGCATGATGGTGGTCCAAGCGCTGAAAAGCAGTGTGAAAGGAGCGCTTATGGCTGTTGTTCGGTCTCATCGTATGAGCGGCATGCGCCGTTGGGCTCGGATCGCGACCCACCTGACCCCGAGGGAACGCGCGTGGTCCATGGCGTTGCAGTCGCCGATTTCGGTGCTGCCGCGCCGTCGCTGACCGCCCGCCGTCGCCGACGGCGAAAGTCACGCTAAGAAAGGCCTTGGAGCTGTGCACAGCTCCAAGGCCTTTCTTAGCGTTCCAGCAGATACGGCTCCATGTCCCACGGCGGCCTCGGCTCCGGGGGCTGGGCAGGCCGGCCAATGGCCACCGCGCCGAGGGGGGACCAGCTCGCGTCGAGGCCCAGTTCCTCGCGCACAATGTCGGCGCTGAAAATGGTCGATCCGATCCAGCAGCTGCCGAGATCCCGCGCGGCGAGCGCGACGAGAAGGCCCTGCACCGCCGCGCCGCCCGCGACCAGGAACATCGTGCGCTCGCACGCATTGCGCCGCTCGTCGCGGTACGTGTGCGCGCCCTCGGGGACGAGGAAGGGCACGACGACTTCCGGGGCGTCAAAGAGGATGTCCCCCTTCGCGAGCCGTCGTTCGACCTGTTCGGGCGTGAAAAGGTCCGATTCCAGATCAGCCCGCCAGGCCGCCCGCATCCGGGCCAGAAGCCGCTCTCGGACCACCTTGTCCCGCAGCCACACGAACCGCACCGGATGCGTGTGGTGCGGGGCGGGGGCGGTGAGCGCGTCCCCGATTGCCGCGCGGACCTCTTCCGGTTCCACCGGTTCGGGCGAGAAGCGCCGCACGGAGCGCCGCGCGGGCACTGCCTCCCGCCGCCCCTGCGACACTGCCTCATCCACGCCAAGACTGAACAGGTCCTCTTCGACTGGGCGGAGCAAATCTTGCGCCGTGGAGCCGTCGTCTTGCGGTTGCAAGCCCCGGACCACGGCGACAGGCACCCCGCCGAGTTTGCCTTTGACGAGGTCGGCGGCGGCGGCGAGCTCGTCGGCGATGGCGACTTCGGTGACGTGCAGCTCGTTGCCGTGCGCGTCGAACGTCCCGCCGTACCGGTGCAGGACCGTGAGCCCGGCCGTCCCGATTGCCGCGTCGGTCTGCCCGATCCGCCACGCCCTGCCCATCGTGTCGGTGATGATGACCGCGATCCGCGCCCCAGCGAGCTCTCGCACCCGCTCGCGGAGCCGCTGAGCGCTGCTGTCGGGGTTTTCGGGCAGCAGGGCCAGCTCGTTGCGCGGCAAGTTCGAGTTGTCCACGCCCGAGGCGGCTGCCACGATCCCGAGCCGGTTCTCCGTGATGAGGGTGCGGTTGCGCTGCGCGATCACGCGCCGGGCTTCTTGGAGGACGAGCTCCCGGCGAAGCGCGTCGCGCTCCTGCGGGTCTTCCGGGGCCGGGACGATTTTCCCCTCCGCTTTGGAGATGATTTTCGACGTCACGACGAGCACGTCGCCGTCCCGCAGCGCGACCGCGTCCACAATGGCCGCGGCGACGTCGTCGCCGGCGGCGAATTCCGGCAACCCGGCGACAGGGAAAATGGACAGTCCCGGCGCGGCGTGGTCTGTGGTCATAGCGCCACTCCGGCAAGTTCCAGCGCGCGACGGGCCATGGCGGCGGTCGCGTCGGGGCCGTTCATCAAGAGCGGCACGGCGAGCGAGCGCACTCCGGGGATGAGCGCCTGGTCGCTCTCGTGCACGAGCCAACCGTCCAAGATGCCGGTGTCCAACCGCGCGCCGTACCACGAGCCGACCGCTTCGGCCGAGCTTTCCACGCCGATGGCGGCGAGGCACGCATCGGCCATGCCGCGCAACGGTTTGCCGTCGATGATCGGCGAAAGGCCGACGACGCGCGCCTTGGTCTCGCGCAGTGCCGCGCGGATCCCAGGGATCGCGAGCAGGGCTCCGATCGACACCACAGGGTTCGACGGGGCGAGGAGCACCGCGTCCGCCTCCGCGATGGCGGCGAGCGCCTGCGGGGTCGGTTTCGCTTTCTCGGAGCCGAGAAAAGCGAAACTGTGCGCTGGGGCTTTCGCGCGATGCTTGACCCACCACTCTTGGAAGTGGATCGCTGTGCGTTCCTCGGAAACAGGGTCAGTGATGACGACATGCGTTTCACTGCGGTCGTCGGAGACTGGCAGAAGGCGGACTCGGGGCTGCCAGCGTGCGCAGAGCGCCTCGGTGACGTCGGTGAGCGGGTATCCGGCGGCGAGCATTTGGGAGCGCACGAGATGCGTGCCGATGTCGCGGTCGCCGAGCGTGAACCAAGTCGGCTCCACGCCGTAGGCTTTCAGCTCTTCCCACGCGCTGTACGTCTCGTCGCGCTGGCCCCAGCCCCGCTCGGCGTCCACCGCGCCGCCGAGCGTGTACATGCACGAGTCGAGGTCCGGGCAGATTTTCAAACCGTGCATCCACGCGTCGTCGCCGATGTTCACCACTGCGGCGATCTCCGCGCCAGGGCTTGTCTGCTCCAACAGGCGGCGCAGGCCGAGCAGGAATTTGGCGCCGCCGACTCCGCCGGCGAGGACAGTCACCTTGACGGTCATGCGGGCCCGAGGGCTTTCGCTGCTTCCCAGACCAGCTCGGCGAAGAGCCGCACGCCCACGGCGAGCGCGCGCTCGTCCGCGACGAAGTCGGGCTGGTGGATGTCGCATTGCGGCCCATCGCCCGACCAGACCCCGAGCCTTGCCATTGCGCCCGGTGCTTCTTGCAGGTACCAGGAGAAGTCTTCGCCGCCGCCGGATTGCGCCGTCTCCGCGAGCGCGTCGTCGCCGAGCCGCCCGGCCGCCGCCGCGAACAACGCGGTGCAGGCCGCGTCGTTCACCACCGGCGGCACGCCCCGCTGGTAGCGCAGGCGGTGGCGCACGCCGAGCGGCGCGAGCAGGTCCCGGACAAGCTCGGCGATCAGCGGTTCCATGTGCAGCCACATCCGGTAGTCGCTGGTTCGCGCGGTGCCTTTGAGCTCCCCGGTCTGCGGGATGGCGTTGGGGGCCGATCCGGCGTGCGCGGAGCCGAATGTGACGACGGTGCCGGTGCGCGGATCTGCCCGCCTGCTCAGCAAGCCGGGCAAGCCGGTGACCACTGCGCCCAAGGCGTAGACGAGGTCGCCGGTCAGATGCGGCCGGGAGGTGTGCCCGCCCGGGGATTCGAGCGTGAGGTGCACAGTGTCCGCCGCAGAGGTGATCGCGCCCTCTTTCAGGCCGATTTTGCCGACTTGCAGATGCGGGTCGCAATGCACGGCGAAGATCCGCTCCACCCCGGCAAGCCCGCCCGCCGCGACGACGTCGAGCGCTCCGCCGGGCATGACTTCCTCGGCGGGCTGGAAGATCAGCCGGACTCCGATCGGCAGGTCCGGCTGCGCGGCGAGGAACGCCGCGACTCCGAGCAGGATCGCAGCGTGCAGGTCGTGGCCGCACGCGTGGCTGACCCCGTCGACGCGCGAGGCGAAGTCGAGGCCGGTGGCCTCCGCGACCGGCAGCGCGTCCAGGTCGGCGCGCAACGCGACGCGGCCCCTGGCGGACTCCGGCCCGATGTCGCACACCAAACCGACGCCGACGGGCAACCGCTTCGGGGCCAGCCCCAACGCGCGCAGTTGGCCTTCGAGGAAGGCGGTGGTCGCATGCTCATGGCGGGAGAGCTCCGGGTGCTCGTGCAATTGCCTCCGCCACCGGACCAAGTCCTCGCCGCGCGCCGCCAGCCACGAGTCCAGCTGCCACGACAGCGGCGCAGAACCTCCGATGGCGGGCTGGGTCAACGTCACCTGGACACTGTACTGGAATTTGCGACGAGGCATGGCGCCCTGAGGAACAAGCAGGCGCGCTTATTGCAGGGCAAGGTACGCTGCCTCGCATGACTGTGGAGACGGCGCACGTCCTCGAGAACCCCGAGCAGGCGGCGCAGATCGCGGCTGACGAGCTCGCCAAACGCACGGGGGTGGCGAGCCATTCGGTCGCCGTGGTGCTCGGTTCTGGTTGGGCCCCGGCCGTGGACCGGCTCGGGGAGCCGAGTTCGGTGGCGCCGATGGCCGAGCTGCCGGGCTTTCTCGCACCAGGGGTCTCCGGCCACCAGGGCCTCGCCTTGTCCATCCCGGTCGGAGCCCAACGCGTCCTCGCCCTGGTGGGGCGCACACACGCGTACGAGGGCCATGACCTCGCCTATGTCGTCCACGGTGTGCGGGTCGCGGCGGCGGCGGGGGCGCGCACCGTGATCCTGACGAACGCGGCGGGCGGCCTGAGCCCGCAGTACCGGGTGGGACAACCCGTGCTCATCAGCGACCATCTCAACCTCACTGCCCGCTCGCCGTTGCGAGGCCCGAAGTTCGTCGACCTCACCGACGCGTACTCGCCCAGGCTGCGGGCGCTCGCCCGCGAGGTGGACCCGAGCTTGGCCGAAGGCGTGTACGCGGGCCTGCCTGGGCCGCATTACGAGACTCCCGCCGAGGTCAGGTCGCTGCAGGTGCTGGGAGCCGACCTTGTGGGCATGTCCACGGTCCACGAGACCATCGCCGCGCGGGCGGCGGGCTTGGAAGTGCTTGGCGTGTCATTGGTGACCAACATCGCCGCAGGGCTCGCGGGGAAGTCGTTGAACCATGCCGAAGTGCTCGAAGAGGGGCATCTGGCCGCGACCAGGGTCGGGGGCCTGCTGCGCACGATTATCTCCAGGCTATGACGCAGGATCGCGCGGCTATGGGCGAACAGCGAGGAGCGCCGCTGGCCGGAGCTGTCCGCGAGCTCGCCGCCCAGGTCGAGGCTTGGATTGAAGCCGACCCAGATCCGGGGGACCGCGACGAGCTGCGCGCGTTGCTCGCCGCGCAGGCATGGGACGAGCTGGCGGACCGGTTCGCCGCCCCGCTTGCCTTCGGCACGGCGGGTTTGCGCGGGCAGATGCGCGCCGGGCCGAACGGGATGAACCTCGCCGTGGTCGTCCGAGCCAGTCGGGGCCTCGCCGATTGGCTCGTCGAGCAGGGGTTGCAGGGGGAGACGGTCGTGGTGGGCTGCGACGCGCGCCACCGTTCCGCGCAATTCGCCCAAGCGGCAGCGGAGGTGTTCGCCGCTGCGGGCTTCGACGTGCTCGCGCTGCCGAGCAGCCTGCCGACCCCGGTCACCGCCTTCATTGTGAAATGGTGGTGCGCGGCGGCAGGCGTGCAGATCACCGCGAGCCACAATCCGCCGCAGGACAACGGCTACAAAGTCTATGTGAGCGACGGCGCGCAACTTTTGCCGCCGTTGGACCGGGAGATCGAGGCGGCTCTTGCGGCGACTGCTCCGGCCAACCAGGTTCCGCGCAGCGCCCTCGTGCCGAAACCGCATGTCGACGACGCCGTGCAGACGTATCTCGACCGGGTGGGCGCCGTCGGGCACAGCAGCGCCCGCGCCGCGCGGATCGCGTTGACGCCGATGCACGGCGTCGGCGGGAACATCGCAGTCGAAGCGCTGCGCAGGGCCGGGTTCGAGGACGTGCATGTGGTCGCGGAGCAGTTCGAGCCGGACCCCGACTTCCCGACGGCGCCCTTCCCGAATCCGGAGGAGCCTGGCGCGACGGACCTCCTGCTGGCATTGGCCGCGCGTGTGGGCGCGGATCTGGCCGTGGCGTTGGACCCGGACGCGGACCGCCTCGCGCTCGGCGTGCCCTCAGACGGCGGCTGGCGGATGCTCACCGGGGACGAGGCGGGCGTCCTCCTCGGCGGCTGGGTCCTGGACAATTCGCCCACGGAAGACCCGATCACCGCGAGCACCGTCGTCTCCTCGCGCCAGCTGCAAGCCCTCGCCGAAGCGCGGCTCACCCGGCACGTGCGCACCTTGACCGGGTTCAAATGGCTGGTCCGCGCGGGTGAGGGGCTGCCGGGAACCCTTGTGTACGCGTACGAGGAGGCCATCGGGCATTGTGTGGACCCTGACGCGGTGCGCGACAAGGACGGGATCAGCGCGGCGGTGCTCGCGGCCGACCTCGTCGCGGACCTCAAGGCGCGGGGGCGCACCGTCCAACAGGTCCTCGACGAGTACGCCGTGGAGCTCGGGGTGTACGCGACCAGGCAGGTTTCCTTGCGGTTCCCCCATCTCGGCGGCATTTCGGCGGCCATGGCGAAGTTGCGCGCCGAACCGCCGGCCGAGCTGCGGGGCGAGCCTGCCCGATTCGAAGACCTCGCTCGGCCAGCGCGCGGGCCGAGCACGGACGCGGTGGTCATGACCAGCGACAGCCTGCGCGTGGTGGTCCGCCCTTCCGGCACGGAGCCGAAGCTGAAGATCTACCTCGAAGCGACCGAGCCGGTCCCGGACGCGGCCGCCCTGCCAGGGGCTCGGGCTGCCGCTGAGCGGCAGTTGGACGGATTGGCGGATTGGGCGCATTCCCTGTTAAACTCGTGAGCGCACCGCTTCGGCGGTGACTTCGCGTGCCAGAAACCCCTCTCACGAGGGCCTTTCAAATTTTTGAGGGGAAGCGCTCACGGCAGGACGGTCCCGTCGGACCCAGAGGACGACGGGCGTGCCGCTGAGACTGGCGCCAGGGCTTTGGGCCGACCGGTCCAGGCAGAACCGACCAGAGGAACGTTGTTCCTCACTGTATGAAGGGGTGCATGCACCATGGCTGTGGTGACTATGCGGCAGCTGCTCGACAGCGGCGCACATTTCGGGCATCAGACCCGCCGTTGGAACCCGAAGATGAAGCGTTTCATCTTCACCGACCGCAACGGCATTTACATCATCGACTTGCAGCAGACGCTGACCGCGATCGACCGCGCCTACGAGTTCGTCAAGGAGACCGTCGCGCACGGCGGCACGATCCTCTTCGTCGGCACCAAGAAGCAGGCCCAGGAGCCCATCGCGACCGAGGCGGCCCGCGTCGGCATGCCGTACGTCAACCAGCGCTGGCTCGGCGGCATGCTCACGAACTTCCAGACCGTCCACAAGCGGCTGCAGCGCCTGAAAGAGCTCGAGTCCATGGAGCAGACCGGGGGCTTCTCCGGGCGCACCAAGAAAGAGATCCTCGGCCTCACCCGTGAGATGAACAAGCTCGACCGCAGCCTTGGCGGCCTGCGCGACATGGCCAAGCTGCCGTCCGCGCTGTGGGTCGTCGACACCAACAAGGAGCACATCGCCGTCGGCGAGGCCCGCAAACTCGGCATCCCGGTGGTCGCGATCCTCGACACGAACTGCGACCCCGACTTGGTCGACTACCCGATCCCGGCCAACGACGACGCGATCCGTTCCGCCGCGCTGCTCACCCGTGTGGTCGCCACCGCGGTGGCCGACGGTTTGCAGCAGCGCGCGAGCCAGCGCGGCGGCAAGGGCGGCGAGGCGGAGCCGCTTGCCGAGTGGGAGCAGGAGCTGCTCGCCCAGGGCGGCGAGGCCGCAGAGCCCGCTGCCGCAGAGGCTGCGGAGCCTGCCGCCGCTGAGCCCGCCGCCGCGGAAGCCGTGTCCGTGGAAGGCGCGGCCTCCACGGCCTGACGCGCTTCTTCGTGAAACGTATTGGCACAACAACGACCTAAAGGGAGAACGAGGATGGCGAACTACACCGCCGCCGATGTGAAACGCCTGCGCGACCTCACCGGCTCGGGCATGATGGACTGCAAGAACGCTCTTGCCGAGAGCGACGGCGAATTCGACAAGGCGGTGGAGATCCTCCGGGTCAAAGGCGCCAAGGACGTCGGCAAGCGCGCGGAGCGGACCACCGCCGAGGGCTTGGTGGCCAGCGCGGACGGCGTGCTCGTCGAGTTCAACTGCGAGACGGACTTCGTCGCCAAGGGCAGTGACTTCCAGTCGCTCGCCGAGCGCATCGTGAAGGCCGCCGCCACTGCCCGGCCGCAGTCCACCGCCGAACTCGAGGCTGTCGACCTCGACGGCAAGACGGTGAAAGAGGCCGTGGACGAGCTTTCCGCGAAGATCGGCGAGAAACTTGCCCTTGGCCGGGTCGCGTCCTTCGACGGCACAGTCGCGACCTACTTGCACCAGCGCAGCTCCGACCTGCCGCCCGCGATCGGCGTGCTCGTGGAGTACACCGGCGACGGCGACAAGGCCGCCGAGGCCGCGAACTGGGCCGCGAAGCAGATCGCCGCGCTCAAGGCCAAGTACCTCTCCCGCGAGGACGTGCCCGAGGACGTCGTCGAGCAAGAGCGCCGCGTCGCCGAGGAGATCACCCGGTCCGAGGGCAAGCCCGAGCAGGCCATCGCGAAGATCGTCGAAGGCCGAGTGGGCGCTTTCTTCAAGGAAGCTGTGCTGCTGGAGCAGGCGAGCGTCGCCGATCCGAAGCAGACAGTCGCGAACCAGCTCAAATCCGCTGGCGCCGAAGTCACCCGGTTCGTCCGGTTCGAGGTCGGCCAGAGCTGATCGCGCCATGACTGAAGCTCCCACCGCTGAATCCGTCAACCGGCCTCCTCGTCAGGGGTATGGCCGGGTGCTGCTCAAACTGGGCGGCGAGATGTTCGGCGGCGGGAGCGTCGGGGTGGACCCAGACGTTGTGGACGCGGTCGCCGAGCAGATCGCCGATGTGGTCGCCCAGGGCGTCCAGGTCGCGGTGGTGATCGGCGGCGGCAACTTCTTCCGAGGCGCCGAGTTGCAGCAACGCGGCTTGGAGCGCTCGCGCGCGGATTACATGGGCATGCTCGGCACGGTCATGAACTGCTTGGCCCTGCAGGACTTCTTGCAGAAGAAGGGCATCGACACCCGCGTGCAAACAGCCATCACGATGGGGCAGGTCGCCGAACCGTACATCCCGCTGCGGGCCAAGCGCCACTTGGAGAAGGGCCGTGTGGTCATCTTCGGCGCCGGCATGGGCTTGCCGTATTTCTCCACCGACACCACCGCCGCGCAGCGCGCGTTGGAAGTCGGAGCCGAAGTGGTGCTGCTCGCGAAGGGGGTTGACGGCGTCTATTCGGACGATCCGAAGAAAAACCCCGACGCGGTCAAATACGACGAGCTGACGTTCCAAGAGGCATTGGAGCGCGGCTTGAAAGTGGCAGACGCCGCAGCGTTCGCAGTGTGCCGGGACAACAAGATGCCGATGCTGGTGTTCAATCTGCTCGTTTCCGGCAACATCGCCCGCGCGGTGTCGGGCGAGCGGATCGGCACCCTCGTTCGTTGGTAATTGGGACGCGATGGTGCAAGCGACGGCGGTTCGCTCGGGAAGAATGGACACACAATGATTGACGAGATTCTCTTCGAGGCCGAGGAGCGCATGGAATTGGCCGTGGAAGTGGCCAAGGACGATTTCGCGGCCATCCGCACAGGCCGCGCCACAGCCTCGCTTTTCGCCAAGGTGGTAGTGGACTACTACGGCACCCCGACCCCGATCCCGCAGATTTCCAGCGTGCAGACCCCGGACCCGCGCCTCGTGGTCATCAAGCCCTATGAGGCGGGACAGTTGCGCGCTATCGAGGAGGCGATCCAAAAGAGCGACCTGGGTCTGAACCCGAGCAACGACGGCCAGGTCGTGCGGGTGGCGATTCCAGCGCTCACCGAGGAACGGCGCAAAGAGTTCGCCAAACAGGCCCGAGGCAAGGCGGAAGAGGCCAGGGTGACGGTGCGCAACGTGCGGCGCAAGGCGAACGAACAGCTCGGCAAGCTCTCGAAAGAGGGGCAGACGGGCGAGGACGACGTGGCCCGCGCCGAGAAAGAACTCGATAAGCTGACCGCGAGGTTCGTCGGCGTCATTGACGAACTTGTGAAGAAGAAAGAAGCCGAGCTGCTCGAGGTGTGATCGAGCTGTCGTCGTGAGGCCAGGAGTGATGCGCGCTATGACGGCAGAAGCCGGGGGGCCGCCGGAGAAGGGTCGAACAGACAGATCCGGCGAATCCAAGAAGAAGCCCAAGGCGGGGCGAGACCTCGCCGCCGCGATCATTGTCGGCGTCTCCCTCGGCGCGATGATCGTCGCCGTGCTCGCGCTGGCTCCCAAGCTGTGGGTCGCCGTGATCGCCGTTGCGATGGTCATCGCCACGATTGAAGTGGCAAAACGGTTCAACGAGCACGGTGTGGCGACGTTGTACGCGCCAGCGATCATCGGCGGTCAGAGCATCATTTGGGCGAGCTTTTTCAAGGGCGCCCACGGGATGCTCGCCGCCTACGCGGCCACGGTCGTGGTCTGCATGGTCTGGTGTTTGCTGCGCAAAGGGCTCAGCGGCAAGCCGGACCAATACGTCGCCGAAGTGACCCACACGCTCTTTGTCGTGACCTGGGTGCCTTTCTTCGCGTCGTTTTCCGTCTTGCTCGTGCAGAGCGGCGCGGACGGCTGGAAGCAGCTCGCGTGCTTGTTCGTCGTGGTGGCCTGTTCGGATGTGGGCGGTTACGCGACCGGTGTGTTCTTCGGCCGTCACCCGATGGCGCCGGCGATCAGCCCCGCGAAGTCCTGGGAGGGCTTTGCCGGGGCCGTTCTGCTCAGCCAAGTCGGCTCGATCCTCGTCGTGCGGCAGTTGCTCGGCCAGCCGTACTGGGTGGGCGTCGCGCTGGGCGCGCTGATGGTGCTCACCGCGACCGGCGGCGATCTGGTCGAGTCTCAGGTCAAGCGCGATCTCGGCATCAAAGACATGGGGACGCTCCTGCCCGGCCACGGCGGCATCATGGACCGCCTCGACTCCTTGCTGCCCTCAGCGGCAGCGGCGTGGATCGTGCTCGACGTGCTCAGCTGAGCAGTCAGAGGCCGCAGGGCTCACTGCTGAGATCGGCGTAGATGTTGACGTTGTCTATCAAAGCCACATACGCGTCGCGCCATGTCGCGAAGGTGCTGTCGCTGGGGGACTGCAGGAGGCGCTGATCCGCGTTGAGCGTGCGCAACGCGTGTTCCCGTATGTTCAAAGCAGATCTGCGGTACGTGGAGTCCTCGAATCGGTTCGCGTCTTTCCCGGCATTGCTGGCGATCTCTTGGAGGAAGGGGTTCAACCTTTTTGTCTCGGACACGACGCGGGACGTGTCCCCGCCCTCCGCAGTGTCTTGAAGTTCCTGCGCGACATCCTGCATGGCGTTGAGCTCGTCCTTGAGGATGGCGATGGAACTTTGGAACGTGTCGCAGTCGTTGCCGTCCGCCTGCGCGGGCGCGGGAAGAGCGAGCGGAGCGATGGCGAGGGCAGTCGCGAGGACAGAACGAACAGACATGAAGCTTCCCTTTTCCACGAACCAATGCATCTGTGCGACCAGTATGCAGCACGCGGTTCAGGGAAGCGACACGCCCTAGTGCTGCGGGTCGACGATGTCGCCGTTGCACGCCAAAGAGTGCGCGTTGTGGTAGTTGTTCTCGGAGCGGCCGAGCACGTCTTTCGCGAAACCGAGCTGGCGGTCGCGGTATTCGCCGCTCTGCACTTTCAGCGCCGTGTCGTGGACCATGCGGGAGTCGTTCGCCAGGCGCTCAAGGGCGAGTTTGGCCCCGTTGGTCTGCATGCCCTTTTTCAGATTGTCCGCGCGGGCGGAAAGGCTGCTCGTCGTGGCCAGGATCGTGTTCATGTCGTCCGGGTCGAAGTCGGGGTACTGCTCGTTGCCGAAGTAGCTGTTGCCGACCCAATAGGTGTAATAACCGGCCACGACGTTGTCGATGGTGTCCAAGTCGCCTTGGATCGCGTCGTCGTTGGCCTCGAACGCGTCGCAGTCGTGGTCGTTGTTGCGCCCCGCGGGGGCGGCGAGGGCGTCAGGCGCGACGAGGAACGGGCCGAACCCGCAGGCGAGCGTGGCGACGAGGGATCCGGCGAGACGAAGAGACAGCATCAGTTACCTTCCACAAAAAATTCGCTAGAGCAAACTATATGTCCATCATAGGGCCATGGGGGCGCGGCGGCGCACAGGGTGTGCGTGTCAGCTCCCGCACGCGCTGCGCACTGCCTGCTGGTAGTCGTGGATCGCGACCTTCAAATCGCTGGTCGCGGCCTTGAGTTTGTCCTGCGAGGCCTGGCTTCCCTGTCCTTTGATCGTGCCTTCGAACGCGTCCGCCTGCGCGTGCAGGGACCCGTCGAGCTTCGTGGCAGCCGCCCTGGCCGAGGCGGCGTGCAGGCTCGTCGCGAGCAGTTTCGCCGCGTCGCCCGCCTGCCGGAAGTACACGATGGCGCTCGCCGCGTCCTGCGCCGCCTCCCGGCCTTGGTCGCGCGAAGCCTGCTGCATATGGTCCACAGCTGTTTCCGTGTTGTCGAGGACTTCGCCAGAGTTGTTCTTGAACAGCTCGCAGTCGTGCGGGTCGTCCGCGCGCGCGATGGGCGCGGCGGCGAATATGGGGGCTGCGCCGAGCGCGACGGCGAGCCAGCCCGACGCAATCCTTGGGCGAGGCGGCTGCTGCGTGCGGGGGGATGCTGCTCGTCGCGCCCGCAGGTTTCGACGGGGCCGGACGGACGTGGCGCGCATGGGCATGGGCGTCTCCCTCGTTGTGCGCGGCATGCTCACGCGCGCGGCGCTGCGAAAAACTTTTGACGCGCCTCAGTATGCGTGCCGATCATGACGGGCGCAACCAGGTCCGTTGACATCGCGAGGCGCGCTTGTCAGGCTGGACCGATGAGCATGAGCCAGCCCGATGTTCCCGCTCGTCCGTCACGTTTCGAGCAGTGGCAGCTCGGGGTGGTCTTGGTTTTCGGCTACCTCGCGGTGCTCTACGCCGTGGAGTTCGTCGACCAACTCGACCAGCACCGGCTCGACCGGCACGGCATCCGCCCGTTGCAGGCGGACGGGTTGTGGGGGATTCTCTTCGCCCCGTTCTTGCACGCCGGATGGCAGCACTTGAACGCGAACGCGGGGGCGATCCTGGTGCTCGGGCTGGTCGGTGTTTTCGCGGGGCTTGGCCGCTTCCTCGCCGCGACTGCCATGATTTGGGCAATCGGCGGCTTCGGGACCTGGCTGATCGGCGGCCTCGGTTCGCGTTGGCCCACGGACCATATCGGCGCGTCCGGCGTCATTTTCGGCTGGATCGCCTTCCTGATTCTGCAGGGCTTCTTCGGGTCGGCCCCGATCGGCCGCAGGCTGGGGCAGATCGTGCTCGGCCTGGTGGTGTTCTTTTTCTATGGAGCCGTGCTGTGGGGCGCGCTGCCGGGGCAGCCCGGCGTGTCCTGGCAGGGGCACCTCTGCGGCGCTCTTGCTGGCGCGCTCGCGGCGTTCATGTTGTCGAAGCGGGGCCGGCCGGACGGGCGCGGTGTGCCGCCACGGGTCTGACCTCAGTCGCGCAGCGGCCGAAGCACCAGCGGCATGCCGTCGATCGGGACGGGCATCCCGCCGTGGTCCCATCGAGGTTGGTAGTCGGGGCTTGCCAGCTCGATCCGGTACTCCCGCAAGATCCGGTGCATGATCGCTTTGATCTCCAACTGCCCGAAGACCATGCCGATGCACTTGTGCGCGCCGCCGCCGAACGGCGAGAACGCGTACCGGTGCCGCTTGTGCTCGTTGCGCGGCTCGGCGAAACGCTCCGGGTCGAATGTGTCCGGTTCGGTCCACAGCTCGGCCAGCCGGTGGTTCATTCCCGGCTGGGTGATGATGATCGAATTGGCGGGCACATGGTGCCCCATGAGGTCGATGTCCCGAACGGTGCTGCGGAAGTTGAAGGGGAGCGGGGTGACCAGGCGCAGCGATTCGTTCATGATGAGGTCGAGGCTTTCGAGCTTGTCGAGGGCGTCGATGTCGAGGGGGCCGTCGCCGAGGCGCGCGGACTCGTCCCGCGCCCGTTCTTGCCATTCCGGATGCGCGGCGAGGTAGTAGGCCATGGTGGTGCACGTCGAGGTCGAGGTGTCGTGCGCGGCCATCATGAGGAAGATCATGTGGCTGACGATGTCGTCGTCGGTGAAGCACTGGCCCTCTTTGGTGACGGCGTTGCACAGCACGGTGAGCATGTCTTTGCCTTCCGAGCCCCGCCGGCCCTGGATCCGTTCGGCGAAGAATCGCTCGAGGAGCGTGCGCCCGGCGAGGCCTTTGTTCCACTTCAGCCACGGCATGCCCGGCACTTTGCGGCGGATGAAAGCCCCGCCCGCGCGCGTGGTGTCGATGAACGCGGTGTTCACCCGCGAGAGCTCGGCGTGGTCGATCGTGCCGTGCTGCGCGCCCATGAACACCACGGCCGCGATGTCGAGGGTGAGGTCTTTGGCGGCGGCGTGGAATTGGAACGCGGGGTCGTTGCGGGGCCAGCCGCGCACCACTTCCGTGGCCACCTCGTCGATGTGCTCGACATAGCCGGACAACGCGCTCCGGGTGAACGCCTCTTGCATGATGTGGCGGTGCGCGAGATGTTCGGGGTGGTCGAGCAGCATGAGCCCGCGGTGGAAGAACGGCCCGATGATGGGCGTCCAGCCTTGTTGGGAGAATTCCTTCTCCCGGTTCGTGAACACCGCCTGTGTCGCGTCCGGGCCGAGGGCGGTGACCATGGTGATGCCGAAGTTGGTCTGGAAGCTCACCGGGCCCCGGGTCCGATAGACATGCTCAATATACGCTGAGCCGCCGCGCATGAATTCGATCGAGTGGCCCAGCAGCGGCAGGCCGTTGTCGCCGAGCACGGGCTTGAGCCCGCTGCCGGGCGGCGGCTCGGCGAGGACGACGTTCGGCGGGCGGGACTTCTCGAGCAGTCGGCGCTCCACTGCGCCAAGGCCTGGCAGGGTGCTGATCCGCGGACGGAGCGACGCGGGGAATTTGAGCGGCATCTTTGCCTCCTCAGCGCAGAAAATATGGTGTGCATCACTATGCTAACACTGCTCTTTCCCGTGTGTCGGCGGTGACTGCGCTGTCGAGCAGGCCGAGCGCCGCTTCAGGCGTGTCAGCCCGCGCAGGCGGCGGTGTGGGCCTTGTCGTAGTCCCCGGACAAGCTGTCCACGCGTTTGGCGAGCTCTTGGGCTTTGTGGGTGGTGGCCTCGTCGGGGTCGCCGTCCACGGACCTGATGAGCGTGCCGAGCTCCTTGATCGCGGCGGAGTAGTCGGACGCGGTGGTGCGATAACCCGAGTCCGACACGCTCGCGGCCACATTCGCGATGAGGTCGCCCGCTTTGATCAGGGTCTCCCCGGTCGTCTCCGCGGCCGCGCGCTTGTCCTCTGCGGACGCGTCGTCGGAGGCGAGGTCGCTGACGGTCCGCACCGCCCCCGTCAGCGTGGTCAAATCGGCGTCCGCGCCCTTGAACACGGCGCAGTCGTCACCCTCCGGAGCGGCCGCCGCAACGGGCACGCAGACGGCGAGCAGCGGCAACGCGAGGACGAAAAATCGTGAAATATGCATGCCGGGCAGCCTACGGGCGCCGCGGGCCCGCGTAAAGGAACGGCGAGCGAGGGAGCCCTTTTCTTTATCGAACTGCCGTCGTCCTGTGTGCGGCGGGGCGCTGTCGGCCGCATGCCGCGTGGAACGCGTCATTCGCCGCGTTGACGGCCCGCACGTTGCGCCGGTACACGGAATCGAGCTCGGAGCTGTTGCCCGAATTGATGCTGCGGATGAGCGCGTCGGCGTAGTCGTCGAAGGACTCCGCGTCGTCCCAGTACAGGGTCTTGAGGTCTTGGCTTGTCAACTGCGCGGAAAGATCGCGCAGCATCTCGCCCATCGTGCGGGATTGCTGCGCCAGCTGGCGCAGGGTGTCGGCGTGCTGGTCCGGTGTGCTCGCTGGCCGCTCGGACACCTTGCGCAAGGTGGAGAAATGGTCGGCCATCTTGGAGTAGCCGCCCGCGGCTTGGCGCAAAACAACGCAATCCGGGTTCGGCTCCGGGTCGGCGTGCGCGGCTCCTGGGGCCACGAGGGGGAACAAGGCCGGGGCAAGCGCCGCGGCCAGGGCAAAGCGTGTCATCAAGATCCTTCTCAGACGCGAGGGCGGGACGTTCCTATTCTGCATTATCGCGCCGGTTTATAGACTGGCCGGGTGCCGCAGCAGAGAGAGCCGATGATCGCCCCGTCCATCTTGTCCGCCGATTTCGCGAACCTCGCCCGCGACGTGGCCGCCGTGCGCGGCGCGGACTGGTTGCACGTCGACGTGATGGACAACCATTTCGTCCCGAACCTCACCCTGGGCGCCCCAGTGGTCGCGAGCATCAAAAAAGCCACCGACATCCCGCTGGACTGCCACCTCATGATCGAAGACCCGGCCCGTTGGGCTCCCCAGTACGCGGAGATCGGCGCGAAGAACGTCACTTTCCACGCGGAAGCCGCCGACAACCCGCTCGCTGTCGCCAAAGACATCCGCGCGGCAGGCGCTGGCGCGGGGCTCGCGATCAAACCGGGCACCGCGCTCGACCCCTACCTCGACGTGCTGAGCGGTTTTGACACAGTGCTCATCATGAGCGTGGAGCCGGGCTTCGGCGGCCAAAAATTCCTCCCCGACGTGCTCGACAAGGTGCGCCGTCTGCGCGCGCTCAAGGACAAGGGCGAGCTCACCGTGCTCATCGAGATCGACGGCGGGATCAACCGTCAGACCATCCAGGCCGCGGCCGAGGCCGGGGTGGACTGCTTCGTCGCCGGCTCTGCCGTCTACGGGGCCGAGGACCCGGAAAAAGCGGTCGAGTCGTTGCGCGAGCTGGCCAGGCTCACCCCATGAGCCGGACTCATCGGCATGCCGATCACAGCTCGAGCGGCGCGAACGCGCCGTCCGGCCCGGGCCGGTAGGGGCGCGCGCCCCGCACCGCCGCGCAGGGCAACGGCCCGTAGAGATGCGGGAAGAGGCTGCCGTCGGCCGCTGGCGGCACGCCCTGTTCCCATCGGATCGGGGCTTCGATTCGGCCAGGTTCCACGAGCAGCAGGACCAAGTCGTCCCGTCCGGCATAGAGAAGATTCGCCGGGACGTGGACTTGGCGCGGCGCCGAAAGATGGATGAAGCCGACTTCTTCGAGCGAGGGCGGCGTGTGGGCGCTGCTGGCTTGGGCGGCGAGCCATTCTGCTTCGCCGCAGATGTGGGCGAGCAGTTCGCAGTGGTGTGCGGCCATGGTTCGAGCATGCCACCGCTCGGGCTCCGCCGCGCGCGGCGCGGCGACCGGCGCGCCAACCAGAGCGGAAAAGACCCTATGCTGTGCCCATGCCCGTTCGTGACCTCCCCGTGGACGAGGCATTCATGCGCGAGGCCATCGCTGTTTCCCGGCTGGCGCGCGGGCGCACCAGCCCCAACCCGCCGGTCGGCGCCGTTCTGGTGAGCCCGGACGGGCAGATCGTCGGGCGGGGGGCGACCAGGCCTCCAGGGCAGGAGCACGCCGAGGTCGTCGCGCTCGCCCAGGCGGGGGAGCGGGCTCGGGGAGCGACGGCGTACGTCACGTTGGAGCCGTGCAACCATGTGGGCCGCACCGGGCCGTGCGCCCGCGCGCTCGTCGACGCGGGGGTGGCGGCGGTCGTGTGCGCGGTCCCGGACCCGAACCAGCGTTCGGGGGGCGGCGCGAAGACGCTCGAAGCGGCGGGCGTCGGGGTTCGCGTCGGGGTGTTGGCGCACGAAGCGCGCACAGGCCCGTTGCGCGAGTGGCTGCACGCGCAGCGCACCGGCCGCCCGCATGTGACGTGGAAGTTCGCCGCGACGTTGGACGGCAGGTCGGCCGCGCGAGACGGGTCCAGCCAGTGGATCACCGGGCCGCAAATCCGAAAATCTGTTCATGCGGTCCGAGCGGAGCTCGACGCGATCATCGTCGGCACCGGCACCGCGCTCGCCGACGATCCTTGGCTCACCGCGCGTCTGCCGGACGGCTCGCTCGCCCCGCGTCAGCCGACCCGTGTCGTGGTCGGCATGACCGAGCTTCCCCGAGGGGCCAGGGTGCTGGACGGCTCGGCGCCGACGGTCCTCGCCAAAACCCGCGACCCGGCCGAAGCGCTCGCGATGCTCGGCGACGCGGTGCATGTGTTGCTCGAAGGGGGCCCGACCCTCGCGGCGGCGTTCCTGCGAGCAGGGCTGGTGGACCTCGTGCAGGCCCATATCGCCCCGGTGCTGCTCGGGGCGGGCCCTGCGGCGCTGGGAGACTTGGGGATCGCGACTCTTGCGGACGCGCTGAGATTCACGGTCGAGGAAGTGCGGCAAGTGGGTCGCGACGTCCTGGTCCAGCTCGCCCCGGGACAAGGGTATCCTTGAGAGATGTTTACTGGCCTCGTTGAAGAGCTCGGCGAGGTGGCCTGGCTCAATCCGAGCGGCGACGCCGCGCAGCTCGCCATTCGAGCCCGGGTCGTGGTCGACGGCCTGGGCCATGGCGACTCGATCGCGGTGAACGGCGTGTGCCTCACCGTGGTCGAACAGCCGGAGCCGGGAATGTTCGTGGTGGACGCGATGGGCGAGACGTTGCGCCACACCAGTGTCGGCGCGCTCGCGCCGGGCTCCCTCGTGCATTTGGAGCGGGCGCTCGCCCTCGGCGACAGGCTCGGCGGGCACCTGGTGCAGGGCCACGTCGACGGCACCGGCCGGGTGCTCAGCCACACCAAGGGCGAACAGTGGGATGTGGTGCGGATCAGCCTGCCCGAGGAGCTGCGCAAATATGTCGCCCACAAGGGTTCGATCACTGTGGACGGGGTTTCTCTCACCGTGAGCGCCATCGGCGGCCCGGAGCAGGACGGGTCCGCCGACAACGAAGGCATAACGTGGTTTGAGGTGTCGCTCATCCCGGAGACCATCCGGGCCACGACGCTTGGCCGTCACGCCACGGGCGACGTGGTGAACTTGGAGGTTGATGTGATCGCGAAATACGTCGAGAGACTGACCCTGGGGGTGGGCCGATGAGCGGTTTCGACTCCATCGAGCGAGCGATCAAAGACATCGCCGACGGCAAGGCCGTCGTGGTGGTGGACGACGAGGAGCGGGAGAACGAGGGCGACCTCACGTTCGCCGCGGAGAAGGCGACCTCCGAGCTGGTGGCGTTCATGATCCGGCACACCTCCGGCTACCTGTGCGTGCCGATGGAGGAAGAGGACTGCGACCGGCTCGACCTCCCGCCGATGTACACGGTGAACCAGGACCGCCGAGGCACGGCCTACACGGTGACCGTGGACGCGAAGGACGGCGTGGGGACCGGCATCTCCGCCAAGGACCGAGCCCACACCATCCGACTGCTCGCCGACCCCCGGACGAAGTCCGCCGATCTCACCCGGCCAGGGCACATGGTGCCGCTGCGCGCGAAACCGGGCGGCGTGATGCGCAGGCCGGGGCACACCGAGGCGGCCGTGGACTTGGCCCGCCTCGCCGGGCTGCGCCCTGTCGGCGTCATCTGCGAGATCGTGAGCACCAAAGACGAAGAGCATATGGCCAAAGGCGACGAGCTGCGAGTCTTCGCCGAGGAGCACAACCTCGCCCGCGTCTCGATCGCGGACCTCATCCGCTACCGCAGGCGCTACGAGAAGCATGTGCGCCGCGAGGCGCAGGCGCGGCTGCCGACCCGCCACGGCGTGTTCCAGTCGATCGGGTACTCCTGCGCGTACGAGGACGCGGAGCATGTGGCCATGGTCTTCGGCGACATCGGGGACGGCGAGGACGTGTTGGTGCGCGTGCACTCGGAATGCTTGACCGGCGACGTGTTCGGCAGCCTGCGCTGCGACTGCGGCCCGCAGCTGGACGCGGCCATGGAGATCATCGCCGCAGAAGGCAGGGGCGTCGTGCTCTATATGCGCGGGCATGAGGGCCGGGGCATCGGGCTGCTCCACAAACTCCGCGCGTACGAGCTGCAAGACGGGGGCGCGGACACGGTGGACGCGAACCTGCAGCTCGGGCTGCCCGCCGACTCCCGGGACTACGGCGTGGGCGCGCAGATCCTCGTTGATTTGGGGATTCGGTCGATGCGGCTGCTCACGAACAACCCCGCCAAACGGGTCGGCTTGGACGGTTATGGGCTCACCATCCACGACCGGGTGCCCATGCCCATGCGGGCGAATGCGGAGAATCTTCGCTATTTGCAGACCAAACGCGACCGGATGGGCCATGAGCTGGAAGGTTTGGAGGAGTCTGTGTTCGGGGAGGAACTCGCGTGAGCGCTGGCGAGCACGCCCCTGGATTGGCGTTGGCCGCTGACGCGACCGGGCTTTCCCTGGGGATTGTCGCTGCGAACTGGCACTTGGACATCGTGGACGCGCTGCTTGCGGGCGCGTTGCGGGTCGCCGAGCGGGCCGGGGTCAAAACCGAAGTCGTCCGCGCCCCAGGGGCGTTGGAGCTGCCGGTCCTCGCGCAAGCGCTCGCGGAGGACAACGACGCCGTGGTCGCCCTCGGCGTCGTGGTGCGCGGCGAGACCGCGCATTTCGACTACGTGTGGCAGACGGTCGCGCAGGGGTTGTTGCGGGCCAGCCTCGATTCCCGCACGCCGATCACGCACGGGGTCCTCACCACGGAGACCCGCGAGCAAGCGCTGAACCGCGCCGGACTGCCAGGCTCCGCCGAGGACAAGGGCGGCGAGGCGGCGGCGGCGGCTGTCAACGCGGCGCTCGAGTTGCGCACGATCCGATCCTCATGAGCGGAGCCGAACGCCCCCGCCTGGTCATTCGGCCAAGGAAGATGCGCTTGCTGGCCTGGGTTGCCGCCGTGGCGCTGCTCGTGGTGCATGTGGCTGTCGGCGTGCTCCTGCGGATCTCCGAGACCGGCGTGTACTTCCGAATCTCGGACCAAGTGGCTCTGGTGGTGCTCGGGTTGATTTTCGCAGGGCTCGCCCTGCTGTTCATCCGGCCGAGAGTCCGCGTGCTCGACGCCGGGCTCGGGGTCCGCAACCTTTTCGCCGAGACGCTCGTGCCGTGGGACCACGTGCTCGCCATCTCGTTCCCGGAGACGTCGTCGTGGGCACGGGTCGACGTCCCGGACGACGAGTACGTGCCGATGATGGCTCTTTCGGCGATGGACGGGCAACGCGCCCTTGACTCCATTCGCTCGCTGCGCGCCGCGGTGGACGAGCACGCCGGATCGGCGCCGCGTTAGTCCCGCGCACTACACTCGTCATATGGCCGAAGATTCGCCACCGGCAGCGCCGCCATTGCATCCGATCATCGCGGCACGGCGCTCCGCGCGCCTGCTCGACCCCGCCGGGCATGTGTCTCGCGAGCAGGTGAACGTCTTGCTCGAAGCTGCTCGGTGGGCCCCCACGTGGGGCAGGCGCCAGCCAGTGCGTTTTCTCGTCGGATTACGCGACGCAGAAGGCGCGGATGAGACGTTCGGGAAGCTGCAGGCGATCTTGAGCAGAGGAAATCAGTCGTGGGCTCCAGCGGCAGGGGCGTTGGTGCTGCTTGCCTCGGCTGCGACTGGCGCGCCGGACGAAGTGGCGTACGCCCCCGTGGACCTTGGCTTGGCGCTCGGGCAGCTCGTGCTCCAGGCTGTCGCAGATGGGTTGGTGGCGCATCCGATGGCGGGATTCGACAAAGAAGCGGCTCGAACTGCGTTCGGGATTCCGGTCGAGTTCGAGCCGCTCGTGGTGGTCGCCGTCGGGGTGGCAGCCACAGAGTCCGCCGGGGCGGACCCTGGTCTTGTCGCAAAAGAAAATGCCCCGCGCGAACGCCGCCCCCTTTCGGAGGTGGCGTTCGCCGGGCAATGGGGTTGTCCTTTGTAGTTTTTCGGTTTAGTGCTCGTCGTAGTGGTCGCCGTGCTTGGCGTGCCGATGGCCGTCGTGCAGGTAGTCGACGTGGTCGCCGTGCTGGACGGCCTCATGGCCGCAGTCCGGGCCGTGCTCGTGGTCGTGCTCAGTGTGGATATCGTGCGGAGCAGTCATACTCGCATCCTTCCCTTGGGGTTCTTTATACTGACAATGCATATATTAGCATATGTATATATCTGCTGATATCGCAGACCAAGATCCTTCTTCCAGGAACGCGAGAGGGATTTTTCAGGCCGAGGGCTGCGTCTGCGCCGTCACCTGCCGGATGAAACCGGCGATGTTGCCGATGGCCCGACGGGCGTCGGGGTTCAGGTCCGGCAGAGCCTGGAAAACATGTATTTGGCCGTGCCAGATCTCAAGCCGGGTCCGCACCCCCGCCTCGGCCAGACGGTCGGCGAGATAGGTCGAGTCCCGGAACAAAAGCTCTGCCGCGCTCACTTGGACGAGCGTCGGCGGCAGTCCGGCGAGGTCCCCGTCCGCCGGATTCGCCAGCGCGAGCGGACCAAGCGGGGCGATCAGCTTCTGCACGACCAGTTGCGCTTGGCGCCACGGGATGAGCACTTCGCTCGAGCGGTCTTCCCCGCGCAGCGACCGGCGCAAGTCGAGCCACGGGGCGATGGCGACCAGGCCCGCGGGCAAGGGCAGTCCTGCGTCGCGCAGCGCCTGAGCGGTGGCGAGCGTGAGATAGCCGCCCGCGGAGTCGCCCGCGATGACGACCTTCTTCGGATCGAAGCCGTCGTCGAGCATTTGGCGGTACACGTTGACGCAATCGTCCAGGATCTCGGTGAAGGGGATCTGCGGCAGCATCCGGTAGTCGGGAGCCAGGACTGTCGCCCCGCAGTCCTGCGCGAGCTGTCCGACGAGCCGCCGATGCGTGCTCGGGCCGCAGATCACGAACGCGCCGCCGTGCAGGTACAGCACGGTCGTGCCGCTCGGCCGCGTCGGGACGCTCTGCTCCACGGGCACGCCCCGGATGGTGAGCGCGCTCCGTGCGACGCCTCGGGGTGAGGGGATCCACGCAGAGGCGAGCTGCAGGACGCGGCGGGCGCCGCTATGCCACAGCTGCGCCCGATGCCCGACGGGGGCCCATTCCTCAAGCAAGGCCAAGCCCGACAAGAGTTGTGCCAGCAAGGGCCGCACCGCGTATCGCAGCACGAAGTTGATCCGCTGCGCGGATGTGCTCGGCGGGCTGAAGCGTTCGACGCTGGAGCCGGTGTCACGCATGGCTGTGGGTTTTCGCCTGTGCAGACTTTTCCACGGGCGGGGCGCCGGTCGCCGACCAGATGAACTCGGCGATGTTGGCGAGCGCCTGCCGCGATTCTGGGACCAAGCTTCCTGCGAGCTGGAAGACGTGCATCACACCATCCCAGACCTGGAGTTTCACCGGGACGCCTGCGTCGGCGAGGGCTTCGGCCAGACGGACTGCGTGCGGATAGAGCACTTCGTCGGCGCTCACTTGGACGAGCGTCGGCGGCAGCCCGGCGAGGTCGCGGTCGGTGGGGCTGGTCAGCGCGGCGGGTCCCAAGGGGGCGACGATGCGGCTGACGATGTTGTATATCCACAACCGGGGGATCAGGTGTTCTGTGGAGGGCCACTCCGTGGGCGCGAGCCCTGTGCGCAGGTCCAGCGCCGGCGCGAGCGCGACGAGGCCCGCGGGCGACGGCAGCCCCGCCGCGTTCACCGCTTGCGCGGTGGCGACAGTGAGGTAGCCGCCTGCGGAGTCGCCCGCGAAGACAATGCTCTTCGGATCCGCGCCGTCCGCCAAAAGCTGCCGGTACACGGCAAGGCCGTCGTCGACGATCTGGGTGAAGGGGATCTGCGGCGGCATGCGGTAGTCGAGCGAGAGCACGGCCGCGCCGGACTCGCGGACCAGCGCCGTGGCCAGCAGGCGGTGCGAGGACGGGCTGCCGATGACGAAACCGCCGCCGTGGAAGTAGAGCACGGTGGCCGCCGCCGCGCCGTGTGGCGTGTAATGCTCGGCGGTGACGCCTCGGATCTTCACCCGGCTGCACGAGACGGAGCCGGGGATGGGGACCGCCGCCCGCAGCAGCACGTCCAGGCCCCGTCGCCAGAGCGGGTACGGGGAAATTTTTTCGAACGGGGCCGGAGCCCACTCGTGCAGGGCTTCGGCGATGAAAGCCGCAGCCCAGATGACCGGTTTCACCACAAGGCGCGCGATCATGTTCTCGGCTTTCGCCTGCCAGCTCGGCAGGCCAAATCGTTCGTTCGCAAAGGGCTCGCTGCTCACGTGTGAAGCCTTTCGGGCTCGGCCGCTCCGCCGTTCCGGGCGGCGCCTCGTCATCATCCGGTATGCGTGTTCTCTGTCGATATCCATGTTATTCGGTGGTGCGTGGCAGGCGTGCCCTGGGGGTTGTTCGGCCGCGGCGACGCCGGGCCGGATGGTGGCCGTCGCGCGGGGTCCGATATAGTTCGGGAGATGTTGCGCACGCTTCTCCTTCCCCGCCGTGCCGGGTTCTAGCTGACCAGCTGCCTGGCACGGGGATGCCGCGCTGGTCGTTGAACTTTTCCGCGAATGATCGAATCACCGATCACGTTCAGACAATTTGACGCTTCCCGACTGTTTTTGGAGAACCCGCTATGACGACCACCCCTGCTGCGACAACAGGCGCTCCTCGTCCCGCTCGGCCTTCGGCCGCCCCGGACGGGCCGCCCGCGCCCGGACAGCCCGCCTTCAACCCGCAGCGCGGGTCGGGCATGCCCGTCCACCGGTACCGCAGCTTCGCGAACGAGGTCGAGCGGGTCAGTCTGCCCGACCGCACGTGGCCGGACAAGAGTTTCGAGCGCGCGCCGCTGTGGTGCGCGGTGGACCTGCGCGACGGGAACCAGGCTCTGGTCGACCCGATGAGCCCCGCCCGCAAGCGCAGGATGTTCGACCTGCTCGTCGCCATGGGGTACAAGGAGATCGAGGTCGGTTTCCCCGCTGCGAGCCAAACCGACTACACCTTTGTGCGCGAGCTCGTCGAGGACGGGGCGGTCCCCGACGATGTGACGATCCAGGTGCTCGTCCAGTGCCGGGCAGACCTGATCCCCCGCACTTTCCAGGCGTGCGCCGGCGCGAAGAGCGTGATCGTGCACTTCTACAACTCGACTTCCATCCTGCAGCGCAGGGTTGTGTTCAACGCCGACAAGGCCGCGATCGTCAAGATCGCCACCGACGCGGCGCGGCTGGTGATCGAGGAGTCGGCGAAATACCCCGACACGGACTGGCGCTTCCAATACTCGCCCGAGTCGTACACCGGCACGGAGCTGTCCTTCGCGAAGGAGATCTGCGAGGCGGTCGTCGACGTGGTCGACCCGACCCCCGAGCGGCCGATCATCCTGAATCTCCCCGCGACCGTGGAGATGGCCACCCCGAACGTCTACGCGGACTCCATCGAGTGGATGCACCGCAATCTCGCGCGGCGCGACTCGATCATCCTGTCCCTGCATCCGCACAACGACCGGGGCGAGGGCGTGGCGGCGGCCGAGCTGGGCTACCTCGCCGGGGCCGACCGCGTCGAGGGCTGCCTTTTCGGCAACGGCGAACGCACCGGCAACGTGTGCTTGGTGACTTTGGGGCTGAACCTGCTCACGCAGGGCGTGGACCCGCAGATCGACTTCTCGGACATCGACGCGATCCGCCGCACGGTGGAGTACTGCAACCAGATGCCTGTCTCTGAGCGCCATCCCTATGGCGGCGACCTGGTGTACACCGCGTTCTCGGGCAGTCACCAAGACGCGATCAACAAAGGCATGGACGCGCTGGCCGCCGCCGCGCAGGCGCAGGGGATCGCGATCTCGGACGCCCTGTGGGAGGTGCCCTACCTGCCGATCGACCCCAAGGACGTCGGGCGCAACTACGAAGCGGTGATCCGGGTGAACTCCCAATCCGGCAAGGGCGGCGTGGCGTACATCCTCAAGCACGACCACGGCATGGCGCTGCCGAGGCGGTTGCAGATCGAATTCTCCCGGGCCGTGCAGTCCGTCGCCGACTCGGAAGGCGGCGAGCTGACCTCCAAGGAGCTGTGGGACCTGTTCGTGGAGGAGTACTTCCAATTCCGCAGTCCGCTCGAGCGCATCAGCCAGGACATTCGCGCCGCCGCCACCGACGACGGCGTCGACCAGGTCACCGCGGTGGTGAAATTCCACGACGTCGAACGGGAAATCAAGGGTGAGGGCAATGGGCCGCTCGACGCCTTCGCGAGCGCGTTGGCCGGGCTCGGCGTCGAAGTGGCAGTGCTGGATTACTCCGAGCACGCGCTGACTTCGGGCACGGACGCGCAGGCCGTCGCGTACGTCGAGTGCCGGGTGGACGGCACGACGGTGTGGGGGGTCGGAGTCGCCACTTCGATCACCACGGCCTCGCTGCGGGCGGTGGTGAGCGCCGTGAACCGCGCTGTGCGCTGAAAGCGCCCGGCGGGGCCTCGGCCCAGTGTCTCTGATTGTGGCCGCCCCGATCCTTGGGGGCGCTGCTGTGGGAGCCCGCAGCGGCGCGGCTAGAATTTTTCTCCACAAAGGATTTCTTGACAATCGCCAAGCGAGGGGTGTTATGCCGTACGGGTTGTTCAGCCTCCTTCTGTTGGGGCTGCTGATTTTCTGTCTTGCGGACGCCATCACGCGAGACGACTCGCAGGTGCGCCACCTGCCGAAGCTGCTTTGGATCTTCCTCATCGTCCTCATGCCGCTGGTCGGCTCGGTTCTCTGGCTCGCCATCGGCCGCCCCCCGCTGCGGCCCCGCGCCACCCACTGCGCCGAAGACGAGCGGCCCGGCAGATTCGCGCCCAGCGACCCCGCTGAGGAAGAGGAGTTCCTGCGCCGATGCCGAGAGCGCGCCGAGCAGCAGCGGCGGATCGGCAAAGAGATTCTGCGGGCGCAGCGGGCCGAACAGCAGCGGGCCGCGTCGAAGCCGGGCGAGCCCGACTCGCCGCAGCCCGACGACGACGGCTCGAGCACAAGGCCGTGAGCGGCGCGTGAACGTCGGAGCCGGGAACAAGCAGGCTCCTGGCCCTGTTGCACAAGGCATGCTCGGCGATCGCGCGCAACTGACCGAAGGACCGGCGGAATGCTGGTAAAGTCACGGCTGTGACTGGCGGTCAGCAGCTTTGCAAAGGTCTCACCGTCCGGGGCCGTGCCGCTCTCGCCCTCGGCGCGGCTGCCGCGTGGGCTTCGCGCACGGCTGGACGCGGCGAGGGCTCCGTGATCGGCGGCCGCATCACCGGCCGCATCGCTCCTTCGATCCTCTCCCAGCTCGCGGCCGGCAAGCGCACAGTGCTGGTGACCGGCACGAATGGCAAGTCCACCACGACCCGGATGATTGTTTCCGCGCTCGCCGAACTCGGCGAGGTGTCCACGAACTCCCAAGGCTCCAACATGGACGCCGGGTTGATCGCGGCCCTCGCGGCTGGCCGAAAAGCCCCCTACGCGGTGCTCGAAGTCGACGAGCTGCATCTCGCCGCAGTCGCCAAAGCCGTCCAACCTGCCGTGGTGGTGCTGTTGAACCTGAGCCGCGACCAGCTCGACCGGGTGGGGGAGATCGGCAAAGTCGAGCGGAGCCTGCGCGTCGGACTGGCCGGCCTTCCCGAGACGGTCGTGATCGCGAACTGCGACGACGTGCTGGTGACCTCGGTCGCCTACGACGCTCCGAACGTGGTGTGGGTCGCTGCGGGCGGCACCTGGCAAGGCGACTCGGTGAGCTGCCCTCGGACAGGGACTCGGATCGCCAGGACCGGGGAAAAGTGGGCCTGCTCGACCGGGACGTTCGCAAAGCCAGAACCCCAGTGGTTGTTGCGCGGCGACGATCTGCGCGGCCCCTCGGGCCTGCGATTGCCGATGCGCCTGCAATTGCCCGGCGCGGTGAACCGGGGCAATGCCGCCCAAGCGGTGGCGGCGGCTGTGGCGTTGGGCGCGGACCCGGCGCGTGCCTTGCGTGAGATCTCCGAGCTCAAAGAAGTCGGCGGCCGCTATGGAGTGCACGACGTCGCCGGACGGGCGGTGCGCACGCTGCTCGCCAAGAATCCCGCCGGTTGGCAAGAGGCGCTGAGCATGGTCGAAGCCGACTCGGTGGTCATCGCGGTGAACGGCAGGGTCGCCGACGGCGGCGACTTGTCCTGGTTGTGGGACGTCCCGTTCGAGAAGCTGCGCGGCAAGAAAGTCGTGGCCTCGGGCGAGCGGGCCGCCGACCTCTCGGTGCGGCTCGACTACGCCGGGGTGGCGCATGAGTTCTGCCGCAATCCGTTCGACGCGCTCACCTCGTCCCCGGTCGGACGGGTGGATGTGGTCGCCAACTACACGGCCTTTATGGAGTTGAAGCGTTATTACGAGAAATGGTCGGGCGAAGCGGACGCACGGATGCTCGCGCATGTGTGAGCATCCGGGCGGCGACCCTCGCCGAACGCGTCTGAGCGGCATTGGCCGGGGCGGCGGATTGCCCCGCGCCAGGAGCGGTGCTTCTCGATGAGCCCCGCCGAACCCCGTCAGGAAGTCTTGCGCATCGGGTTGGTCCTGCCCGACGTGATGGGCACATATGGCGATAGCGGCAACGCGACAGTGCTGGAGCAACGGGCGACGTTGCGCGGCATCCCCGCCGAGGTCGTGACCATCACCCTGGACGATCCGGTGCCGGACAGCCTGGACATTTACACGATCGGCGGGGCGGAAGACGCCGCCCAGCGCCTCGCCACCGAGCATTTGCTCGCGCACCAAGGGCTGCAACGCGCCGCCGCCAAAGGGGCGCCGGTGCTGGCCATCTGCGCGGCGCTCCAGGTCCTGGGCGAATGGTACGAGCTGGCGGAGGGCACGAAGATCGCTGGAGTCGGGCTGCTCGACGTCACCACGCGCGGGCGGTCCGGGGCGCGCAGCATCGGTGAAGTGGTGCTCGAACCTCGCCTTGCAGGCCTGTCCGAACCGATCACTGGATTTGAGAACCACGGCGGCGCGAGCTCGCTCGGCCCCGCGTGCCAGCCTCTGGGCGCGGTCAAGGCGGGCGACGGCAACGCCGCGGGCGAGCCGGTCGAGGGCGCAGTCCAAGGATCAGTCGTCTCGACCTACCTGCACGGCCCAGTGCTCGCGCGAAACCCTCAGCTCGCGGACCTGCTCTTGGCCCGCGCGCTGGGCGTCCCGATGCAAGAGCTCGCGCCGCTGGACTTGCCCAGCGTCCGGCTTTTGCGAGAAGAGAGATTCGCCGCCCCCAGGCGGGGGTGAGCTTGTTGCGCGCGAAACCGGAGCGCGGTGACGTCGCGCGCGCCGCTGATGGCCGGCTGCGGCTCTTTGCGCCCCGGTTTCGTTCCTGCTTCGTCTCAGCGGGTCCTTGTGGGCCAGGAGCCAGCCCGTTACACTGAAAAAGTGACGCACATCATATAACTCGCGTATTGCCTGCGATCACAGTTCTGCGATTTCCAAATCGGCACAAAGGAGTGTGGAAACCATGAACGACACCTTGGCAACCCCCATCGTCGTCGGCGTCGATGGTTCATGGTCGGCGAACCGCGCCCTGATGTGGGCGGCGGACGAGGCTTCACGGCTCCAACTGCCACTGCTGGTCATGCATTCGGTCGATTTCCCCGCCTCCAGCTCCAGCGCTGGCGTGGACCTGGACGGGTCTCTGGTGTGGAGCGTGCAGGCCGACGGCGAGCGGCTTTTGCGACAAGCTCGCGACAAGGTCCGAGAGCGGTACCCAGACCTGCCTGTTGAACTGCGACTGGAAAACTTGAGCCCAGTCGCCGGGCTCGCGCAGGTCTCCTGCGGCGCGCGGATGGTTGTGCTGGGGTCCAGCGGGAAAGGCGCGCTGCGGGGCGCGCTGGTCGGATCGAACGCGGTGGGCGTGCTGCACCGGGCGCGTTGCCCGGTCGCTGTGATACGGGGCGAGGAGCCGGACTCGTCCGTTCCCGGCCCGGTGCTCGTCGGCGTGGACGGCTCCGCGGCCAGCGACCTCGCCGTCAAATTGGCCTTCGACGAGGCCGCGTGGCGCGGGGCCGATGTGCTCGCCGCGCACGCGCGCACCGAGCATCTGGCCGTGTCCGCGGGCGCCTCCGCGTGTGCGTTGCCGATGGATTGGGACAGGGCAGGGGAGGGCGAGGAGCAGATGCTCGCCGAGAAGATCGGCTTCTGGCAGGAGCGGTACCCAGCAGTGAAAGTGCGCAAGGTCTTCTCGTTCGCGCGCCCCAAGCGCTGGCTGCTCGAACTGGCCAAAGGCGCGCAGCTCGTGGTCGTGGGGACCAGAGGCCGGGGCGAGCTCGCGTCCACCTTCCTCGGCTCCACAAGCCAAGCCATGGTGTACCACTCGCCCTGCCCGCTGTTGATCGCGCGGGAAGACCGAAAGGTCTCCTAACGCCGGAACCTATCCCGCAACTGCGGGTCGTTCTCCCACCACAGGCCAGAAGCGGCGCGCGGCTCGGTCGTTTCGAGGCTGTCGAGGTCGGTGTCGGTCTGCTTTTCGACCTGGCGCTCCTCGCCACGCAACGACTGCAGCACCGCGAACAGGAACGGCACGCCGACCACGTCGCCGAGGATCCAGATGATCCCGGCCCCGACCACTTGGTCCAACCGCATCGAGGGGCCCCATGCGCGCGCGGCGTAATGGGCTGGAGCGAGGACGGGGCCGAGCCAGAGCACCAGTCCGAGAACGCCATCCCCGATGACTTCGGCCGCTGTGAGCAGCAATGTGATGAGCTGCGGATATTTCTTCGGCGTCGGATCGTTTTGCAGTCTGCTGTCAAAGTAGCCGAAGCCGGTCGCGACGACGAGCAGCCGGGTCGCCTGGTCCACGGCGGCGTGCTCGAGCAACGCGGGATACCAGGCGGTGGTGTAGACCAGCCACGGAAGGGCGAGGATCGAGGCTGCGGCGCACAGGGGATGGGTGAGCAGCCGCGCCGCCCCAGAGGCGAGCGCCTGGTCGAACCGGGCTTGGCCGGCCTCGCCGAGCGCCGAGCGCAATGCGGTGAACGGCATTGCCAGAGCGAGCAGGAAGGGCACGACGAGCAGGAGCAGCACAAACTGCAAGGCCCGGACCCAGAAGAGCGTGTCCGCGTCGACACCGAGGAAACTGACCGCGGTCAGCGCCCACAGCGCAAGTCCGGCGAAGAAACTCATGCGCCGCGCAGGCGGGACGGCGCTGCCCCGAGCGCAGCGCCAGTAGCCCAAGCCCAGGGCGGCGACGACGATCAGCGTCGGCGCGTCCAACAGCCATGACGAGAGCGCCGTCGCCGAGGTGAGCGGTGCGGTGACGATCCGCGCGGGGAGCATCACACCACTGTACGAACGCGCCGCGCAGACGATCAGTTGCGCTGCGCGTGCAACACCGAGAGGATCTCGTCTTTGAGCTCCATGCGGCAGATCAACAGGTCCGGCAGGTAGGTGTCCGGCCCGTTGTAGCGCAACGGCGCGCCGGAGAGGCGCGAACACCAGAGCCCGGCGGCGAGCGCCACCCCCACAGGGGCGGCGGAGTCCCATTGGTGCTGGCCGCCAGCGTGGACATACGCGTCGGCTTCGCCTTCGACCACGGCCATCGCCTTCACGCCTGCCGAGTTCGCCTGCACGAGTTGCAAGTGCAACCGTTTCGCGACGAGCAGCGCCTCGAACGGCGTGCGGCCCCGGCTCGCGATGAGCCGCCCCGTGAGCAAACCTGTCGCCTTCGGCACTGTGTCGGATTGGAAAACTTTCCCGCGCGGCGGCAACGACACGGCGGCCGCCGTGGGCTCGCCGTGCTCCACCAACGCGATGTGCACGGCCCAATCCTGTCCTCGGCGGCGGAACTCGCTGGTCCCGTCCAAGGGGTCGATGATCCACACGCGGCGCGCTTTCAGCCGGGCGGCGCTGTCCCTGGCCTCTTCGGACAGGACCGCGTCCAACGGCTTGCGCACGCCCAGCACACGGGCGATGAACTCTTGGGCGAGCAGATCGCCCGCGTCGCCGAGGTCGTGCCCCTCGAGCAGGGCCGAGCGTTGGACTCCGAGGAGGATCTGGCCTGTGTCGCGGGCAAGCTGCGCCGCGAACTCCGCATCGCTTGTCACCAGGTGCGTCCTCTCGTGTTCCTCTGTTCCGGCATAGTAGTGCAATCGCTGGCAGAGCGGGAGAAAACCGAGTGGGCTGGGCAGAACGGGCTGCGGGCGCTGCCGCGTTCGCTCACCGGGCGCTCGCCGCGTGGTTCAGTCCGGCCATGTCGAATCCCGACCAGAAGCGCCGGTGCTGTGCGCGCGGGTCGGACTGGGCCGTCTCGCGGGGTCCGAGCAGCAGGGTCTGCCGGTCCTCAGCCCGATACGCGGGCCATGCGTCGCCGGGCGTGCCTGTTTGGGCGAACGCGAGCCAGCGCCGCCGCAGGTTCGCGGAGGCGTGCGCCAGCTCGGCGCGCTCCTCGCGTCCGCTGAGCGCCAGCACGGCGGGCGCGGGCCCCTCGGCGGGCCCGAAGCAGGCGAGCAGCTCGATCCCGTGCGTTGCCCCGAACCCCAGCAGGCGGGTCAGTCTGCTCGACCACTCGTAGCGGTACATGTACGTCGGGGCGAGACGGGACTGCCCTTCGGCGAGCGCGACAGAGGGGATCCAATAGCGCAAATCCCCGCCCAGCGAGATGGCGGACGAGCGTCGCTTCGGCAGTCCTGGGTAGAGCTCGTCGGCCCCCGCCGCCCGCGTCGGGTCGCAACGGGCCAAGGCCGTGCGCAGATCCGTCGCCTCGGCGGCGAGGCCGCCCCATTTCAGCTGGACGATCACATCGTCTTTGTTCGTGCCGACGATCACCGGAACGGGATGCGTCCGGCCTGCGCTGAAGGCTTCGAGGACGCGTTCGGGCAGGAAAGCCCCGTCCACCATGGGCGCGATGTGCCGGGCGCCTGGCCTGCGCGCGGGGACGAGTTTGCCGAGTTTGGCCACAGCGCCCACAAGCTCCTCCTGCCTCGCGCGGGTCAGGGCGAGCTGCGCCTCGCCCGGCTGCGCCCCGAGCGCTTCGAGGAACATCCGCGCGTACAATTCGCCGTCCGCTTTGTCCAGCACAGCGCCTGCCGGCGGGCTGTGCAGGATCGCTTTGGCGAACAGGCCGCGCGCCTCAGGCACGGCGAGGAGCGTGGCGACCGCGTTGGCCCCGGAGGACTGCCCCCAGACGGTCACATTGCCGGGGTCGCCGCCGAACGACCCGATGTTCTCCTGGACCCAGCGCAATGCCGCCAGTTGGTCCTTGGTCCCCAGGTTCGAGTCGAACGGCCGTTTCCCCGTGCTGAACTCGTCGAAATGCACATAGCCGAACGGGCCGAGCCGGAACCCGACCGTCACCAGCACCGCGTCCGAGCCGTCCAGCAGGTGCCCGCCGCCGCGTTCCGGGTAGAACGAGTCGCCGATGAGGTTCAGCCCGCCGTGGAAGAACACGAGCACGGGCCTGCGCGCGGAGCCATCGTCGCGCGCGGTGACGTTGAGGTACAAGCAATCCTCGTCGGCGGGGGTTTTCGACGGCGGGGAGAGGATTCCGAACGAGGGCTGGGGGCAGCGCGGGCCGAACGCGGTCGCGTCGCGCTCCCCTTGCCACGGCTTCGGCGGCTGTGGGTCCCGAAAGCGCAACTCGTCCACAGGGGGCTGCGCGTACGGCACGCCGCGGAAGCGCACGAGGCCGCCGTCCCGCGACCCCCGGAGGACTCCCTGCGCGACCGTGCGCCGGATCGGCTCCGCGGCGCTCATCGGCGCTGCGCCCGGTACCAGTCGAGGAGGGCTTGGGTCGAAGAGTCGTCCACCGGCTCCGGGTTCTGCGCGACCAGCGGCCCCACGAGCGCTTTGGCTTGGGCCTTGCCCAGTTCCACGCCCCATTGGTCGAAGGAGTTGACTCCCCAGACGGCGCCTTCCACGAAGACCTGGTGCTCGTAGAGGGCGATCAGTTGGCCGAGGACGGCTGGGGTGAGCTTCGGCGCGAAGATCGACGTGCTCGGCCGGTTGCCGGGCATCACTTTGTGGGGGGCGATTGCAGCCGGGACGCCTTCGGCGAGGATTTCCTCCAGCGTCTTGCCGAACGCGAGCACTTTGGACTGGGCCAAGAAATTCGAGATGAGCAGGTCGTGCATGCTCGCGGCGCTGCCGTCGGCCGCTTTCTCCTCGCTGGGCAGGTCTTCGGCGGGATGGGCGAACGCGATGAAATCGGCGGGGATCAACCGGGTGCCTTGGTGCAGCAACTGGTAGAAGGCGTGCTGCCCGTTCGTCCCCGGCTCGCCCCAGAAGATCTCGCCGGTGTCTGCGCTGACAGCAAGGCCCGAGAGCGTCGTGGATTTGCCGTTGGACTCCATCGTGAGCTGCTGCAGATACGCGGGGAAGCGCCGCAGGTCTTGCGCGTAGGGGAGGACGGCGCGGGACTGCGCGCCGTGGAAGTTCGAGTACCAGACGCCGAGCAGGCCGAGGATGATCGGCGCGTTCCGCTGCGCAGGGGTGTTCAGGAAGTGCTCGTCCACCACCCGCGCGCCCGCGAGGAATTCGGCGAAGCGCTCTTTGCCGATGACCGCCATGACCGAGAGGCCGATGGCGGACCAGACCGAGTAGCGCCCGCCGACCCAGTCCCAGAACTCGAACATGTTGTTCGGGTCGATGCCGAATTCGCTCACGCCCTCGGTGTTCGTGGACAGGGCGACGAAGTGTTTCGCCACGGCCTCCTCGCCTGCCCCGAGCTTTTCCAGGAGCCACGCGCGGGCGGCGCGCGCGTTGGTGAGCGTCTCCAAGGTGGTGAAGGTCTTGGAGGCGACGATGAACAGCGTTGTCGCGGGGTCGAGGTCGGCGAGGTTCGCGACGAGGTCGGCGGGGTCGATGTTCGAGACGAACCGGGCGGCTATCCCGCCGTCCGCGTAGTGGCGCAACGCCACATCTGCCATCGCTGGCCCGAGGTCCGAGCCGCCGATGCCGATGTTGACCACTGTGGTGATGCGCTCGCCGGTCGCGCCGCGCCAGGTCCCGTTGCGCAGCGAGTCGGTGAACGCCCCCATTTTGTCCAGCACGTCATGGACCTGGGCGACCACATTTGCGCCGTCCAGGGTGACCGAAGCGCCTTTCGGCGCGCGCAGGGCCGTGTGCAGCACGGCGCGGCCTTCGGTGGTGTTGATGGTGTCCCCGGCGAACATCGCGTCGCGGCGCTGCTCGACGCCCGCGGCGGCGGCGAGCCGGTTGAGCAGCGCGAAGGTTTCCCGTGTCGCGCGGTGCTTGCTGTAGTCGACGCGCAGGTCGCCGACGGTCACCACAAGGTCCTCGCCCCGGTTCGGGTCTTGGGCGAAAATCTCCCGAAGATGGGTTTCCCCGAGCTGCTGCGCGTGCTCGGCGAGGCGGGACCATTCGGCGCTGTGCGTGATGCTCATGAGGCCACCTTATTGGAGATCCTGCGGCGGTGTGCGCCGCCTTACTGGACGGGCACTCCCGGTTTGCCCCGGCCCAGGCGCAGCAGCAGCATGCCGAGCTGCTGGCCCTCTTCCGGGCCGAGATCGTTGAACCGGGAGAGCACTTCGATTTCACGGGAGTGCACGGTGCGGGGCTGCCCTTGCGACATGCGCAGCTGCCCGATGCGGCGCGAGAGCGCGGTGCGGCGTTGGATCGCTGCGAGTATTTGCGCGTCGAGCTCGTCGATTTCGGCCCGCAGCGCGGCGATCTCTTGAGCGGGGGAGGGCGAAGAGGAACTGGTCACGGTGTTCGTATTGTGCCATATTCGACCCATGGCGCAATCGATGGACTGGTCGCACGAGGCGTTGGCCTCGACGATGTGGGTCGTGGCCGCCGCCGCGCTCTGCGCAGTGCTTCTGGCTCTTTTCCTGACTCCAGTCGTGGCGTTCACCGCGTGGGGCAAGCGGCTGGCCCGGGTGGGCGGCGGGTTCTTCACCGCCCGGGGATGCCGTGCGCGGGCGTGGGGCCTGATGGCGTTGTTGTTGTTCGAGACGGTGGCCGGGGTACGGGTCTCGGTCGTGTTCTCCTACCAGTTCCGCGACCTTTTGAACGCGGTGCAGGGCGGAGCCGAAGCGCTGGCGTTGCGCGACGGGGGCAAACTCGCCCAGGCGCAGCACATGTTTTGGTTCTCGTTCGCCATCAGCGCCGTCCTGGCGGTGTTGATCGTCTTGGTGGCGGTCGTGGATGTGTGGGCGCAGCGCGCGTTCGCGTTGCGTTGGCGGATGTGGCTGAACGATCGGCTGCTCGAGGACTGGCTTGGCGGTGCGGCGTTCTACCGGGACAGGTTCCTGGAAAATCCGGTCCGCAACCCCGACCAGCGGATCCAGATGGACGTCGAGGCGATCACCACCAAAACGACGGTGCTGTCCGTCGGAGCGGCCAAGGCGTTGCTCTTGGCGGTCTCGTTCTCCAAAATCCTCTGGCAGCTTTCCCCGAAAGTTTCGGTGTTCGGCGTGGCGGTGCCGTCCATGGTGGTCATCGCCTACCTGTTCGCGCTGGCAGTGTCCGCTGCGGCGTTCTGGATCGGTTCTCCGCTGGTGCGGTTGAACTTCGCGAGCGAGGGGCTCAACGCCCGCTACAGATACGCTTTGGTCCGCTTTCGGGAGGCGGCCGAGCAGGTGGCGTTCTTGCGGGGCGGGCGTTCTGAGCGCGCCCGGTTCGACGGGGCGTTCGCCGAGATCGTCGCGAACCAGCGGCGGATCATCGCCTCCGAGGTGCGCCTGACCGGATGGAACAGCGCCTTGGGGAGTTCGACGAGCGGCACGCTGACGTTCATCGTGCAGGCTCCCAGGGTGTTCGCCGGTCAGTTGGGAACCGGGGAGCTCTTCCAGACCCACACGGCGTTCGGCTCGTTGTGCGGCGCGCTGGAGTATTTCCGGGGGAACTACAAAGAGTTCACGCAGCTCAGCGCCGCGCTGCTGCGGGTGGACGAAATGCTCGCCTCGAACGAGCAGGCGCGGGCCTTGCCGAGGGCCGCCGCGAGGGAGCTCGAAGCGGGCCTTGCCGTGGAGGGGCTGACTGTGCGCGGCGCCGATGGAGCGGTGCTGGTCGAGCAGCTGGACCTGCGGCTCGGGCGCGGCGGCGCGCTGCTGGTGAAAGGCCCCTCTGGGTGCGGCAAGACGACGTTGTTGCGCAGCCTGGCCGGGCTGTGGCCGCACGCGCGGGGCGTGTGCGCGAGGCCGAGCGGGTCGTTGTTCCTGCCGCAGGTGCCCTATGTGCCGCTCGGCGATGTGCGCGGGGCGCTGTGTTATCCGCAGGACAGCGCGGAGCCGGATTCCCGCCTGCGCGAAGTGTTGGACAAAGTCGGGCTCGCCTGTCTCGGCAAATGTCTGGACGAAACGCAGGACTGGTCGGCGGTGCTCTCGCCGGGCGAGCAGCAACGGCTTTCTCTCGCGCGGGCGCTGCTCGCCGGGCCGCGGGCGGTCTTCCTGGACGAGGCGACTTCAGCGTTGGACGAGGAATTCGAACGCAAGATGTACGAGCTGCTGCGCGCCGAGCTTCCCGGCGCGGTGCTGGTGAGCGTCGGCCATCGCGCCGCCCCCGCCCTCGGGCACACGAGCGTGTTGGAGCTGCTCGGCCGGGGGCGCTGGCAGATCACAGACCTGCCAACCGTTCAGTACGACCGTATTCTCTGAACCCATTTCGAAAGCATCTGCTCGCGTTCTTGCGCGTCGGTTTGCGGCGCTGAGTTGCGCGCCAGGCAGTACATGGCGACCCCTCGCACCACGGCGAGCGTCATGACATGTGTCTGCGTCGGATAGAGCACGTCGTCCGCGCCGCCCGGCCCCTCGTCGGTGATCGTGATCGAGTAGGAGATCGAGCGGTCCGCGCCGATGCTCGGCTCGGGCAGTTTGGCCAAGGCCATCTTCCGGCTCCGGATCTCCCGGTCATTGGCGGCGGACGGCAGCGCGGCTTGCGGGCAGGACTGCAGCCAGGAGTCGAGCGATTCGACGAAATTTTGGTCCCTCGGCTCGCGAGTCACTCCGACGGTGTAGCCGGGCTGGCTCCTCCTGCCTGTCGCGATGCTGCTGGTCCGCACTTCGCCCAGCAGGTCGGGGCTGCGCAACGGAGCCGTCGGGTCGCATTCGGGGGGATTGGTGGGCAACGGCGGGTCCGGGCGCTCGCGCAATTCCTCGGCGCTCAGCGTCAGGAAGCTTTGCATCCCCTTCGGGAAGTCCTCGCGCACCGGCAGAAATTTCATATAGTCCGCGTCGGGAAGCTTCGAGAGGCTTCCGACGTGCAGCTGCGGCCGGGTGGGAGCTGCTTGCCGCATGCTGGCCCAACGAAGGCAGCCCAGGACCGCGGCCGCGATGAGCGCCAGGGCGACGGCCCACACCCACGCGCGCCGCGTCCACGGGGTGGGCGACGTTTGTTCAACCATGATTGCCGCCAGAGTCTACGCTGCAATGCTATGGCTGAAACTGCAGGCGCGACGATCAGGGTGCTCGGAGATTTTGCCGCTTCGTCGGTGCTGCAGGCCGAAGCGAGCGTCGTGCGGCCTTGGCTCGACGTGGCTTTCCCGGGCAGTGAGGAAGCAGGCCGCGCGGCGGCGTTGTCGCGGTGCGACGTGATCTGGCATGGGCTGCGCCCGCTCGGAGCGGCCGATTTCGACCAGGCGCCGAACTTGCGCTTGGTGCAGAAATTCGGCGTCGGCTTCGACACAGTCGACCTCGACGCCGCGCGGGCGCGCGGCGTCGCCGTGGCGAACATGCCCGGAGTGAACGCCCCGGCGGTCGCGGAGGGCGCGGTGATGCTGATCCTCGCCGCGATCCGGGCCCTGCCCGAGCAGGACCGGCGCACTCGCGCCGGGCTGTGGATGCGCGATATCTCCTACTTGGAGCGCTCTCGCGAGGTCGCGGGGCTCACGGTGGGGTTGGTCGGCTACGGCGATATCGCCAAACGGATCGAGCGGGTGCTGCTCGCCATGGGCGCGTGCGTGCTGCACACCTCGACGAAGCCGGACGGCTCGCCGCAATGGCGCAGTTTCGACGATCTGCTCGCGGCTTCCGATGTGGTCTCGCTGCATGTTCCAGGCAATGCTGCCACCCGCAAGCTCTTCGGCGCGGAGGCCTTCGCCAAAATGCGCGCCGGCGCTGTGCTGGTCAACACCGCGCGGGGCTCGATCGTCGACGAGCAGGCCCTGCTCGCCGCTCTTGAGTCCGGCCATCTCGCGGCAGCGGGCCTCGACGTCTTCGAGCAGGAGCCCGTCGATCCGCAGAACCCCCTGCTCGGGCTGAGCAATGTCGTGGTCACCCCCCATCTGACATGGTTGACCGAGCAGACCAACTCGCGCATGCTCGAGGCGGCGGTCGAGAATTGCCGGCGGCTGCGCGAAGGAGAGCCGTTCGAGCATCGGATCATCTGACGGGACGGTCGGCCGTTGCCTGGGCCTCGCGCGCCCCATGCGATGCTGAGAGCATGCCCGAAGACCGCGACCGCAGCCCGTGGTTCGCTTTGGCCGCGTTGTGCGTCGGCTTTTTCATGATTTTGGTGGACGTCACGATTGTGTCCGTCGCACAGAAAGCGATCATGATCGACTTGCGCGCCGACCTGAACTCCGTCGTGTGGGTCACCAGCGCGTACCTGCTCGCCGGGGCGGTGCCCCTGTTGGTCTCCGGCAGGCTGGGCGACCGGTTCGGGCCCAGACCGGTCTATCTCGTGGGACTGGTGGTCTTCACGGCGGCTTCCGCGTGGTGCGGGTGCTCGCACACGGTGGGCGAGCTCATCGCGGCGCGCGCGGCGCAGGGCGCTGGCAGCGCGCTCATGACTCCGCAGACCATGGCGTTGATCACGAGGGTCTTCCCGAGCGCGAAGGTCGGCTCGGCGATGGGGGCGTGGGGGGCCACGGCGGGCGTCGCCACGCTCGTCGGCCCGTTGGCGGGCGGTGTGATCGTGGACCGGCTCGGCTGGCAGTGGATCTTCTTCATCAACGTCCCGGTCGGCTTGGTCGGCTTTGTGTTGGCGGCGCGGCTGCTGCCGCGTCTGCCGCCCCACCGCCGCCCGCTCGACGCCGCCGGCGTGGTGCTGTCGGGGCTCGGGCTTTTCTCCCTCGTCCTCGGCTTGCAGGAAGGCGAGCGCTGGGACTGGGACGCGCGGCCCTGGTCGCTGATCCTCCTCGGCCTCGTCCTGTTGGCCGGGTTCGTGATGTGGGAGGGCGCGCGCCCGCAAGCCCCGCTGATGCCGTTGGAGCTGTTCCGCGACCGGAATTTCACGGTGTCCTCGGCAGTGGTGGCGGCAGTCTCGTTCACCATGAGCGGGTTCATGCTGCCTGTCATGTTGTACCTCCAGCTCGTCCTGGGGTTCTCGGCTGTCCACGCCGCTCTGGCGACCACGCCGATGGCGCTGGTCTCTGGTCTTCTCGCCCCGCCCTTGGGCAGGCTCGCGGACCGATGCCGCCCGATGGCCGTGATCGGCTCTGGCGTTGTTCTGTTGGGCGCGGGCATCTGCTGGTTCGCGGCCGTCGCCACAGCGGGCGCGAGCCAGTGGCAACTCGTGGCTCCGATGGCCGTGGTCGGCGCGGGAGTCGGGGCGACGTACTCGCCGCTCGGCGCCGCCGCGACGCGGAACCTGCCCGCGCACGCCGCAGGCGCCGGGGCGGGGGTGTACAACACCACCCGCATGGTCGGCTCGGTGCTGGGCGCAGCTTCTGTCGGCGGGCTCATGCAGATGCTGGTCGCGGACAAGCTGCCGGGCCAGGGGACCGCCCGTCCATCAGATCTTGCGGGCGAGCTGCCGGTGTTTTTGCGCCCGGCGTTCTCCTCGGCGATGAGCCAGTCGATGCTGCTCTGCGTCGTGGTGCTCGCCTTCGCCGCGCTCGGGGCGGTCTGTTATCCGAGCGCGCGGGCCACGTCTTCTGGCGATCCGGGCGCGGCGGACGCGCCCGCTGTGTGATCGGATGAGAACGCGGACGGCGCAGTTTCATTCGGCGACAACGCTGAGGAAACATATCGGAAATACGGCCATGGGTCACTGAGAGGGGAGAGAGCCGCGAAGGAGCCGCCCCGTGTCCGCACCACCTGTAGAAGAGCCCGTGCTCGCCGAAGGGCCGCCCGCCCCTGGCTCTTGTGAGCCGGCCCCAAGGTCAAAGGCGCATGAGACGCTTGAGGACTACACGCTGCGGTTCGCCCCGCGCAGCTACCGGCGCTGGGGGGTGTGGACGGTTTCGGTCTCCGCGCTCGGCGGCATCGCCTATCTCGCCGACTTCGCCATCGGCGCGAACATCGGCATCAGCTACGGCACGGGCAACGCGCTGATCGGCATCGGGATCTTCGCGGTCGTCATCATGCTGACCGGCTTCCCGATCGCCTACTACTGCGCGCGCTACAACATCGACCTGGACCTGGTGACCCGGGGCAGCGGGTTCGGCTATTACGGCAGCGTCGTCACCAACATCATCTTCGCGACCTTCACGTTCATCTTCTTCGCGCTCGAGGGCTCGATCATGGCGCAAGGGCTCAAACTGGGCCTGTCGATCCCGCTGTGGCTCGGCTACCTGTTCTCGTCGGCGCTCATCATCCCGCTGGTGATGTACGGGATGAAAGCACTCTCGGCGCTCCAGGTCTGGACGACGCCGATCTGGCTGGTGCTCATGGTGGCCCCGTTCGGCTACCTGCTCTGGCGCCATCCGGAATCGGCTTCCGCGTTTTTCGCGTACGCGGGCAAGGACCATTGCGGCGTGAGCTTCGCGGGGTCCATGCTCGCCGCGGGCGTCTGCCTCTCGCTCATCGCGCAGATCGCGGAACAGGCCGACTATTTGCGGTTCATGCCGCCCAAGACCCCGCAGAACAGCCGCACGTGGTGGTCGGCGGTGCTGTTGGCCGGACCAGGGTGGGTCGTGTTCGGCGCGGTCAAACAGGTCGTCGGCCTCTTTCTGGCGGTCTACCTGATCGGCGGCGCTGTCGATCCTGGGGTCGCGAACCAGCCAGTGCATCAGTTCCTGGCGATTTACCAAAACATGATGCCGCCGTGGGCGGCGATGGCTTTGGCGGTCGTGCTCGTGGTCATCAGCCAGATCAAGATCAATGTGACCAACGCGTACTCGGGATCGCTGGCGTGGACGAACTCGTTCACCAGGGTCACCAAGCACTATCCTGGCCGCTTGCTCTTCGTCGTGCTCAACGTCGGCATCGCTTTGGCGCTCATGGAGGCGGACATGTTCGCCTTCCTGAACAACATCTTGAGCTTCTACGCCAACTGCGGCATCGCCTGGATCGTGACCGTGGCTTCCGATATCGCGATCAACAAGCACCTGCTCAAGATTTCCCCCAAAGTCCCCGAGTTCCGCAGGGGGATGCTGTACGACTTCTGCCCCGTGGGCTTCGGCTCCATGATGATCGCCGCAGGCGTCTCGATCCTCGCCTACTTCGGCGCGCTGGGATCTGCGATCCAGCCGTATTCGCCCCTGGTCGCCGCCGTCCTCGCGCTCGTGCTCCCGCCGGTGCTCGCGCTCGCCACCGGCGGGCGGCATTATTTGCGCCGCCAAGACGACGGCATCGCTGTGCCCATGTTCGACGAGCACGGCAACCCCTCCTCGGAACTGCTGCACTGCCATGTCACAGGCATGCAGTTCGAGCGGCCGGACATGATCGCGTCGGCGGTGCCCGGACCGGACGGGGAAGTGCGCTACATCAGTTCGCTCGCCCTCTCGTGCGACAAGACCGGCGCCCATATCCTTCCCGCCGATCCGCCAGTCTCGGCGCAAAAGCCGATGGGAAGATGACGGCAATCACACTGTTGCCGGACAGCGTGTTCCCAGGATGAGTGACTAGGCTCAGTGCTGTGCGTTTGTTGTCCAAGATCCGATCTTCCCTGCCGGTGGCGACGTGCGCGGCACTGGTCGCTTGCTCCTTGTCCGCCAGCGTGGCCGGCGCCGAGCCGAGCGCCCGCAAGTACGTCGCTCTCGGCGACTCCTACGCTTCGGCGGCGGGCCAGGGCCCCTTTGTGGACACTGGGCCGTGCAACCGCTCGGCGCACAACTACCCCGCCGTCGTCGCGGAAGGCTTGGGGCTCAGCCGTGACGACGACTCCTACGTGGACGTCTCCTGCTCGGCTTCGACCACGACAGACGTGCTGAGCACGCAACTCGACGCGGTCACCCCCGACACCGACTTGGTCACCGTCACCGTTGGCGGGGACAACGGCGGCCTCTTCCTGGACGTGGTGCTGGTCTGCAACACGTTGGGGCTCACGGACGTGCTCGGCATCGGCACCCCTTGCGCGGACCACGGCGGCGAGCAGCGCCCGGTGCTCTCCGCGCAGGGCATGGAAGACAACTTGAACGTCGTGCGCTCCGGTCTTGTGCACATCATTCAGGCCGTCCGCCAACGCGCTCCGAAGGCGAGAGTGCTTGTGGTCAATTACCCCAGACTTTTCACCTCTGGTGTGAAGTGCGGCGAGCTCGGCGCAGTCACCGCTGGTGACTCCACCTGGCTCGACTCGATCGAACGCAGGCTGAACGCGCAGCTCGCCGCCGCCGCGGCCCAGGGCGGCGCGCAGCTGGTGGACGTGTATTCCCAGTCTCTGGGCAATGGCATCTGCGCGGGCTCGCAAGCATGGATCGCCGGTATTCTTCCCGCGCCCGGCCAGGCGCTGCCCTACCACCCGCTGCCCGCGGGCTCAGAAGGCGTCGGGCGTCTCGTGCTCAGCGCTGTGCGAAGCGGGCATTGACCGAACCCGGCATTGATCGAACACAGCGCCGAGGCGCGCTGCGGCGCGTGGCTGTGCGACGAGAAGGGGCCGGAACCCATATGGGTTCCGGCCCCTTCTCGTCGTTGCCGCAGTGAGCTCACTCGGCGGATTCGACGGCTGGCTGTTCCGGAGCCGTCTGGCCGTCCACCGCGGCGCGCTGGGCTTGGCGGCCGACCGAGATGCGCTGCGGCTCGATGCTCTTGTGCGCCCCGGCGACGCGGACGGTGAGCACGCCGCAGTCGTAGTTCGCGCTGATGTCGTCCGAGGTCGACCTGGTCGGCAGTTTGAAAGTGCGGCGGAAAGACCCGTAGCGCACTTCGCGCATGCTCTGGCCCTCGTGCTCCTCGCTGTGCTCGGACTTGCGCTCGCCGCGCACAACCAGCTGCCCGTCGTGCACTTCCACAGTCACGTCGTTCTCCACGTCCACGCCCGGCAAGTCGAGACGAACCAGGGCGTCGTCGCCGTCGCGGACGATTTCCGTCGCGGGAGTGAACGCGGTCTCGGTCGGCCAGCTCTCGGTCGGCCCGAATGCGTTCCGCACCAGTGCGTCGAATTCTGCGAAGGGGTTGCGCCGAGTCCACACGGTCATGTTGCTCATGGTTGTTCTCCTCTCGTCTTCTCTTCGTGCGTCACGCCCTTGTTGAGCGTTCCGTACTCAAGTATATACAACATGAGCGTACTTCGCTCAAGTGTCTTTTTTCGCAAAGTGGCCGATTTCGCTTTGGGCGAACAAAGCGGCGTTGGGCGGACGCGCGGAATGGTGCTGGCCCCGCCTGTGCGATCAGGCCCCGCGCGGCTGTTGCGCGAGCCACTCCGCGAGCGTCGGAACAGCTATTTCGGGATGCTCGCCGCCGAGAAAGGCTTCGGTCCTTGGCATCGGCAGCGGCAGCAAGGTCTTCTCCTGGCCTCGGTGCTCAAGGGTGGCGCGGACGAGCGACTTGAGCGGCATGGCCTCAGGTCCGACCAGATGCGGCTCAATGCCTTGAGGCTCGCCCAAGGCGAGGCCGGCCAGTTTTTGGGCCACAGTTTTCGCGGCAACGGGACGAATCCGCCACGTCGGAGCCAGCACGAAGCGGCCTTTGGCGAATCCGTTCAGAATGTTGTCGGCGAACTCGAACCACTGCGCTGAGGGCAGGATCGAATAGGGAACGTCGTTCGCGCAGACCAGAGCCTCTTGCGCGCGTTTGCCCGCGGAGTAGCCCAGCCAGTTGAGTTTCGGCGAGGCTGGGGGCTCCTCCCTGCGGGGAGTCCTCGCTCAGAAGGTCCATGCCGAGCGAGCGTGCGATGGGCACGACGGGCACTTTGCGGGCTTGGAGTTCGGCGATCAGCAGTGTTCCGATCAGTCCGGTGGCTCCGGCCACGGCGATCTTCGGAGCGGTCATCGCCCCAGGCGAGCGACTCGTTCCACGCGTGCCGAGCGCAGGGCGAAAGCTCGTCGGATCGCTGGTGTTGGCAGCCATGCGGCGGCCCGCAGGGAAGCTGGGTCGCCGCATGGCTGTCTCTCGCTAGGCTGGGCGGTGGGCGACGAGGAGCCAGCCGGGGAGTTGGGCCAGTCCGCTGGAGCCGATGACGACCCCGCGCCATTCGAAGCCCTCCGGCAGCGCGCCGGGTTTGGGCGCCAGCAGGTGCACCCGCGCGGGGCGGACCTCGTCCACCACGAGATGGGCTCCGCCAGCGGCGCGCAGCTCGTCCTCGGTGAAGGCGCGGGGGCCGTACTCATGGGGCGGGAAGGCCTCGGCGGAGAACACAAGGGCGTAGAAACGCGCGTGAGGGCGCATCGCGGCGGCGAGGCGGCGGGTGTAGGGCTCGCGCAGGGCGACAGGCATGGAGTGGAACACGGCGCTGTCGACCACAGTGTCGAACCGATCGTCGAAGCCGGTGAACTCGCTGAGGTCCGCGGCTTCGAAATCGGCGACGACCCCGCGCTCGGCGGCGAGGCGGCGTGCGCGCTCGACGGCGACGGACGACAGGTCGAGCCCGACGACCGGGTGGCCCTGCTCTGCGAGCCAGACGGAGGTGACCCCGACGCCGCAACCGGCGTCGAGGACCGAGCCCTTTATCTCGCCCTGTTTGCGCAACGCTTGGAACTCGGGCTGCGGCTCCCCGATGTTCCATGGGGAGACTTCGGCATGCGCCTCGCCCTCGCCCTCGTAGATTTTGTTCCAATCGGCGGTTTCAACGTGAAAAAGTGGCATGACCCGATCGTGCGCGCCCGCCGGGCTGGCCGCAACCGATCTGGCCGTATTCTCAGTCGTCGGGGCCATATTCTCAGGCGTTGCGAACCTCTTCTCAGCCTTGGCGTCGCTTGTTCTCAGGTTCGGCGGCGAGGAGCCCGTCCCGGCGTCGCGTGGCAGGACTGGCCCGACCGCCGCGCCGTGCCATCGGAGATCTTCCCGGTCTCGACGCCGGGGCTCGTCCTTCGGCGCGCCGAAGCGCGGGACGGTCTTCTTGCGCCAGTACCGCTCCACGAGCGAGAACAGGCCGAGCTTCTCGATGAGCCGCAGAGGCGGTTTGGCGAACCAGGCGGGCTCCAACGCGACAGTCCACAGGAACCGCGAGCCGGAGCCCGGAGGAACCGCTTGATAGCGTTCTGCCAGGGTTCGGATCAGTGGCGAGTTGCACTCCTCGAACTGGAACGCATACAGCCGTTTAGCCTCGTCCCAGAGGAAGAAGTGCTCCCGCGCCTGCATCACGCCGAGCACGGTCGCTGTCCGTTTGGCCCCGACCCCGAAGGGGCGCTGCGAGGTCCACCGCGCCGTGAGGCCAGTGCGGCAAGCGAGCGGCGCGTCTGAGACGTGGTCGGCCCAAATCTCCTCAGGCGCGGCGGCGACTCGCACGTCGAACACGACCTTGAACGGCGCGGTCTCGAAAAAGCTTGCCGTCGCCGACCGGCCTTTGCTCCACATGGAGAGCAGCGGCGCTTTCGGCTGGGGGAGGGTCATGGCGCGTCCCTTCTCGTGCGACCGCGCCCGTCTCGCTCAGTCTTTCTGCCCGGAGCGCACGCCTTCTTCGATCCTCTTGCCGATCTCGGGGTCGATGTTGGCCCAGTACTCGAACACACGAGAGAGCACCGGTTCTCGCACCCCGCCCAACACGTGGCCGACCACATTGCTCACCAGGCGATCACGCGCGGCTTCGTCCAACACCTCGCGGACCAAGGTCCGGGCTTGGCCGTAGTCGTCGTCCTCGGCGCGCAGCGTGTAGGCGGCGCGGGTCATCTCGCCGTCGACGGCCCAACGCACCTCGGCCGCGCGGGCCGGGTCGGCCTGCGGGCCGCCGTAGGAGTTCGGCGCGTACACCGGGTCCTTCGCGTTCTCCATCCGCATAGCCCCGTCTTTGGAGTAGCTGTGCACCTGCGTTTTCGGTTTGTTCACCGGGATTTGCCGGTAGTTGACCCCGAGCCGGGCGCGGTGCGCGTCGGAGTACGAGAAGCCTCGGGCGAGGAGCATTTTGTCCGGGCTCAGGCCGGTGCCGGGGACATGGTTGTTCGGTTCGAAAGCGGCCTGCTCCATCTCGGTGTGGTAGTCGCTCACGTTCCGGTCGAGCGTCAGCGTCCCGACGTCGATCAGCGGGTAGTCCGCGTGCGGCCACACCTTGGTCAGGTCGAACGGGTTGAAGCGGTATGTTTTCGCTTCCTCGAACGGCATGATCTGCACTTTGAGCGTCCAGCTCGGGTGATCGCCGCGTTCGATCGACTCGAACAGGTCTTGCTGGTGCACGTCGCCGTTCGCGCCGGCGAGGTGGTCCGCCTCGGCTTGGGTGAGGAACTCGATCCCCTGGTTCGTGATGAAATGGTATTTCACCCAGAAGATGTCGCCGTCGGCGTTGATCCAACTGTAGGTGTGCGAGCCGTAGCCGTTCATGTGCCGCCAGGTTTTCGGGATGCCCCGGTCGCCCATGAGCCAGCTGAGCATGTGCGCCGACTCGGGCACCAGCGTCCAGAAGTCCCATTGCATGTTGTTGTCGCGCAGGTTGTTGTCCAGGCGGCGCTTTTGCGAGCGGATGAAGTGCTGGAATTTCAGCGGGTCGCGGATGAAGAAGATGGGGACGTTGTTCCCGACGATGTCGAGGTTGCCTTCGCTGGTGTAGAGCTTGATCGCGAAGCCGCGCGGGTCGCGCCAGGTGTCCGGGCTGCCTCGCTCGCCCGCGACGGTGGAGAAACGGGCCAGGGCTTCGGTCGTCGTGCCGGGCTGGAACACCGCCGCGCGGGTGTAGGCGCTCACATCGCCGGTCGTCTCAAAGCGCCCGAAAGCGCCGCCGCCTTTGGCGTGGGGCTGGCGCTCGGGGATGCGCTCGCGGTTGAAGTTGGCCATCTGCTCGATCAGATAGTGGTCCTGGAGCAGGATTGGGCCGTCCGGGCCGACGGTGAGCGAATCTCCGTCGCTGGGAACCGGGATGCCTGCGTCTGTGGTGGTGGCTGGGATCTGGTGGTTGGGCATGATGTGATCCTACTCTCATCTCAATATGGGCTGGGTTGTTGAAAGGAGCTGCTCGGCCGCCGATTCCGCGGGGCGCGGGTCGGGGTTGTTCAGTTGGCGGGCTGGCAATCGGGGCACAGGCCCCAGAACACCACTTCGGCTTCGTCGATGAGGTACCCGGCGTCGTGCGCCGGTTCGAGGCAGGGCGCGTGGCCGACCACGCAGTCGACGTCGGCGACCTTGCCGCAGTCGCGGCACACGATATGGTGGTGGTTGTCGCCCGCGCGGGTCTCATAGCGCGCGGGGGAGCCTGCTGGCTCGATGCGCCGGACGAGCCCGTTCTCCTCGAAGGTGCGCAGCGCGTCGTAGATCGCCTGGGTGGAGACCGTGCCGAGTCGCGCGCGCACTTCTGAGGCGACTTGGTCCGCGGTGGCGTGGGGGGTGGTGGTGAGAGTTTCGAGCACTGCCACCCGCGGCGCGGTCACGCGCAGGCCGGCGTCCGTCAGGAATTGCCGGGCGGGCGGGACGGTGGTGCTCATAGCGTCCAGTATGCACTATTTTCTGGAATAAGTCAATAAACGGTATAGATCAATTTAACTTCTGGGCCGGTCCCGCGCGTGTTCCTGGGGCAGGACGGGCTGTCCGGCTCCTCGAGGACCAGTGCGCAAACCCGTCGTCGCGTATTCTTCCCCTATGGATTGGTCGCTCCGGTATTGCAGTTGGCATGGCCATGAGACGTACGCCCCGGACGAGACAGCGCTGCGCGCGCGCCTGATGGTCATGACAGCGCTCGGCGAAGCGTGGCGCTGCCTGCGGTGCGGCGACTTCGTTCCCGGCTCCCCGCGCCGCAGCGGCCCCGCCGACCACGCCCCCGAAGTGCCGCACGGCAGACTGCTGCGGGACCGCTGGATCATGCGCGCGCTCGCGGTCGAACGCTGGTTGCGCTCCGTCGTGCTCCTCGCGGGCGCGTACGCCGTCCTGCATTTGAGCTTCGCCAGGGAACAGGCGCAGCGGGCCTTCGAGACCGACCTTCCCCTGCTCAAACCGCTCGCCGAGCAGCTCGGTTGGAATCTCGGCACGTCGAAGGTCTTGCACGGGATCTCCACGGTGCTCGGGTTGTCGAGCGCCGCGATGCGGTGGATCGCCCTCGCCGTCCTCGTCTATGCGGCCTTGCAGATCATCGAGGGCGTCGGCCTGTGGCAGGTCAAGCGTTGGGGCGAGTATTTCGCGGTGGTGGCGACCAGCGTTTTCTTGCCGCTGGAGGTCTACGAGCTCACCGAGCGCGTCACACCGCTGAAAATCGCGGCCCTCGTCGTCAACGTCATCGCCGTCCTCTGGCTGGTCTGGAGCAAGCGGCTGTTCGGCGTGCGCGGCGGCGCGGCCGCCTACCACGCCGAGCACAGCGCGGAAAGCTTGCTGACCGTGGAACGCGCCACCGCCGGGGTCTGAAGGTACCCTGAACGGGGGAGCGGCGTTGCGACGAGCTTCTGAGGAGCGTGTATCGATGGCCAAGCCCGAACGTCGGCGGCCCACCCCGTTGCAGTGGCTCGGCTACTGCTTCGGCCGCGCGCTCCCGGACTCCATGCGGTCCTGGGTGCTCAACGACCTGACTGGCAAACACGCGGTGCCTCGGCATGTCGTGCGGTCCCTGGTGCCGTGGCTGCCGTTCATCGTCGGGGCCTGGTTCGTGCCGGGGGAATGGTGGATCGGCGGCGCGGTGAGCGCGCTCATCTCCGGTCTGGCGTTGCAGTTCGCGTTCTATCTGATGCCGATGAGCCGCCGAGGCAAACTGACACAGCACGGGCTGCCCTACAACGAGGCCATGGACCAAGGCTTCTGGTAGGGGCCTGCCTTCTGCGGGAGGGGACCGGCTCAGCCTCCGGCTGCGATGAGCTCGGCGATCTGCACGGTGTTCAAGGCCGCGCCCTTGCGCAGGTTGTCGCCCACGACGAACAGCGAAAGGCCTCGTCCCCCGTCCACAGTCGGGTCCTGGCGGACCCGGCCGACGAGCGAAGGGTCCGTGCCTGCCGCGGCGAGCGGCGTCGGCAGGTCGCTGAGCGCGACGCCCGGCGCCGCGGCGAGGACTTCCCGCGCCCGCTCCGGCGTGATGGGCCGCTCGAACTCGGCATTGATGGACAAGGAGTGCCCGGTGAAGACGGGCACGCGCACACAGGTGCCAGCGACCTTGAGCGCGGGGATCTCCAATATTTTGCGGCTCTCGTCGCGCAGCTTGCGGTCCTCGACCGTCTCGCCGGAACCGTCGTCCACATAGGCTCCCGCCTCAGGGACGACGTTGAGGGCGATGGTCGCGGGGAAGGCGGCGTGCGGCGGGAAGGCGACGGCGCTCCCGTCGCGCACCAGCGCCTCAAGGTCGTCCGCCGCCGCGCGCAGCTGCGCGGCCAGTTCCGCGACCCCGGCGACCCCGGCCCCTGAGACGGCCTGATACGTGGAGATCACAAGCCGGACCAGCCCGGCCTCGTCATGCAGGGGCTTGAGCGCCGGCATTGCCGCCATCGTCGTGCAGTTCGGATTCGCGATGACGCCGAGCGGGCGCGCCGCGATGGCGTGCGGGTTCACCTCGCTCACCACGAGCGGCACATCAGGATGCGAGCGCCACGCCGAGGAGTTGTCGACCACGACCGCCCCGGCCTCGGCGAAGCGAGGGGCGTGGGCGCGCGACGTGCTCGCCCCGGCGGAGAAGAGCGCGATGTCGATCCCGCGCGCATCCGCCTCGGCGACGTCTTCCACCAGGATCGGCTGGCCTTGGAAATCGAGCTTTTTCCCCGCCGAGCGGGCCGAGGCGAAGAACCGGAGATCCTTGATCGGGAAAGCGCGTTCCGCGAGAATGGCTCGCATCAGTTCGCCGACCTGGCCTGTGGCTCCGACAACTCCGACTCGCGCGTTCATCGCTCCAGTGTACGGGATGCGTCCGGCGCGCTGAGGGCGCGAAGCCCCTCGTGCGGACCGCCCGAATTTCTGCCAGACCGCCCGAACGCGCGTCAGCGCGGGAGCGGGCCGATGTCGAAACTGCCGATGACTTTGTCGGCGAGGGCCTGTCGCAGATCCACGGCGACCGACGCGTCCGAGGGTTTCGGCACACCAGGGACGCCCTCGTTGGTCCCCCAAGGATTGCGCACCGTCAGCGTGACCTCGCCGTTGGCGTTTTTCGCGATGCCCAGCACGGTGTATTGATGGTTGAAGACGAGCCGGTCTTGGAAGGTCTGCGTGGACGGCCTGGTTCCCATCGTGACCGGACGGCGCTCAGCGATCGCCGAGGCGATCGCGTCGTAGCTCGACAGCGCCGCCGGGACGTAGGAGCCGGTTTCCCCCGTGACCGAAGCCATGCCCTGGTCGACGTCGCCCCCGGCCCACAGCGGGTTCTTCTCGTTCGAAGCCTCTGCGATTTTCAGCCCGAGCTCGACCGGGTTCATGAATTTCTTCACGTCGGTGTAGCGCGCGTATTCCCCGTCGAGCAGTTTCGCGTAGGCAGCCTCCATGACCGCGGGCCAGATGTATCCGGGCGTGCCGGTTTGCACGCTGCTCGCGCCTGCGGCGTGGATGTCCTCTTGGATGTCGTGCTGGGTGACGGCGATGGTCGTCGGTGTCACCGGGGTTCCCGCGGGCCACGGATTCCCGTCGCCGTGGGTGCCGGGAATATAGTCGCGGCCTTCGGCGTAGTCATAGAGGCGGACGGTGAAGACGTCGATGTCCGGGTCGAAGCTGATTGCTCGCACGATGCGCTCGGGCTGGGCGAACGCCACGGCGGCCAACGTGGAGTCGAAATAGCAGTCGCCGATGTTCTTCTGACGGATGTCCTCGGGGCTCGGCCCGGCGCTCGACCAGAGATTGGCGGCGGTGAAGTGCTGCTGGTCCGCAGTGGCAGGCGTGCTCGTCGCCGCTGCGGCGAGCGGCGCGGGCGCGCTGCGGATCGCGGCGTTCGCCGGCAGTTTGTCCGCGGAGACGAAAAGAGCGCACACGCCTGCGGCGACCACCAAGGCAAGTGCCGATTTTCTGAACGCAGTCATAGTGTGAGGTGAGCTTAGACGCGATATGGTCACGGCGCTCGCCGAGCGGTGTTAAATGTTTGTGACCAATGGCGGGGCTGGGCGTCCTGTGCCTGGTGCGCGGGCGCAGCGGCCCATTGCGCGCAGCCCGTGTCGAACTTAGCGGCCGGTGCCGCCGTAGACGATGGCCTCTTCGTCCCCGCCGAGGCCGAAGGCGTCGTGCAGGGCGCGCACAGCGGTGTCCAGCTCCCAGTCCCGGCACAGCACCGAGATGCGGATCTCCGAGGTGGAGATCAGCTCGATGTTCACGCCAGCTTCGGCGAGCGCCTCGCAGAACGTCGCTGTCACCCCGGGGTGGCTGCGCATGCCCGCGCCGACGAGCGAGACTTTGCCGATGTGGTCGTCATAGAGCAGCTGGCTGAAACCGATCTCCTGCTGCAGGCTGGAAAGTTTCTCCACGGCAGTCGGCCCGAGCTCGCGGGGCAGCGTGAACGTGATGTCGGTCTTGCCCGTCTCGACCTTGGAAACATTCTGCAAGACCATGTCGATGTTGATCTCCGCGTCCGCGACAGCCCGGAAGACCCGAGAGGCGTAACCGGGCTCGTCGGGCAGGCCCACGACGGTCACTTTCGCTTCGCTTCGGTCATGGGCTACGCCGCTGAGCAGGGCTTCTTCCACAGGAATGTCCTCCATCGATCCTTGAATGATGGTGCCCTCGTGATGGGAGAACGAGGAACGGACCCGGATGGGCACGTTGTAGCGGCGGGCGTACTCCACGCACCGCAGCATCAGTACTTTCGCGCCGCACGCGGCGAGTTCGAGCATTTCATCGAAGGAGAGCGATTCGAGGCGCTTGGCGTCGCGCACAATGCGCGGGTCGGCGGTGAACACGCCCTCCACATCGGTGTAGATCTCGCAGACGTCCGCGTTCAGCGCGGCGGCGAGCGCCACCGCGGTCGTGTCCGAACCGCCCCGGCCGAGCGTGGTGACATCTTTGCTGTCCTGGCTCACGCCTTGGAATCCCGCGACGATCACAATGCTGCCTTCGGCCAGCGCCGCCTGCACTCGGCTCGGGGTGACGTCGATGATTTTCGCGTTCCCGTGCGAGCCTGTCGTGATGACTCCGGCCTGTGAGCCGGAGAACGATCGCGCGTCGGCTCCGAGCGAGTGGATGGCCATGGCGACCAGCGCGTTGGAGATCCGCTCGCCCGCGGTCAGGAGCATGTCCAGCTCCCGAGGCGGCGGCGCGGGGCAGACCTGCTTGGCGAGGTCGAGGAGTTCGTCAGTCGTGTCGCCCATCGCCGAAACCACGACCACCACGTCATTGCCCGCGCGTTTGGTGGCGACAATGCGTTCGGCGACCCGTCTGATGTGCTCTGCGGTCGCCACGGAAGAGCCGCCGTACTTCTGTACTACGAGGGCCACGTCTGTCTCTCCTTTACCATGCAGTGCGTGACAGTAACACTGCAAGCTCCACACGACGGCGACGAGGTCGCCGCTGCGAGCGGCGCGGCGGCGGGCGCGCGGCGCAAGCTCCCCGGTTGGGTGGCTCCAGTGCTGCTCTTCCTTGTCGTGCGGGCGGTGGGGATGCTGCTCCTGGCAAGGGTCGCCTCCCTGCGCGGATGGACCCTGATGAGCAGGCTGACCGAGTGGGACGGGCGCTGGTTCGTTTCGATCGCCCAGCACGGCTATGAGCGTTTGCCCGCGGGTTTGTATGACGCGCATTACCATCGCGACGCGTTCACGGGGTACGCCTTCTTCCCCGGCTATCCCGCTCTGATCGGCTTGCTCTCCAAGATCCCGATCGTGACAGCCGCCCAGGCCGCGGTCGGGATCAGCGTGGTGTCCAGTGTGTTCGCCGCCGCAGGGGTGGCCCGCCTCGGCGAGATCTGCGCCCGGTCGCAATCGCAGACAGACGCGCGCGCACCGCGGACAGGTCTGCTCTTCGTCCTGCTTTTCGCCGCCGCGCCGATGAGCGTTGTTCTCTGGATGGCGTATTCCGAGGCCCTGTTTTGCGCGTTGACCTCATGGGGGTTGGTGGCTCTCTTCGAGCGTCGGTGGCTGCGCGCGGGCATGTGCGCGTGCGCGGTGGGGCTCGTGCGACCGACCGCTTTGGCGATCATCGTCGTGCTCATCGTCGCGGTGCTGGCCAACACGCGCCGCAAGGCTTCGGGTGGGACCGGCGGCCGGGCGCGAGCGTGGTCCGCGGCGGCGCTCGCCCCGCTCGGCATGATCGGCTACATCTGTTGGGTGAGCGTGCGAACCCATGATGTGGCCGGATGGTTCAACGTGCAACGCCGAGGCTGGGGGACCGCGACCGACTACGGCAAGGCCACGCTGGTCTATCTCAACGCCGTGCTCGTCGAGGGCAGGGAGATCGTGGACGCCGCCACGGCGCTCATCTTGATCGCCGCTTTCGTGCTCCTCGTCATGCTGCTCGCGCAGCGTTGGCCGTGGGAGCTGAAGCTCTACGGCGTGCTCATGTTCGCGTCGACAGCGACCTCGGCGGGCCTCATGCATTGCAGGCCGAGGCTGTTGCTCCCGGTTTTCGTGCTGGCATTGCCGCTTGCGAAAGCCTTGGCGCAGACGCGTCCCCGCACGCAGTGGCTCATGGGCGCGGCGGCGGTTCTGCTGTCCGCGTGGTTCGGCGCGTACATGGTCGCGATCTACCCGCACTCGATCTAGACCAGCACTCGATGGAGCCCCGGATTCGACGGAGCCCCAGCGAACTCGGCGAATCAGTGCGTCGAGCTGATCGACGATATGGTCGCCGCGATGATGCCGATGTAGCTGATGCAGCCGAGCGCGATCAGGCCCAACCCGATCCACAGGGCGAGGCTGCCGAATTTCTTCGCGTCCGCCGAGGCTTTCTGCGCGCCTTCGAAGTCGCCCAGCCGCCAGAGGATTTCCACCTTGGACGAGGAGAAAAACGCGGCGAGGGCCAGCGGAAGCAGGAAGAACGCCCCCGCGATCGCCCAGCCGAGGTTGTTCGGCGGCGGCGTTGAGGACGGGTAAGGGTTCGCCCCCGCGTTGGGCGTGCCCGGCGCCGAGCCCGACTGGCTCGCCCCTGCGTTCGGGAAGGACTGTTCGTATGGGTTCGTCATCTCAGCTGCTCCATCATCGCTCCTGCCGCCCGCGCGGCGCCACTGTCGCCCCCACACTACCTCCTGGTGATCTTCCTGCCGCGCGCACGCACAGGGGCAGACCGCTCAAACTCGGCGGGAAAGACCCGGATAATCCAGGATGAAACCATCCGAATCGATCACGACCACGCTTTCCGAGACCGGCGAGACGACACGGACGCCGTTCGGGTCGGCGCGGTACTGCAGCGTCACTTCGGAGAGCTCGAGTTCGGGCACACGCAGGTACATCACCGGAACATCCAGGTCTTGCGGGCCCTGGTGCAGCCCGGCGCGGCGCAAGAGCAATGTGTTGAAGAAAGCGGAGAACTGCATGTCCACGTCCAGCGCGCCGTTGAAGCCGGACTTGACCGCGCTGCTGATCGTTTGCACGAGCCAGCCGCCCTGCGCGTCCCTGGTGATCGAAACCTGCTGGTCGCCGCTGGCGCGCAGCACGCTCACCGAAAGCCGCTCGGTGATGCCTTCATCGTTCGTGACGAGGTCGTACGAGGCGGAGAACGCTTCGTGGTCCTCGTTCGCCGCTGCGATGATCCGCCCGTAGGCGCGAACGCGGCTGCCGGAGAGGTTCACTCGGACGGACTCAAGCCGCGTGGCGTCGCTGCTTTGCCACGTCAGCATCGCTGGCCATTCGTGTGTGCTGGGGATCGGATCGGGGACGCTCATACTCCCCTCACTGTAGCGTGGTCACCGCTTTCTGGCCGCGCTGGCCCGCACCGCCAAGGAGAGCATTGCGTCCAGCAGCAGCGTCAGCGCGGTCACCAAAGCCGCCCCCGCCAGGACTTGGTCGTAGCGGCGAAGCTGCACCCCTTCGATCAGGATGGTGCCCAGGCCGCCGAGCCCGGCGTACGCCGCGACGGTCGCGGTCGCGACCACCTGCATCGTCGCGCCGCGCACCCCGTCGAGCACGAGGGGCAGCGCCAGCGGCAGCTGCACGCGCACGAGCACATCGCGTCTGGGCATGCCGATAGCGTGCGCCGCGTCCACGACCGCCGGGTCGACGTTCAAGATCCCCGCGTAGGTCCCGGCCAGCACGGGAGCTGCCGCGAGCAGGGTCAGCGCCAAAATCGGCGGCGTGTAGCCGACGCCAACGAACAGCAGCGCGAGGAGCAGCACCCCCAGTGTGGGAATAGAGCGCAACGTGTTCACCGCGCCGACCACCAGCGCCCCGCCCCGCCCGGTGTGCCCCACCGCCAAGCCGAGCGGCACCGCGATGAGCACGGCAAGGCCGACGGCGAGCACGGTGTACGCGAGATGCTGGAAAAGCAGAGCGGGAATGCTGGCCCCGCTCCACCAGCTTTGCGGCGTCTGCCAACGTTCAGGGGCGGCGATCACGTGCCAGGCGGCGACAATCCAATGCAACATGCCGCTACTGCCTCCTTGCCCGAGTCCACGGGGTGAGGGCGCGCCCCAACACGACCAGGACTGCGTCGACGCCGAGCGCGAGGACGAGGACCGCGATGATCCCGGCCACGATCATATCCGGGTAGTCGCGCTGGTAGCCGCTCAGAAACAGCTGGCCGAGCCCCCCAACCCCGATCACCGATCCGACCGCGACCATCGAAATGTTCGCCGCCGCGACCACCCGCAGGTTCGCGAAAAGCACGGGGGCGGCGAGCGGCAAGTCCACCCGCACCAGCCGGGCTGTCGGCGACCAGCCGACCGCGTCCGCGGCCGCCAGCACGTCGGGGTCCACCGCCGCCAATGCCTCAGGGATAGTCTTGACCTGCATCGCCGCGGTGTACAGGGTGAGGGCGGCGACCACGTTAAGCGGACTGAGGAAGCCGAAGCCCAGCACGCCGGGCAGCACAGCGAACAGCGCGAGCGACGGAATGGTGAAGACGATGTTGCTGCACGCGTCCGAGAACCGCCTCGCCCAAGGCGCGCGGGCGACCGCGGCGCCGATCGGCAGCGCGACCGCGACGCCGATGACGATCGGCAGCAGGGACAGCCAGGCGTGTTCCCATGCCATCGGCCGCGCCTTGTCCCAATGATGCGCCAGCCAGTTCATGCGAGCCCTACGCCTCGAGGCCGCTCGCGGAGCCCGCCCAGCGGTGCCCCTCGTGCTCGCGCCGCCCGGCTTCGGCGAGGTCGAGCACTTGGCGGGGGTCCACGCCGCCGATGACCGACCCGGTCTCGTCCACGGCCACGCCCAGCCCAGAGGGGGACGAGAGCGCTGCGTCGAGGGCTTGGCGCAGGCTGTCCTGCGGCCGGAAGAGCGATCCGCCCGCGGTGATGCTCTCGGCGAGGCTCGCGCCTTGCGCCAAGGCGCGCAGGCCGCGGTCGTTGATCCAGCCGAGCGGCTCCCCGGATTGCTGGACCACGAGCCGCCAGGCCTGCGGCGCGAGACGCAACTGGCCGAGGTCGTCTTCGGCCGAGGTTTCGATGGGCACCAGCTCCACGCCCCGCGCCTGGTCGAAGCCGAGCGCCCGGTAACCCCGGTCCCGGCCGATGAAAGATTCGACGAACTCGTCGGCGGGCGAGGTGAGCAGCTCTTCGGGCGCGGCGTACTGGCGCAGCTTGCCCCCCGGCCCGAACACGGCGATCCGGTCGCCGAGCAAAAGCGCTTCGTCAATGTCGTGGGTGACCAAGACAACGGTCTTCTTCAGCTCCGCCTGGAGAGCTTTCACCTGGGTTTGCAGGCTGTCGCGCACCATGGGGTCCACGGCGGAGAACGGCTCGTCCATCAGCATCACGGGCGGGTCCGCCGCGAGCGCCCTTGCCACGCCCACTCGTTGGACCTGTCCGCCCGAGAGCTGGCTCGGGTAGCGGGTCGCGAGGCTTTGGTCCAACCCGACCCGGTCGAGCAGGTCCAACGCGGCAGATCGTGCCTCGCGCTTGGGAGTCCCGTTGAGGATGGGGACCGTCGCGATGTTGTCCGCCACGGTGCGGTGCGGCAGCAGGCCCGCGTGCTGGAGCACGTAGCCGATGCCTCGGCGCAGTTTCACCGGGTCCAGTTCGCGCACGTCCTTCCCGTCGACCCGCACCTGGCCTTCGGTTGGCTCCACGAGACGGTTGATCGTCCGCATCGATGTGGTCTTCCCGCAGCCGGACGGCCCGACGAACACCGTGAACGAGCCTTCCGGGATCGACAGGTCCAGCTCCTGCACAGCTTGGGCGCCGTTCGGGAAACGGACGGACATGGCTTCGAATGCGATCGCGGGCGGCGCGGCGGCGCTCTCAGGCATGTTGGGTGGCTCCTTCCCTGGCGTCGGCCAGCACTTATTTTTCGGCCAACCGATGGTCGAGGCTGTGCGCTTTGAGCCATGCCGCCGCCGCGTCCTCCGGCTCTTGCTCGCCCTGCCCGGAGATCGCCCGGTTCAGCATGGTCAGGTCTTGCGTGGTGAGCTGGGCCGACACCGCGTCGAGCACGCGGCGCAGCTTGGGGGAGTCTTTGCGCAAGCTCACCACAGGCACGACGTTGTTCGGCGGGAAGAGGCCCTTGGGGTCGTCGAGCACGAGGAGGTCGCCTTCGGCGAGGGCCGGGGTCGTGGTGTAGACGTCGGCTCCCTGCGCCTGGTTTTTCCGCAGCGCTTCGATGGTGGCCGGTCCGCTGGAGTCATTGATCGCCATGAAGTGGTCCGCAGGGACGTCGATGCCGTAGACGTCCTTCAGCCCCGCGAGGCCTTCGTGGCGCTGCTGGAATTCCGCGTTGCCTGCCACTTCGAACTCCGCGACGTGCGCGGCCAGATCGGCGATCGAGGACAAGCCCCAGCTTTGCGCAAGTTTTTTGGTGACGGTGATGCTGTCCGTGTTGGACGCGGGCGCGGGCGTGTAGGCGACCAGTTTGACCGAGACGAGGGCTTGGTCGAGCTCGATTTTGATCTGCTCCGCCGTGACGGCTTTGGCCGCTTTGTTCACATAGCGCAGAAGATTGCCCGTGTACTCCGGGATGACGCTGATTTCACCGGAGCTGAGCGCCGGAATGTACCCTTCGCGCTGCCCCACGCCTTGTTTGCCGCCCGCGTGGAAGCCATTGGCCCGCAACGCCTGGATGTAGATGTCGGCTATGACCTCTGATTCCGGGCTCGCGGCCGAGCCGACCGTGATGGTGCTGGGGTCCGAGTCGGTCTCTGCGCCCGAGGAGAACGGGTCCGAGGAGGTCCCACAGGCGCTGAGGAGCGCGAGCGCCGTGACGGTCGCCGCGAAACCGGTCCGTGATCGCATGGCGGTATCCTTCCTGGTCTGCCGCCGAGTCCCGCACGGGTGATGCGCCTCGGCGCGTGCGTCTTCGGGTGCGCGCAACGCTTGCGGATCTTCCGTGCATGTGTAGTATATAAGCACCCCGGACTCGATTCCGGGGGCGCTCAGCCTGACCCCCCGGGGCTGAGCGCGACGGTCCTAGTATCCCTCCCCCCACGAACACGCTAGGACCGTCCTGTCTTCTTCGTGATTCTTCCTGTTCTCGCGTTTTTTCTTCCGTCGCGCGCCCGCCCGGGCGCCCGAGTGCGCGCCAGGTTGTGGAGCGTGGAAATCCTTTCTCCACAAGTCCCGGAAATCGCGCAGGGCGCGCGCATTCCGGGGGCAGCATGGTCCGCATGAGACTGTTTCGCCCGTCCCGTGGCTTCACGAGGCCACCCCGAAGCTTCGTCGCGTCCGAAGCGCCGGAAGTCCTCGCCGCCATCGCCGATCCTGTGCTCATGGAGCATGTGCGACACGTCGTCGCCGCGTCCGGGCGCGGGCTTGTCGAATCGCCGCCGCAGCGCGACCGACGAGTCTGGCGCAGCGCGGGCATGGTGCTGTTGGACGAGCAGACAGCGCGGGCCTGCGCGGGCGAACGCCTTGCCCGGGACGGGGCGACGGCGCTGGTCTGCACGGGGCCTGCCTCCCCGGCTGCGTGGCAGTTGGCGGTGCGCGTCAAAGCCGACCATGTCCTCGCCCTTCCCGAGCAGGAGCGGGATCTCGTGCGGGTCGTCGGCGAAGCAGTCGAGCGCCGGGTCGGCGCGGGACGGATCATCGCGGTCATCGGGGCGCGCGGCGGGGCCGGGGTCTCCACATTGGTCGCAGCCACAGCCCTCGTCGCGGCCAGGTCCGGGTTGCGTTCGCTCGCTGTGGACCTTGATCCGCTCGGCGGCGGGTTGGATGTGGTGCTCGGGATGGAGCGGGAGCCAGGTTTGCGGTGGGGGGACCTCGCCCTCGTCGGCGGCCGGGTGTCAGCGGCGGCTCTGCACGAGGCGCTGCCCAGCCGGTCCGGCAATCTCTCTGTGCTCGGCGCGGGTTCGGCCGATCTGAGCGCTCCGAGAGGAGCCATCGAGCCGGAGGCGGCGCTCGCGGTGCTCGACAGCACCCGTTCGGCGGGGGACGCCGTCGTCGTCGACCTGCCTCGGCATTGGGGGGATCTGCAGCAAGCGGTCGTGGCAACAGCCGATTCCACGATCCTGGTCCTCCCCGCGGAGTTGCGGGCGATCGCAGCGGGTCGCTCTCTCGCGCTTGCTCTCTGCCGAGAGTGCGCGAGCGTGGGCGCGGTCGTGCGCGGCCCGTCTCCTGGAGGGCTGCGTCTTTCACGCGCGGCGGAGCACGCGGGCGTCCCGCTCATCGCGACCATGCACGACGAGCCGCCGATCGCGCTCAGTCTGGAGCGCCACGGGCTTGTCTTGCGTGCGCGCTCAAGCGTGCTGCGCGCCGCGGCGGCGGTGCTCGGACGCGGCCCCGCGAAGGCTGTTCGGCGATGAGGACGATGACCGGGCCGGTTGTCGAGCGGGTACGCGAACGCCTCGCCCGCCGCGGCGGCGACATCACCTATGCGGTGCTCGCCCAGGCTGTCCGCGCTGAGGCAGGAGGACTGCTCGGGGACACCGACGTCCTTGACGCCGTCCGCGCCTTGCGGGTGGAATTCCTCGGCGCCGGGCCTTTGGAGGAACTGCTCGACGAACCGGACCTATGCGACATCTTGGTCAACGGTCCCGATCAGGTTTGGACCGACCGAGGCCAGGGCCTTGTCCGATCCGCGCTGACGTTCCCCGACGAGGCCGCTGTGCGCCGGCTGGCGTGCCGTTTGGCGCTTTCCGCGGGCAGAAGGCTCGACGAAGCCCAGCCGTTCGTCGACGGCAAGCTGCCTGGTTTCGGGTGCCGGGGCTGCGATGTCCGGTTGCACGCGGTGCTCCCGCCGCTTGCGGCGCGGGGGACGTCCATCGCGTTGCGCGTGCTGCGGCCCGCCACCCAGAGTCTTGACGAGCTGGTGGAGCGCGGATCGGTGCCCCCCGAGGCAGCCGCTCTTGTGCGGCGCGCGGTCGCCGAACGGCACTCCTTTCTAGTGACCGGAAGCACCGGATCGGGCAAAACGACCCTGCTTTCCGCGCTCTTGGCGCAGGTGAGCCAGCATGAGCGGATCGTGCTGGTCGAAGACTCCCCAGAGCTCGCCCCCGCGCACCCGCATGTGGTCTCGCTCGTGGCCCGCAAACCCAACGTGGAAGGCGCTGGCGAGATCACGGTTCGCGAATTGGTGCGCCAGAGCCTGCGCATGCGGCCAGACCGGGTTGTGGTCGGCGAAGTTCGCGGCGCCGAAGTCGTGGACCTGCTTTCTGCGCTCAACACCGGCCACGACGGCGGCGCGGGCACCGTCCACTGCAATTCCCCGCGCGAGCTGCCCGCGCGGCTGGAGTCGCTCGCTGCCATGGGCGGCTTGGACCGCGCGGGCCTGCACGGCCAGCTCGCTGCCTCGGTGCGGCTTCTTTTCCATATGCGCAGGACGGCTCCGTCTGGCGCCAGGACGCTCGTGGAGATCGCGCGGCTGGACGCTCAGGCTGGCGGCGTCATCGCGCGGGAGCTGTGGTCCGCGCGATGACGGCCATGGCAGTTTTGCTCGTCTCGTGCGCGTTCGCTGTGTGGCCTTCCTCGGCCGCGGCCAGCCGGACGCGCGCGCTCCTGCGCCCGAAGACCTGTGCAGGGGAGCACGCGCGCCGGGTTCGAACAGCGGGCTTGGCACGCCTTGCGGAGAAGTTTTGGTGGGCTCCCGGCGGCGGCGCGCTCCTTGTGCATCCTGCGCTTGGCTGCACAGTGTTGCTGCTCGCGGCCAGCGCTCGCGCGGCATGGCGCGCCCGTGTCCGCCGCCTTCGGCGGCGGGAGCACGAGGCTGCCGTCCAAGCGGCGCTCATGGCGGTGGTGGACGAGCTTCGTGTCGGCGCGCATCCCGCCCATGCGTTCGCGTCCGCCGCGCAGGAGGGCGCTTTGGCGGCGACCTGCGGCGGAAGGGAAGTTGCGCGGACCATGCGCGAAGTCGCCGCGCGGGCCCGGCTTGGCGGGGACGTCGGCCAAGGGCTGCGCCGACGGGCTGCTGCGGCCCGGTCTGCGGGGCTCGGCCTCGGCGGAGCCTTTTGGGAACGGCTCGCGTCCTGTTGGGAGCTGTCGCATCAAGAAGGCGTGCCGATCGCTCAGGTGCTGGGCTCTGTCCGGGCCGATGCGGTGCAACGGGTCCGATTCGCCGAACGGGCCGACGCGGCGCTCGCTGGCGCGCGGGCGACGGCGAAGATCCTTTCCGGTTTGCCCTTGCTGTGCGTGGTGCTCGGGCAGTCCCTGGGGGCGCAGCCGCTGCGTGTTCTCTTCTCGGACTCGGGGTCGTTCCTCCTCATGATCGGGTGCGGTTTCCTCTGTGCGGGCCTGGCCTGGTCCAGGCGCATCACCGCAGGAGGAGACCGATGACGTGGTGTGCTTGCTCCGCTGCCAGTCTGGCATTGGCGCTGCTTGTCGCCCCGAGCCCGTCGCTCTGGCTCTTGCGGGTCCGACCGCAGCCGGTGTGCGTCCCGGGTGCGAGCAGGAGAACAGCCCGCTTGGACCAGCTTGGGTTGGCCGCGAGCTACGACTTGCTCGCCGTCAGCTTGCGGGCAGGTCTGCCGACATCCGTTGCCATGCGGGCAGTGGCGCAGTCCGCCCCGGAGCCGCTCGCGGGCGCTCTCGCCAAGGCCGCCTCTTTGCTCGCTCTCGGCGCAGGCCCGCGAACAGCATGGGAGGAGGCGGCTGCGCTGGAGGTCACCGCGCCGCTCGCGCGGATGGCCATACGCTCGGCGCGGAGCGGGACCGCGTTGGCGGAAGGTTTGGGCGAACTCGCCTCAGGAGCCCGGGCGGAAGCGCTCGACCAAGCGGCGGCCGAAGCCAGCCGCGCCGCGGTCCTGCTCGCAGGACCGCTCGGATTGTGCTTTTTGCCAGCGTTTTTCTGCCTCGGGGTGATGCCGGTGATCGTCGGTTTGGGATCAGGAGTCATGAGGGACGCATGGTGATGACAACTTCCGCCCGAACGTCGGGCGGAATCAGAGAAAGGAGGCCGCATGTGGTGGCCGCACGAACAACGAGAAATTTTGCGGCAGCGAGGAGTCGCGCTGCTCTGCCGGATTGCCGCCTTCGGCGGCGAAGAGGAAGGCATGAGCACCGTCGAATACGCGATAGGCACCGTGGCGGCGGCAGCGTTCGGGGCGCTCTTGTACACCGTGCTCACCGGTGGCTCGGTGGCCTCTTTCCTGCAAAAAATCATAGAAAAAGCGCTCACGACCAGTGTGTGAGAGGCGAGGCGGGCATGGTGACCGTGGAATCCGCTTTCGGAGTCGCCGCCATTGTGTTCGTGCTCTTCGGCTCGGCGCTCGCGTTGCTCGCGGTCGGCGACCACATCCGTTGTGTCGACGCCGCGCGCGAGGCGGCGCGGCTGGCCGCGAGGGGCGATGCGCGCGCTGCTCGCTCCTCGGCGGAGCGGATCGGCCCGCGCGGCGCCCAGATCGCCATTGACGACCGTTCGGGGATGATCGTGGCGACGGTGACGTTCCGGGCTCCGTTTTTGACGACGGTGGACCTCGGGGCGAGCGCGGCGGCCGCTCCCGAACCGGTGGCTGGCCCATGAAGGACGAGCAAGGTGCCACAACTTTGCTCAGCGCGTGTGCCATCGCCGCCTTGATGATGTTCGTTCTGCTGCTCAGTTGGCTCTGCGCCGCCGTCTCGGCGAGGCATCGGGCGCAGTCCGAGGCGGATCTCGCCGCCTTGGCGGGGGCGTACCGGGCTTTGGACGGCGAGGAGGCCGCATGCGCTGCGGCGCGAGCTCTCGCCGCTCAGTCCTCAGGGCGCCTCGCTTCGTGCCGGTTGGCGGATCTGGACGTCCTTGTCGTGGTCGAGGTGGACGTCGCGGCTGCGGGTTTCTCGTTCGGCCCTGCGCGGGCGGGCGCCCGCGCAGGGCCCGCGCCCGGATAGCGCCTGCTCTGCGTGCGGCGTTGGCCAGCCGGTCGGCAGCGGCCCGTTGTGTTCTTCACGGGGCGTGCGTACTATCAGAAGCATGCGTGACTTTGCATGCCACACTTGCGGGCAACGACTGGTCTTCGAGAATTCGGTTTGTCTGAACTGCGACAGCCCGGTCGGCTACAGCCTCGCCGATCACGATGTGCTCGTCATCGACCCAAGCCGATTCCAGCCGTGCGCGAATCTGAACCTCGCGGCCTGCAACTGGCTGGTCCCGGCCGGGTACGAAGCGGGGCTGTGCGAGTCGTGCGCGCTCACGCGCACGAGGCCGGCGGACACGGACACCGAGTTCCTCGCGTTGTTCGCCGAGGCCGAGGCGGCGAAGCGGCGCCTCGTCGCGGAACTGCACGATCTTGGTCTGCCTTTGGTCGGCAAGGCGGAGGACCCGCAGGGGGGCCTCGCGTTCGATTTGCTGTCGAGCGCGACCGAGAACGTGGTGATCGGGCACGCGGACGGCGTCATCACGCTCGATCTCGCTGAGGGCGACGACGCGCACCGCGAACAGATGCGCGCCGAGCTCGCCGAGCCGTACCGCACGCTGCTCGGGCACTTCCGGCACGAGAGCGGGCATTACTACTACACTGTCCTCGTCACCGACGACACCGTCAAACAGCAGTTCATGCAGCTGTTCGGCGACCCAGACGCCGATTACCAGGCCGCGCTCGACCGCCATTACTCCGAGGGCGCGCCAGCTGGCTGGGAGGACGAGTTCGTCTCGTCGTACGCGACCATGCACGCCGCCGAGGACTGGGCCGAGACTTTCGCGCACTACCTGCACATCCGGGACACCCTCGACACCGCTGCCGCGTTCGGATTCGCCCCGGCCGGGGTGTCCATCGACAAGCCGAAACCCGGCAGAGTGGGTTTTGACCAGCTCATTGAGCATTGGCTGCCGCTGGCCTGGTCGCTGAACATGGTCAACCGGTCTATGGGGCACCCAGACCTCTACCCGTTCGTGCTCGCGCCGAAGGTGCTCGACAAGATGGCGTTCGTCCACGAGCTCGTCGCGGCGCGCGGCCAGGGGAACAGCTAAAGCGCGCCGGGCGCCGCTCCAAGCGGGGCAGGAGGATGCCCGCGCGACCCTCCGCGAGGCGACGCGGGGCCCGTGCGGTGGTGCCCAGCTTGCGCAGTGTGCTCTACTACAAGGACGAGAGCGAGTTCGCCCGATATGCCGACAAGGAGGAACGCCAGCTATGGCATTGGGAACCGTGCAGTGGTTCGACCCCGAGAAAGGTTTCGGGTTCATCGCTCCGGACGACGGTTCCGCCGAGGTGTTCGTCCGGTACACCGCCATTGAGGGCAGCGGCTTTCGGAAACTGGTGGAGAATCAGAAAGTCGAGTTCGAGACCGCGCTGGTCGGCAAGGACCTGCATGCCACCGCTGTGCGGGCGGCGGCCCAGGCCCGGCTCCCGCATCAGGGCCAGTGACCAGCGCGGCTAGGCTGACACGCCGGAACACCTGAGATCCAGGTTATCTTAGGTCTGAGATGAAGAGAGTGTGACGGCTCGCGGCGCAAGCCAAGCGCGCGAACAGCACAACCGGGAAGGTATGGCAACGGTGGCAGCACGGCGCAGCGCCGACGGCGCGCGTGGTTCTCAGAGCGACAGGCTCCGGCGATTGGTGATCGTCGAGTCCCCGACCAAGGCTCGCAAGCTCGCGTCCTTCCTGGGCGGGGAGTACGTCGTGGAGTCCTCACGGGGGCATATCCGCGACCTGCCGAGGGGCACTGCGGACATCCCGGCCAAATACAAGTCGGAGCCGTGGGCCAGGCTCGGGGTCAATGTGGAGGCGGATTTCGACCCGTTGTATGTGGTGAGCCCGGAGAAGAAGGCCACGGTCACCGAGCTGAAAGACAAGCTCAAGGATGTCGACGAGCTGTATCTCGCGACGGACGGCGACCGGGAGGGCGAGGCGATCGCCTGGCACCTGCTGCAGACGCTCAAACCCAAGGTGCCGGTGCGCCGGATGGTGTTCCACGAGATCACCGAGCCGGCTATCCTCGCCGCCGCGGCGAACCCCCGCGATCTGGACACGGACCTCGTGGACGCCCAGGAGACCCGGCGCATCCTCGACCGTCTCTACGGCTATGAAGTGAGCCCGGTGCTGTGGAAGAAGGTGATGCCGAGGCTTTCCGCCGGCCGGGTGCAGTCGGTGGCCACGCGCATCATCGTGCAGCGCGAGCGTGAGCGGATGGCGTTCCGTTCGGCCTCCTACTGGGATCTGTCGGTGACCGTGGGGACGGAGCCGGAGTTCTCCGCGAAGCTGGTCGAGCTCGACGGTTTGCGGGTGGCTTCGGGCCGGGACTTCACCCCGCAAGGCGAGCCTGCGAACCCGGACCGGGTGCATATTGTCGGGGAGGCTGAGGCCCGGGCGCTCGCCGAGGCGCTTGTCGGCGCACAGCTGGACGTCGCCGACGTGGCGGAGAAGCCGTACTCGCGCAAGCCGTATCCGCCGTTCATGACCTCCACTCTCCAGCAGGAGGCGAGCCGCAAGCTGCGTTTCTCCACCGACCGGACCATGCGGATCGCCCAGCGGCTGTACGAGAACGGCCACATCACCTACATGCGAACCGACTCGGTCACGCTCTCCCAGCAAGCGACGGAGGCCGCGCGTTCGCAGGCCGCCGCGCTGTTCGGATCGGACTCGGTGCCCAAGGCTCCCCGCCAGTACGCGAGCAAAGCGAAGAACGCGCAGGAGGCCCATGAGGCGATCCGCCCGGCGGGGGACTCCTTCGTCCGCCCGGAGCAGCTCGCCCAGGCGCTCGACCAGGACGAGCTGCGGCTGTACGAGCTGATCTGGCGGCGCACCGTGGCCTCGCAGATGGTGGACGCTCGCGGCACGAGCACGAGCCTTCGGCTCGCCACCACGACGACCGCGGGGACCGCCTCGGCGCGTGATTGCGTGTTCGCGGCTTCGGGACTGGTCATCACAAATCCGGGCTTTCTGCGCGCGTACGTGGAGACAGTGGACGAGCTCGCGGGCGGCGAGGCCGACGACGCCCAGCGCCACCTGCCGCAGCTGGCGAAGGGGCAGCAGGTCGCCGCGCGGGAGGCGGCGCCCGCCGAGCACGCCACCTCGCCGCCCGCCCGGTACACCGAGGCTTCGTTGGTGAAGGCGCTCGAAGACCTCGGCATCGGCCGTCCGTCGACGTACTCGTCGATCATCGACACCATCCAAGAGCGCGGTTACGTGTACAAGAAGGGCGCCGCGTTGGTGCCTGCATGGGTGGCGTTCGCGGTCGTCGGCCTTCTGGAGGCGTATTTCGACCCGCTCGTGGACTACGAGTTCACCGCCCACATGGAGGACGAGCTCGACGCCATCGCGGCTGGCCGCGAGCACCGCACCCCGTGGCTCAACCGGTTCTACTACGGCGACGAGAACGGACCTGTGCGATCAGTCGCCCGCGCGGGCGGTCTCAAACGCCTCGTCGGGGCGAACGCGGAGACCATTGACGCTCGGGAGGTCAACTCGATCCCGGTGTTCGAGGACTCCGAGGCGCGTCAGGTCTGGGTCCGGGTGGGCAAATTCGGCCCGTACCTGGAGCGGATGGTCAAGGACGACCAGGGCGAGCTGGTCTCGCAGCGGGCGAACTTGCAGCAGGGCCTCACGCCGGACGAGCTCACCCCTGAGCTGGCAGAGCAGCTGTTCGCCACCCCGAGCGAAGGCAGGGTGCTGGGCTTCGACCCGCAATCCGGCCACGAGATCGTTGTGAAAGAGGGCAGGTTCGGCCCGTATGTGACCGAGGTGCTGCCACCTGCGGTGGTTGCCCAGCAAGAGGAGAAGGCCAAGGCCAAGGGGGGGAAGAACGCCGCTGCCCCGAAGCCGCGCACTGCGTCGCTCTTCAAGTCCATGACCCCTGAGAGCGTGACCCTCGAGGACGCTGTGCGGCTGTTGTCCTTGCCCCGCACGGTCGGCTCCGACCCGAACACCGGCGAGGAGATCACCGCGCAGAACGGGAAGTTCGGGCCGTACCTCAAACGCGGCTCTGACTCACGGTCTTTGGCCAACGAGGAGCAGCTGTTCACGGTCACGCTGGACGAGGCTTTGGCGCTGTACGCGGAGCCGAAGCGCCGCGGAGCCCAAGCGGCGGCCGGGCCGCTCCGGGAGCTCGGTGTCGATCCGGTCAGCGGTGTGCCGATGGTGGTCAAGAGCGGCCGATTCGGCCCGTACGTCACGGACGGGACGACGAACGCGAGCCTGCGCAAGGGCGACGAAGTGGAATCATTGACCGACGAGCGCGCGGCGGAGCTGCTTGCCGAGCGTCGTGCTGCTGGTCCGGCGAAGAAGAAGCCCGCCGCCCGCCGGACTCCGGCGAAGAGCACGACGGCCAAACGGCCGACGACGGCCCGCAAGACCACGACGAAGAAACCGACGAGCTGAGGTCAGCTTCGGGCGCGGGCCAGCCGGGTCGGCGCTTCTCGTCCGCGCACGCAGACTTCTTCGCCGAGCTCCCAGTGCTGTGCTTCTTCTGGATCGGCGAGGCCCACGGCCCGTTCTGAGGTGAGCAGCCCGCCTGGTTCGAGTTTCGCGAGTTCGCAGAGCCGGGAGGCTTCGTTCACCGCGTCGCCGATGACGGTGTACTCCAACCGCTCGTCCGCCCCGATGTGCCCGGCGACGACCAAACCGGCGGACACGCCGATGCCGACGTTCGTCTCATGCAGCGGTCCGGCCAGCACTTCGTGCAGCGCGCGCGCCGCGCGCAAGGCGTGCCCGGCGAAGTTTTCCAGTTCCAGCGGGGCCCCGAAGATGACCAGGGCCGCGTCGCCGAGGAACTTGTTCACGTACCCGCCTTCGGCTCCCACCACGTCCACCACGGCGTGGAAGAACTCGTTGAGCAGTTTCACCACGCGGGGAGCGCCCAGGTGGAACGCGAGCCGCGTGGACCCGACGAGGTCCACGAAGAGGACGGCGACGAGCCGCTCCTCGCCGCCGAGCTGGACGCCGTCCTCGACGGCGCGTTGCGCGACCTCGGAGCCCACGAACTGGCCGAAGAGGGCGCGCAGTTGTTCTCGTCCGCGGATCTGTTGGATCATGTCGTTGAACCCGGACTGCAACAGGCCCAGTTCGGTCGTGGTGTTCACCTCGACATGGGCGGACAGGTCGCCTTGCTCGACTTGGCGCATCGCGCCGCGCAGGGCCTGGATCGGCACGCCGATGCCCTTGGCGAGCTGATTGGCCGCGAGCAGGCCGACGGCGATGGTCAAGGCGGCGAGGATCGAGACGGGCAACATGAGCTGCTTCGGGTTGCCGTGCAGGATGCCGAGCTCGTGGCCTGTCGTGATGCCGAAGATCGCGAATGCGGGTATGCCGGAGCACAGCAGCCACACGAGTTGCACGCGCTGGGACACCTTGCTCGCGCGTTTGGCTTCCGCCCCGTCGGCGATCGCCTCGCTGATGATGGGGCGGAGCACCTGTTCGGAGCGCAAATAGACGATCATGCAGACCACGGAGCCGCCGAGCACCGCGCCGAAGGCCCCGATGAGCGCGAGCCGCGGCGAATGGCGGGCGATGAACCCGACGAAGACCAGCGAGCCGAACAACCACAGCGATCCTGACGTCCACATCTGCCAGGAGGGCAGGCGCAATGCCCGGTCTTTGGCGCGCTGCGCGTTCGCCGAATGCTCGCGACTGTGGTTCCAGATCAGCGTCGGAACCGCGTAGCCGAGATTGACCATGCTGGAGACGGCGATGCCCAGGCTGAGCAGACCGAGGAAGAGCAGTTGCGAGCGCCAATCGCCGAGGTCGGTGTAGGAGACCGCGTCCTCGGGCGGCAACCCGAACTGCAGGAATCCGAAGACGATCAACGCCCCCAGCACATTCGCGTAGACGACGTACAGCACGATCAGCGGCCAGCGGGTGCGGGGCAGCCAGCGGAGGAGATTGAGGATCCCACGGGGTGTGAACCCCAGCTCGGCAAATCTGCCTTGGCGCATTCGACCACAGTAGCGGATAGCCTGTGCGTAGACTCTCGCTATGGCAGACAAGCAGCTCGGCGCCGCGCGGCCAGACCTGGGCGGCGCGGTGACCCGGCAGTGTCTTTGGGCGGCCGTGCCGCTCGCGCCGCAGGTGGTCCTTCACGTCGCTGCAGGGTCGGCTCCGCGTGCCCGCCGTCACTGACGAGCAGTTCGAGCGCGTCCGCGCGCTTGTGGCTTCGATTCCCGAGGGCAAGGTGGCGACCTACGGCGATATCGCCAAAGCTGTCGGGCTCACGAACCCGAGACAGGTCGGTTGGATCTTGCGCGAGGACTCCGCGGATCTGCCGTGGCACCGGGTCGTCGGCGCGTCGGGGCGGCCCGCGCAGCATCTGACGGCAGAACAGCTCGCGCGGCTTCGGTCGGAGGGGGTCCTTGCTTCAGGCGGGAGAATTTCTTTGCGCGAGCGGCGCCATGTTTTCCCCGGCCCGGGCGGGAATACGAACGGCGGATGGCTGGTTGCACCTCGCATGCCCGAAGAGTTCACTTTCGAATACGTCAAACAGCATCCGAACACCTGGGTCAAAGAACAGATCGAGGTGTACGAGTCCTCGGGCGGCGCCAAAGGCACGACGTTGGAGGGCATGCCGACGGTCATCCTCTCCACGATCGGCGCCAAGTCCGGCGAGATTCGCAAGGCTCCGCTGATGCGCGTCGAGCACGACGGGGTGTACCTCGCGGTCGGTTCGTACGGCGGCGCGCCGAAAAGCCCGGCGTGGGTTGCGAACCTGCGCGCCAACCCGGTGTTCGAGCTGCGCGACAAAGAGCAGGTTTTCACCGTGCGCGCGGAGGAGATCAAGGACGCGCAGACGCGGGCGGCATGGTGGGAGCGCGCAGTGGCGGCGTATCCGCCCTACCAGGACTACACGAAGAAGACGGATCGCGAGTTCCCGCTTTTCACCCTGACCAAGGTCTAGACGCCGACCGGCTCCTCGACTCGTCTCCGCTGGGCCGTCGACCTCGGGCCGCCGATACGGTACTGGCTGCCGCGATGTTCCTCGGGCAGTCGGTCGCCCTTGCCGAAGAGCTTGTTGCGCAGTGTGCCCGGCGCGTATTCCTCTTGGAACAGGCCGCGCCCCTGGAGTTCGGGGATGACGAATGCCACGATGTCCTCGAAGGTGCCCGGTGTGACCGCGTAGGCGAGGTTGAAACCGTCTACGTCTGTTTCCTGCACCCAGTCCTGCAGCACATCCGCGACGTGCTTCGCGGAGCCCACCAGCCGGGGCCCGAGCCCGCCGATGGCCGCCGCGCGCCCGATGTCCCCGATTTTCCACTCCTTGCCCTGTTCGTCGGGGGCCTGCAGGGCCGCGACGGCGGAGTGGATCGCATTCGATTTGACGTTCCCGATGGGTTCGTCGGGGTGGTATTTCGACAAATCGACCCCGGTCCAACCGGACATCAACACGAGCCCGCCTTCTGCGCTCGCGTACTTGAGGAAGTCGTTGTGTTTGGCGTGCGCGAGCGCTTCGGTCTCGTCGGTGACAATCGTCAGAAGCGTGTAGATCCGGGCCGAGTACGGGTCCCGTCCTGCTTTGACCAGCTCGGACCGGATTGTTGCGACCCGTTCTTTGAGCAATGCCTTCGTGGGCGAGGCGAGGAAGATCGCTTCGGCGTGCTGGGCGGCGAACTGCACGCCTCGTGTGGAGGCTCCGGCCTGGTAGATGACCGGGCTGCGTTGCGGCGAGGGCTCGCAGAGGTGCATCCCCGGCACTGAGAAGTGTTTCCCGTGATGGCCGATGTGGTGGACTTTCTCGGGGATCGTGAACACTCCGCGCTCCCGGTCGCGGACCACCGCGTCGTCTTCCCAGGACCCTTCCCAGAGTTTGTAGAGCACTTCGAGGTATTCGTCCGCGTGCTCGTAGCGCGCGTCGTGCTCAGTGTGCTCCTGGCCCATGTTGCGCGCCGCGGCGGGCAAGTACCCGGTGACCACGTTCCAGCCGATGCGCCCTTTGGTCAGGTGGTCGAGGGTGGAGAGGCGCCGCGCGAACGGGTAGGGGTGCTCGAAGGCGGTGCCCGCTGTGACGCCGAAGCCGAGGTCTTTGGTCACCAGCGCCATCGCGGAGGCCAACAGGAGCGGGTCGTTCACCGGCACCTGCGCCGCCTCGCTGATCGCGGCCTGGTCGTTCCCGGCGTACACGTCGTACGTGCCGAGCACGTCGGCGATGAACAGGCCGTCGAACTTGCCGCGCTCCAACAGTTTCGCCAGTTCGGTCCAATAGTCCAGATCCTTGTACCGCCACGCCTCGTCCTCCGGGTGCCGCCACATGCCGGGGGACTGGTGCGCGACGCAGTTCATGTCGAAGGCGTTGAACCGGATTTTTCTCGACTGCGTCACTGAAGTGCTCCTTTGTCCGCGGGGAGGTTGCGTTCGCCGACGGTCCACGCGTAGGGCGGCGCTTCGCCGACCAGCAGGTTCGCTCCGACGCGCTGCTCTTTGTAGATCACCGGGTTGTGCAGCGAGATCGTGCGGGCGTTGCGCCAGTGCCGGTCCAGCGCGGCGCCAGAGCGGGTGAGCGAAGCCCCGCCCACTTCGAAGAGGTCTGTGACGGAGCGCAGCACGAGGGGGATCACGGAACTTTGCGCCTTCGCAGCGGCGAGCTCTGCTTCGTCGTACGCCTGCGGGGGGACGTCCTCGCCCGCGTTCAACCGGTCCAGGATCTCGCCCAGCAGCTCCGCGACCGCGAGCACGGTCGCTCGGGCGGCGAACGCGGCCCCTTCGCCCCGTCCGATCACTTGCTGCACGAGCGGGTCGTCCTTCGGCAGGTCGGCGAGCGCGTGGTTGTAGGTCCGGGTGCGTTGTTGGGTGACTGCCACGATGTCGGCCACCGCGCGTTTGGCGATCCCTGCGAGCACCGACAGCTGGACGAGCTGCAAAAGCGCGGCCTGATGGCCTTTGCCCGGAGTGCCGTAGCCGCCTTCGAAGACTCGGTCCGCCGCCACCTGCACCCCCGCGTACCGGGAGGTGCCGCTTGCGGTGAGCCGTTGCCCGAAGCCGTCCCAGTCGTCCTGTTGGGAGACCCCCGGCTGGTCCGCGTCCACCAGCACGCCGACGCGCTCGTCGCCTCGTTGCGCGGCCACCAGGATGTGGTCGGCGAACAGGCTGCCTGTGGAGTAGAACTTCTCGCCGTCCAAGCGCCAGTGCGCGCCGTCTTGCGAGAGCGTCGTCTGGTACCGGTCGTGGAACCCCGCTCCGGGCTCGGTGATCCCATTGCCGAAGATCGCGCCCTCCCCGGCTTTTCGCAGCCAATGCTCACGGCGCTGCGGGTCTGTGTCCAACCGGAGGTCCTCGACGAAGCCGGTGTGCACGCGCAAGGCCTGGGGCAGGTTCGACTCCGCCTCGGCCAGTTCGATGTTCAGGCGGAACAGTTGGGGCAGGCTCGCGCCGAGGCCGCCGAACTCCTGTGGCACCCGAAGCCGGGTGTACCCCGCCTCGAGCAGCAGCTCGACCTCCGCGAAGGGGAGCCTGCGCTCGCGCTCGCGCTCCGTGGCGCCTTTGGCGATTTCTTCGAAGACCGGACGGAATCGGGCGCTCAGCTCCGTGTCGCTTGGAGCCGGGGAGAAGACAGCAGTGGACATGTCCGCAATGCTAGGCGCCGCTGGCCCGGCGACCAGCGGCCAAAGCGGGCGGCTGCGCGCAAAATTTTGGCTCTTTCCACAGTTCGCAAGCATTTTCATGGGTTGTTGCCGATGAGATTCCGCGTGAGCAAAAGTGCGGAGTAGGCTCAGCGCCAGTGCTCGGCCCAGCAGAAGACGGCCCAGCAGAAGACGACAGAGAACGAGATTTGGAGAGCTCCCCGTGACCTACCCGCCCCCGCCCCCGCCCCCGAACTACCCGCCGCCCCAATACGGGCCGCCCCAGCATCCCCAGCCCCAGAATCCGCCGCCGAAGAAGAGCAACAAAGTGCTGTGGGTCGTCCTCGGCGCCGTGGGCGCGCTCCTCGTCTGCGGCGGCGGCCTCGGGTTTTTCCTGTGGTCGATGCTTTTCAGCCCCAAGAGCGGCGTGCAGCAGGTCCGCGCCGTGACGCAGGAGTACAGGGCCGCGGAAGACGCCAAGGACGCCGCGAAGCTTGCTGGCATATTGTGCTCGGCGGACGCCGGCGAGGCGGCCGAGATCATCGAAGCCGACCAGAAAGTCGCCCCCGGGCCGATCGACATCAAGGGCGCGCATGTCATCAACAGCCTCGGCGCGGTGGGCTTCACCGATCCGAAGGGGCAAGGCTGGACCGTCTACCTGCGCAAAGAGGCCGACCAGTGGAAGGTGTGCCCCTCGGCCAAGGACGAGTTCAAGGCCGCGGACACGACGACAACGACGCCGTAGCCGCTCACGCGGGCTGTTCCTGCTTGTCCGCGGCGCGCGGGAAGCGTGATCCGCGCGCGAAAAAATGCGCCCCCTCCCTTTTTGTGCCACCATGATGCCCACGCTTTTTGTTGCTCGTGTTGCGAAGGAATGGAGTACGGCATGCTTGGTCGCGTCAGAACTGGGATCGTTGTGGCGGCAGTGTTCGCCGGGCTGATCGTGCCCGCGCTGCCTGCGTCGGCCAATGTCGCCTATCACACAGTGGAGTACTCTATCGAGGCGGTCGGCGGCGCGTCGGCCGCGACAGCGCGTTACACCACGGATCTGCGCAATCATGCCGACGCGACCGAGAAACACCTCCAGGAGGACCAGGTCGATCTCCCGTGGACTCTTGAGCTGCAAGTCGGCGAGTCGGATTTCGCCCGCGCCGGCTCCGCGCCGGACTCGAAGCCTTTCAAAGGCCTGGACCTGGGGCTGACCGCCATCTCGACTGATGGGATGGATTTGGACAACTCGATGACGGACGACGGGGGGATCATCAAGGGCCCGGAGGCGTGGAACTCATGGACCGGCGGCGCGGGGCGCAGCAGCGCCTACACCTGCCGCATCACCGTGGACGGCGAGGTCGTCGCAGAACAAACCATGAAAGGCCTTTGTTCTGTCCAGTACAAGAAACGGGCCTGAGCGAGGAACCGGCCTGAGCGCCGCTACAGCTTGCGCAACAGCACCCGGTCCACCGAGTGGTCCGCGTCTTTGCGCAGGACGAGCGTTGCCCTCGGCCGGGTGGGCAGGATGTTCTCCACCAGGTTCGGCTCGTTGATGGTCCGCCAGACCTGTCGAGCCTCGTCCACCGCCTCGGCGTCGGAGAGTCCCGCGTAGTGGTGGAAGTGCGAGCGGGGGTCGGAGAACACGGTCCCGCGCAGGGCGAGGAACCGGTCCACGTACCAGGACTCGATGTCCTGGGTCCGCGCGTCCACGTAGATCGAGAAGTCGAACAGGTCCGAGAGCATGAGCCGATGCCCCGCCTGGAGCACGTTGAGCCCTTCGACGACCAGGATGTCCGGGCTGCGCACGGTGTGCGCGGCTCCGGGCACGATGTCGTAGAGAACGTGGGAGTACACGGGGGCGCAGACCTCGGGCACCCCTGATTTCACGTCGACGACGAACCGCAAAAGCGCGCGCCGGTCGTAGCTTTCGGGGAAGCCTTTGCGGGCGGTGAGCCCGCGTCGGGCGAGTTCCGCGTTGGGCATGAGGAATCCGTCCGTGGTCACCAAGTCCACTTTCGGGTTGCCTTCCGAGCGGGCGAGCAGGGTGGCGAGCACGCGGGCGGTTGTGGATTTGCCCACTGCGACCGAACCCGCGACGCCGATCACGAAGGGCACCTTCTTGAGCGACGCCTGCTCGCCCAGGAAGGTGGACATCGCCGCGAAGTGCTGGGCGCTGGAAGCCACCCGAAGGTGGATGAGACGGGTGAGCGGCAAATAGACCTCCTCGACTTCTTCGAGGTCGAGGTGCTCGCGGATGCCGCGAAGACTGGTCAGGTCCTCCTGGGTGAGCACTTGCGGCGTCGCTTCCCGCAGGGCGCGCCACGCGGTGCGGTCGAATTCGACGAACGGCCCGGCCTGGGAGACGCCTTTCGGGAGCGCTTTGAACGAAAGCTCGGCAGTTCGTGCGATCACGCCCTCTAGTTTGCTCCTCTCGTGCCGGGCGGGGGTTGTCGGGGCGGTAGACTGTGCGAGCCCGCGTGAGGGGCCTGACAAAGGAGTGGAGCCATGAGCACCCCAGCCCAACCAAAAACCGGCGTGGACGCCTTCACCGCCTCGCTCTCCGAGCTCGACCCCGAGGTCGCGGCTGTTGTTGACGGCGAATTGGCTCGTCAGCGGGACACGCTGGAGATGATCGCTTCCGAGAACTTCGTGCCGAGGGCAGTGCTGCAAGCGCAGGGCTCCGTGCTCACCAACAAGTACGCCGAGGGCTACCCGGGGCGGCGTTACTACGGCGGTTGCGAGCATGTCGATGTTGTCGAAGATCTCGCCCGTGATCGCGCAAAAGCGCTGTTCGGTGCGGAATTCGCGAATGTCCAGCCGCATTCTGGGGCCCAAGCCAACGCGGCAGTCCTTATGACTTTGGCCACACCTGGCGACGCGATCCTCGGTCTCGACCTGGCGCACGGCGGCCATCTCACCCACGGGATGCGCCTGAATTTCTCCGGCAAGCTTTACCAGGCGAACTTCTACGGCGTGGACCCCGCGACCCACCTGATCGACATGGACCAGGTGCGCGCCCGCGCCCTGGAAGTCCGCCCGAAGGTGCTGATCGCGGGGTGGTCCGCGTATCCGCGGCAACAGGACTTCGCGGCGTTCGCGCAGATCGCCGAAGAGGTCGGCGCGCGACTGTGGGTCGACATGGCCCACTTCGCCGGGCTGGTCGCCGCGGGACTGCACCCCTCGCCGGTGCCCCACGCGGAAGTAGTCTCGACGACAGTCCATAAAACTCTCGGCGGGCCGCGCTCCGGCCTCATCCTCGCCAAATCCGAGCACGCCAAGTCGTTGAACTCCTCGGTCTTCCCCGGACAGCAAGGCGGGCCGCTCATGCACGTCGTCGCCGCCAAGGCGGTCGCGTTGAAGGTCGCGGGCACGCCGGAGTTCGCCGAGCGCCAGCAGCGCACCGTCGAGGGGGCCCGGATCATCGCCGAGCGCCTCGGCGCGCCCGACGCGAAGGCCGCCGGGGTCTCTGTGCTGACCGGCGGCACCGACGTGCACCTCGTGCTCGTGGATCTGCGCGACTCGCAGCTCTCCGGCCAGGACGCGGAGGACAAACTGCACGAGATCGGCATCACCGTCAACCGCAACGCGGTGCCGTTCGACCCTCGGCCGCCGCTCAACCCGTCGGGCGTCCGGATCGGCACCTCGGCCCTTGCCACCCGAGGCTTCGGCGCCGCCGAGTTCGCCGAGGTCGGCGACATCATCGCGGGCGCGCTCACCGCAACCGCGGATGTGGACGCTTTGTCCGCGCGGGTCAAGCGCTTGGCGAACGACTTCCCGCTCTACCCGGACCTGGAGCGTTGGAAGTTCAGCGACTGAGCAAGGCTGGTAGACTCGCCGTGGCGAGCGCTTCGGCCCTCTCGCTGAGGCCTGAGGGCTATGCTCGGCTCACGCAAAGGCAGAAGCGAAAAGCCGGAGGCGGCGCAGGCCGCTGGCGACCAGATGACAATTGCACGACGGAGAGCACAGCACTGAGTACATTCACGACGACCGACCTGCTTGAGCGCAAACTGCTGCGGGAGCTTCGGGACGTTCTTCCCGATGCTTACCGCGAGCACCTCGAGGCCACAGAGGAATGGTTCTTCCACGACTACATCCCGTGGGAGGAGGGCCAGACTTTCGCCTTCCTCGGCGGGAAGGACTGGGACCCGTCCAGGGTCAAGCTCGCCGAACCGATTGTCGCCGGTCTGGACCTGCTGCTCCTGGACAAGGACAACTTGCCTTCCTACAACCGCATCTTCACCAGCCACATGCATTTGCGCGAGGGCTGGGAGAAGTGGATCGGCCAATGGACTTCGGAAGAGGGCGCGCACGCCATCGCCCTGCGCGATTACCTCGTGGTGACCGGCGCGACGGACCCGGTCCTCTTGGAGAAGCGCCGCCTGGCCCATGTCTGGAAGGGCGTGGATTACCCAGGCGGCACCCCGTTGCAGACGTTGGCGTTCGCCGCGCTGCATGAGCGGGCCACCCTGGACTTGGCCCGTTCGATGGCCAAGGCCTCCGAAGAGGAGCCAGTGCTCGAACAGCTGCTCCAACGCATCGCTGAGGACGAGGTGCACCACGCCGCATTTTTCGCGAAAGTCATCCGCAGAGGCCTGGAAGTCTCGCCGGACCAGCTCGTCATCGCCTTCGCCGCGCATCTGCGGGAAGCGGGCTCCGAGATCATCGGCAGCGACATCGACGACTTCGAACACCAGCTTTCCCAGCTCGCCGACGCGGGCGTGCACAGCGAGGCCACCCAGCGCGCGTCGAATGTTTCGGCGCTTGCCGAGTGGGGGATCCTCGACATCACCGACGGCCTCAGCGATGCTGGCCTTGAAGCAGCGTCCTTCCTGCGGGAGTACGCGGCGAGAAAGTAAATCCGGCGCAACCAATGAGAAAGTAAATCCGGCGCAACCAATAAGGAGCTATATGAGCCAGACCGGGCCCGGATCGCTCAAGACCTATGTGATCGACACCAGCGTGCTGCTCTCCGATCCGGGTGCTCTGACCCGTTTCGCCGAGCACAATGTCGTGCTGCCGATCGTGGTCATCAAAGAGCTTGAGGCCAAACGCCATGATCCTGTGCTCGGCCACAACGCTCGCACAGTCCTTCGGATGCTCGAAGCGCTTCGCTGCCAGCCCGGAGCCGATCTGCGCCACGGGGTTGCGGTCAATGAAGAGGGCGGGACTGTCCGCATCGAGATCAACCATGTGGACTCTTCGGCTTTGCCGGACGCGATTCGCGCCGAGCGCTCCAACGACACCCGCATTTTGTCTGTCGCCGACGCGCTGCGCCGAGCCGGCGAGGACGTCGCGGTGGTCTCGAAGGACCTCCCGTTGCGGCTGTTGTCCCACGGCGGCCTCGGCATCCCTGCTCAGGAGTACTTGCACGAGCAGGTGCCGGACAGCGGCTTCACCGGTCTTTCGGAGCTCGCCATCACCGACGACGAACTCGACCAGCTGTATAAAAACGGCCAGGTCGCGGCCACCCACGATCTGCATGTGAACACCGGCGTCGTGCTGACCGCCTCGCGCGCCACCGCGCTCGGGAGGGTCGGCAGGGACAAAGAGATCCACCTGGTCCGGGGCGACCAGGACGCCTTCGGGCTGCACGGGCGTTCTGCCGAGCAGCGGATCGCCCTCTCGCACCTGCTGGACAATGAGATCGGCATCGTCTCGCTCGGCGGCCCCGCGGGCACCGGCAAGTCGGTGTTGGCGCTCGCCGCCGCGCTCGAAGCGGTCCTGGAGCGGCGCACCGCGAAACGGATCATCGTCTTCCGGCCGATCATCGCGGTGGGCGGCCAGGACCTCGGCTACCTCCCCGGCAACGAGGAAGAGAAGATGAACCCGTGGAGCGCGGCGGTGATCGACGCGCTGCGGTCGATCACCTCGGAAGAGGTGATCGACGAAGTCCGCTCGCGCGGTTTGCTGGAGATCCTGCCGCTCACGCACATCCGGGGCCGCACCCTGGGGCCGCAGACCATCGTCCTTTTGGACGAGGCGCAGAACTTGGAGCGCTCCACGATCCTCACCGCCATCACCCGCCTCGGCGAAGGCAGCCGGATCTTCCTCTTGCACGATGTGGCGCAGCGCGACTCTTTGCGGGTCGGCCGTCGCGACGGCATCGCCGCAGTGGTGGAACGGCTCAAGGGCGAAGAGCTGTTCGCGCATATGACGTTGACCCGCTCCGAGCGCAGCCCGGTGGCCGCCCTCGCCACACGCCTCCTCGACGACGGTGTCGGCTAGCCGGGATTGGTTCGCCGCGCGCCTGATGCGCGTGCTGCGCTGGGCGCTGCCGATCGCATTGGTCGCGGGTGTCCTGACGCTGCCGGAAGCCGGAAACGCGTCAGGACGCGCGGCGAACGACATCGATCCTGACACGGCGGACTGCAACAAGGTGCGGTGTGTCGCGCTCACCTTTGACGACGGCCCTGGCCCGTACACCTCCAAGCTCCTCTGGATCTTGCAGTCCTACCACGCGAAAGCCACGTTTTTTGAGATCGGGGAGCGCATCGCAGAACATCCGGATTGGTCCCGCAATGTCGTCAAAGCCGGCATGCTGGTGGGCGTCCACACCTGGAGCCACCCGTATATGACGCTGCAATCGCTTCCCGAAGCGCGTCAACAGCTGGTCAAAGCTGTGGATGCGTTGCAGAAGGCGACGGGGGTCACAGCAACGGTCTATCGCCCGCCCGCAGGGCTGTCCACCCCGGACATCCTGAAAATCGAGGGCGAGCTGGGCCTGTCCGAGATCCTTTGGAACGTTGTCGCCTACGACTGGGAGCACAGCGCCCAGCCGGAGCTGACCGTGGCCGCAGTGCATCAGTACGCGCAGCCTGGCGCGGTGTTCCTCTTGCACGACGTGCACGAGGGCACGGTCCGAGCGATGGCCGAGGCCGTGCCATGGCTGAAACGGCAGGGCTATGTCCTCGTCACTGTCGACCGGCTGATCCGGGCGAAGACCGGAGCCGGGCCGAAACCGGGCCATCGGTACTGGGACCGCGACTCGGGCCAGCTCGACCCGGCCAAGCAGGGCTGAGCCGGGCAAAGAGGACTCGGGCGGCCAAGCGCGCCGGATCCTGTCCCAGCGCCACGCGGCGGAGTTTGCGCCGAAGGGCGCGGCGGCTCGCGCTCAGCCCTTCGGCCGCACCTTCGCCATGGCGAGCACGTCGAGGCGCTTGTCCAGCTCTTCTTCGGTGATCTTTTCCGGCACGAGGCCTCGGTCCAAAACCGCTTGGCGGATGGTTTTGCCGTGCTTGAGCGCTTCTTTGGCGACGGCGGCGGCTTCTTCGTAGCCGATCGCGCTGTTGAGCGGCGTGACGATCGAAGGCGAAGCCTCGGCCAGGTGGCGCAACCGCTCTGTGTTCGCGACCAGGCCCTTGACGCACTTGTCGGCGAAGATGCGCGAGACGTTGCTCAGCAAGTGCAGGCTCTCCAACACGTTGTGCGCCATGACCGGGATCGAAACGTTGAGCTCGAAGGAGCCTTGCGAGCCGGCCCAGGCGATCGTCGCGTCGTTTCCGACCACCTGCGCCGCGACTTGCAGCACTGCTTCGGGGATCACGGGGTTGACCTTGCCCGGCATGATGGAGCTGCCCGGTTGCAGATCTGGCAACTGGATCTCGCCGAGCCCGGTGAGCGGCCCGGAGCCGAGCCAACGGATGTCGTTCGCGATCTTGGTGAGGGACACTGCGACCGTGCGCAGCGCGCCGGAAGTCTCCACGAGCGCGTCCCTCGCGGCCTGCGCCTCGAAATGGTTCACCGCTTCGGACAACGCGGTGAGGCCGGTGCGTTCGCGCAGCACCTCGACCACTTTGCCGCCAAAACCGTCCGGAGCGTTCAGGCCGGTGCCCACGGCGGTGCCGCCGATGGCGAGCTCGCCCAACCGGGGCAGCGTGGCGATGACGCGTTTGACGCCGTTCTCCACCTGTCGCGCGTAACCGGAGAACTCCTGGCCCAAGGTCACCGGCACGGCGTCCATGAGGTGGGTGCGGCCTGATTTGACCTCGAGCGACCAGGCTTCGGCTTTCTCGTTCAGCGAGTTGTGCAGATGCTCCAAAGCGGGCAGCAGGTCGCGGACCGCGACCTCAGAAGCGGCCAGGTGGGTCGCAGTCGGGAACGTGTCGTTCGAGGACTGCGAAGCGTTCACATGGTCGTTGGGATGCACGGTTGTTCCGGCTTTGGCGGCCAAGGAGGCGATGACCTCGTTGGCGTTCATGTTGGAACTCGTGCCCGAACCGGTCTGGAACACGTCAATGGGGAATTGGTCGTCGTGTTTGCCCTCGGCGATCTCCTCAGCCGCGGCGATGATGGGGTTCGCGAGGTTCTCCGGCAGGACGCCCAGTTCCAGGTTCACCTTGGCGCATGCGGCTTTGAGCAGGCCCAGCGCTCGGATTTGCGCGCGCTCGAGGGTGATGCCGGAGATGGGGAAGTTCTCGACGGCGCGTTGGGTTTGCGCGCGCCAGAGAGCGGCTTTCGGGACGAGGACTTCACCCATGGTGTCGTGCTCGACGCGGAATTCGGAGGTGTCATTGGCAGGGTCAGTGCTCACAGCTTTACTTTGCCATATGCCTCGAAACGGCGAGCTGGCGCATAGGGGTAGATGTCCGAGACTATTCTGTTGCCTGTGTTTGTCGCCCGATTGCCGCCTCGAGCGGGCTCTTTCCTCCGGTGGTCGGGCGCGCTCGCGGCCGTTTTCGTGCCGCACTGCCCGAGCGCTTCGGCCGCGCCCGCCGACGTCTGCGCCCAGCTCGGCGGGAATTGGAGCGTCGGCGAGCAGTTTTGCGGGAAAGTGGTGGTCAACGCCAATCAGACCAAGACGGTGCTGGAGGCGCGTTACCCCGCGGACCTCGTGGAAAGCGGGGCTTCTGGCTCTGCGCTGCAGAAATACCTCAAAGACTTCATCGCCAGGTTCTCCAAAGTCACAGACGACCCCAGGGCGACGGATGGCGGGGCGACCCTGCGCTACCGGCAGTTCGAGCACCCGCCCGCGCTCACATCGGTGCTGTTCTCGAACATTTATTACACCGGCAACGCAAAATACCCGGTTGAGGAGCTCACCAGCTTCACCTTCGACGCGGCCAAGGGCAGGGCGCTGGCCCTGCCCGACCTGTTCCAATCGGGCGAGCGGGCTCTGTCCGACCTCGCCCGGCTCGCCCGCCCGACTGTGCAGAGCCAGTTGGAGCCGGTCAACGAGGTCCGCGCCGGGGAGAACCAGCCGCCGTTGCGAGCGGAAGACTTCGACCCCGGCGGGTTGTTGAACCCGGGCAGCTACCCGGTGTTCGTGGTGAGCGCGGACGAGCTGGTGCTGTATATGCCGCAGGTGCGCAGCGGCGAGCCCGGATCGGCGATGATCGAGGCCCATATCCCGCTTTCCTCGCTCAGGGACATGCTGCGGCCAGAGTACCGCTGACCCGGCGCCGCGCCGCCTGCCTTGGGCCGCCGAGTCCTCCGAGCGCCGATTCGCTTCGCCGCCAAGGCCTGGGGCGGCTGCTACCCTGCCAGGGTGAGTGTGTCGGCCGAGCTGCGTCCAAAGCGCCATCCTGGTGCTGCGATCAGCGAGCTCGCTGATGTCGCCGGGGCGGTTGTCCTCGCGGGCGACGAGCGCGGACGTGTTCGCGGGGTCGCCCAGGCCGCGCAGTCCGTCGAGCCGGGCGATCTTTTTGTGGCGCTGCCGGGGGCGAGGACGCACGGCGCGAACTTCATCTCCGTCGCCCAAGAGCGGGGCGCGGCCGCTGTGCTCACCGACGAAGCCGGAGCCGCCTGCCTCGGCGGCACAGACGCGATGGCCGTGCTGGTCGCTGCCGCGCCCAGGGCCAGCCTCGGCGCGCTCTGCGCGTTGGTCTATGGCGACCCGTCCGCTCGACTGACCGTCGTCGGGGTCACCGGGACGGCGGGGAAAACCACCACGACGTACCTTCTGGAATCGCTCTTCCGCGCGGCGGGCCGCGCCACAGGCGTCATCGGCACCGTTGAGACGCGAATCGGCAGTCAGAGCGTCGCAAGCTCGTTCACCACGCCCGAAGCGCCGCAGACGCAAAGCCTGCTCGCCGTCATGGCGGAGGCGGGCGTCGAGGTCGTCCTCATGGAGGTCTCGAGCCACGCCTTGGATTTCGGGAGGGTGGACGGGACCCGGTTCGCGGCAGGCGGGTTCACGAACCTCTCCCACGACCACCTCGACCACCACGGCGACATGGAGTCGTATTTCCAGGCGAAGGCGAAGCTGTTCCAACCAGGTTCCTCGGTCGCCGCTCGGCGGGCGGTGATCTGTGTGGACGATTCCTGGGGGCAGCGGATGAGCCGTGTGGCGCGGGGGAGCGTCACGGTCGCGACCGGCGACGAGGCGGCCGATTGGGCCGTGCTCGAACGGCGCGAAGACGAGCTCGGCGCGCAGCAGGTCCTCGTCCGGGGCCCGCGGGAACGCCAGTTCGCGTTCCGTCTCGGCCTGCTCGGCCGCCACAATGCCGCGAACGCTGTCCTCGCAGTGGGGTTGGCCGAGGCGACGGGTGTGCGCGTCACGGAGGAGCTGGTGCGCGGCTGGGCGGATATCGCGGTGCCGGGCAGGCTGGAGCGGGTCCAGGCGGGCCAAGACTTCCTCGCCGTTGTGGATTACGCGCACAAGCCGGAGTCGCTCGCGAAGGTGCTCCAGGCGTTGCGCGAGCACACTGCGGGGAGGATCGCGGTCGTGGTCGGCGCGGGCGGCGACCGGGACCAAGGCAAGCGCCCGATGATGGGCGAGGTGAGCGCCAGCGGGGCCGAGCTGGTCGTTGTGACCGACGACAACCCGCGCTCCGAGGATCCCGCTGCGATCCGCGCGCAGGTGTTGGCCGGAGCGCAGGGCTCCTCCCGCGCCGAGGTGTGGGAGGTCGCCAGCAGGGCCGAGGCCATCGCGCGCGCGGTCCGTTGGGCGCGTGCCGGGGACACAGTGCTGGTGGCGGGCAAGGGGCATGAGACGTATCAGGAGGTCAACGGTGTGAAGAGCCACTTCGATGACAGGGAGATTCTGGCCCGGGCGATTCGGGAGCGCGGATGATCCCATGGACCCTGCGCCAGGTCGCTGCGGCGGTCGGCGGGAAGCTGCATCAGGTCCCCGACCCAGAACAGCTCGTGACAGCCCCTCTGGAGCATGATTCCCGCAAGGTCGTCCCCGGCGGGTTGTTCCTCGCCGTTCCCGGCGAGCGCACCGACGGCCGGTCGCACGCCGCCGCCGCGCACGCGGCGGGAGCGGTCGCGACGTTGTCCAGCGATCCGCTCGACGTGCCAACGGTCGTCCTGGGCGCGGGGCCGTACCCGACCGGCCCGCAGGAGTCCCGCCGTCTCGCGCTGGCCGCTCTCGCCGCATTGGCGAAGGCCAACGCCCAGGCGCTCGTGGCGCGCGGGCTCACGGTCGTCGGGATCACCGGTTCGAGCGGGAAGACCTCCACCAAAGACCTTGTCACGCAGGTCCTTGCGACGCGGGGCGCCACAGTCGGGCCTCCGGGCAGCTTCAACAATGAGCTCGGCCACCCGTGGACGGTCCTGCGCGCGGACCAAGACACGCGGTTCCTCGTGTTAGAGCTCGCTGCCCGCACTATTGGGCATATCGCCGAACTCGCGCAGATCGCCCAACCCAGAATCGGCGTCGTGCTTGGCGTCGGCTCCGCGCACCTCGGCGTGTTCGGCTCTCGGGAGAACATCGCCATCGCCAAGGGCGAGCTTGTCGAGGCTTTGCCCTGCGCCGATGACGGCGGGGTGGCTGTGCTCAACGCGGACGACCCGCTGGTGTCGGCCATGGCTTCTCGGACCCGCGCGCGGGTGGTGCGCTACGGCATGGCGGAGAGCGCCGACGTCCGCGCGGCCGATGTCCGGCTCGACCCTCTTTCTCGCGCGAGCTTCACCCTCATCACGCCGCAGGGCGACGCTCCGGTGACGTTGCGGGTGCATGGCGAGCATCAGGCGCACAACGCCTTGGCGGCCGCGGCGGTGGCCGCGGAGTGCGGGTTGTCGCCTGCTCAGACAGCAGAGGCGCTTTCGGCGGCGCAGGCGGCTTCGCCGCGCCGGATGCAAGTTGCCGAGCGCGCCGACGGCGTGGTGGTCGTGAACGACTCGTACAACGCCAACCCGGAGTCGATGCGCGCGGGCCTTCGGGCGTTGGTCGGCATGGCGCATCAGTGCGGCGGGGCCAGCTGGGCTGTGCTCGGGCAGATGGGCGAGCTCGGCGACGACTCCATTGTCTTGCACGATCAGCTCGGCAGGTTCGTGGTCCGTCTTTCGGTCGACCGGCTCGTCGTGGTCGGCGACTCCCGTTCGGCGAAAGCCCTGCACACCGGCGCGGTGCTCGAAGGCTCGTGGAGCGGGGAGGCCGTGTTGGTCCCGGATTGGCAGTCGGCGGCGCGTCTGGTCGCCGCCGAGCTGGGCCCGCGCGACGTGGTGCTGGTGAAGGCCTCACAGTCCGAAGGGCTTTGGCAGGTCGCGGAGGCGCTCCTCGAGCCGAGGCCCTCTGATGCGGCGGGGTCCGGGCTGTGATGGCCGGGGATGGTGTTTCGGCGCTGCTGGCGCCGCGTTCTGTCGCGCGGGTGCCCTGTGGTGTGGCAAGATCTGAGCCCTTATGAGCGAGATTATCTTCGCTGCTGGCATCGCGATGGCCGTCAGCATCCTCCTGACCCCGTGGCTGGTCCGGATCTTCTCCCGGCAGGGCTTCGGCCAAGAGATCCGCGTGGACGGCCCGCAGAGCCACCAGGCCAAACGTGGCACCCCGTCCATGGGCGGGGTGGCGATCGTCGCCGCGATTTGGCTCGGCTACTTCGGCTCGCACTTGTTCGGCTCTGCTTTCCACCTGCCGCCGGTGTCTGTTTCGGCGCTCATCGTCCTCTTCTTGGTGACTGTGCTCGCTGTCGTCGGCTTCCTCGACGACTTCATCAAATTGCGCAAACGCCGCAATCTGGGCCTCACAAAATCCGCGAAGCTGATCGGGCAGCTCGTCGCGTCGCTGACCTTCAGTTGGCTCGTCCTGCAATTCCCCGACCGCCTCGGCCGCACGCCCGGCACGGTCAACCTCTCCTATGTGCGGGATTTCACCACGATCAGTTTCGGCGCCCTCGCGTTCGTGGTGTTCTGCTTCCTTTTGGTCTCCGCGTGGTCGAACGCGGTGAACTTCACGGACGGCTTGGACGGGCTTGCGGCGGGCAGCATGGCGATGGCCCTCGCCACCTACACAGTCATCTCTGTCTGGCAGTACCAGAACGCCTGCGGACGCGTCGCGGCCACGGGCTGTTATGACGTTCGGGACCCGATGGACCTCGCCGTCCTCGCGGCGGCGGGCGCGGGGGCCTGCGTCGGCTTCCTCTGGTGGAACACTGCGCCCGCCAAAATCTTCATGGGCGACACCGGCTCGCTCTCGCTCGGCGGCTTCCTCGCCGGGCTGTCCGTCACCACCCAGACCGAGCTGCTCATGGTGGTGATCGGGGCGCTCTTCGTCGCCGAAGCGGCTTCGGTGGTGATTCAGATCGCGGTTTTCCGGACCACCGGCAGGCGGGCTTTCCGCATGGCCCCGTTCCACCATCATTTCGAACTCGCTGGTTGGCGGGAGACCACGGTGATTGTCCGGTTCTGGATTTTGGCCGCCCTCAGCAGCGCGGCAGGGCTCGCGCTCTTCTACGCGGAATGGGTCTCCCACGCCCATGCCTGACCTTGCCGGCAAAAAGGTTTTGGTCGCCGGGGCCGGGGTCGCGGGCACGGCCTGCGCCGAGGCGCTTCGTTCGGTCGGGGCGCGCGTGCTGGTGAGCGATCAGAACACGGCGATCGCCGACATCGGCGAACAGGACGCGCTCGCGCTCGTGCCCGAACACGACCTCGTCGTGGTCAGCCCAGGCGTCCCGAACACCGCTGCGATCCCGAGCGCCGCGGCCGCGGCGGGAGTCCCCGTGTGGGGCGACGCGGAGTTGGCCTGGCAGATCGGCGAGCGCTCGAAGCGGTGGCTCGTGGTGACAGGGACCAATGGCAAGACCACGACCACCTCCATGCTCGAATCGATCCTCCTCGCCGCTGCGGAGCCCGCGGTGGCCTGCGGGAACATCGGGCACCCGGTGGCCGCCGCGGTGCTCGGCCCTGCTCGCACCCTGGCGGTCGAGCTGTCCTCGTTCCAGCTCAGCCGGGCCCCGTCGATCCGGCCCTTGGCCGGGGTGGTGCTCAACATCGCCGAAGACCACATCGACTGGCACGGCAGCATGGCCGCGTACACCGAGGCGAAAGCGCGGGCGTTGGGCGGCCAGATCGGTGTGGTGAACCTCGACGACCCCGTGTGCGCCGCGCTCGAAGTCCCTGGCCGCCGAGTCGGGTTCCGGCTCGGGGAACCCGCAGCGGGGGAGCTCGGAATCGTCGGCGGCATGCTCGTGGACCGCGCCTTCGGCTCTGTTGCGCTCCTTCCTGCCGAGCAGATCCGCCCCGCGGGCCCGGCCGGACTAGCGGACGCGTTGGCCGCGGCCGCGCTCGCTCGGGCGTGGGGGGCGAGCCCCGAGGCGGTCGCGGCGGGGCTGCGGGCCTTCTCGCCTGGCGCGCACCGAGGCGAAATCGTGGCCGAACACGGCGGCGTCGAGTATCGGGACGATTCGAAAGCGACCAATCCGCATGCCGCGCTCAATGCCATTCAAGCGCATCAGAATGTGGTGTGGCTCGCGGGCGGACAGCTCAAAGGCGCGCAGGTCGACATCCTCGTCGAGCGCGTGGCGCCTCGGCTGCGGGCTGTCGTGCTCTTCGGCCAGGACAAGTGTGTTCTCGCGGACGCTTTGCGGCGACACGCCCCGCAAGTCCCCGTCGTTGTCGTGGAAAACAGGGACGATGGGGGCATGTTTGACGACGCAGCGGAACTCATGCGCGCCGCCGTGGCGCACGCCGCCCGCCATGCGCGCCCCGGCGATGTGGTCCTGCTCGCGCCTGCCGCCGCGTCGCTCGACCAGTTCACCGGCTACGCCCAGCGGGGGAAGCTTTTCGCCGACGCGGCGCGGGGGGTGTTGTCCGGGTGACCGCGACCATGCCGGACCCCGCCCTTGCCGCTTCGGCGCGGGCCGTCGTCAAAGGCGGCGTCGGCGCCTGGCTGTCGCGCCCCTTGGCCTCCTACCACCTCGTCATCACGATCACGGCGCTCCTGTCCGTCTTCGGCCTCATCATGGTGCTTTCCGCTTCTGCACCCGAAGCGGTGGCCCACGGCGAAGACCCGTATTCCAAGTTCTGGCAGCAGCTGATGTATGTGGTGCTGGGCGTGATGCTTTTCGCCCTCGCGCTGCGCGTCTCCCCGCGTATGCTGCGCACGCTCGCGTTCCCCTGCATGGTGGTCGCGGTCGTCTCGCTCGCGTTGGTGCTGGTGCCCGGGGTCGGCGTGAAGATCATGGGCGCGCGGCGCTGGTTCGAAGTCGCCGGGGTCTCCGTGCAGCCGTCCGAGCTCGCGAAGCTCGCGCTGGCGGTGTGGGGCGCGCATGTGCTCGCCTCCCGGCGGCGCGAGACCGCTGTGCTGCGCGATTATTTGGTCCCGCTCATCCCTGTCTCCACGGTGATGTGCGTGCTCATCGTCTTGGAGCCGAACCTGTCCACCGCCGTGTCGCTCGCCCTCATCGTGGCGGCGCTCCTGTGGTACTCGGGTTTGTCGCTCAAAGTGTTCGCGTCGGTGGCCGTCGTCGGTGTCGTCGCGGCGGCGGTTCTGGCGGTTTCGGCGAGCTACCGGGCCGCGCGCGTGCTCACCCTGTTCGGCAAGTCCGCCGACCCGCTCGGCTCCGACTACCAGCCCCGGCAGGCGAGATTGTCGCTGGCGGCGGGGGAGTGGTTCGGCAAAGGCCTCGGACAGAGCAGGCAAAAGTACCAGTACGTGCCCAACGCGCACAACGACTTCATTTTCGCGATCATCGGCGAGGAGCTCGGGCTCATCGGCTGCTTGCTCGTCCTGTCGCTCTTCGGCGCGTTCGCCTATGTGGGGCTGCGGATCGCCCAGCGCTCCCTCGACCCCTTCTTGCGGCTCTACGCGGCCAGCGTCACGACGCTGCTGTTGGGCCAAATGCTCATCAATGTCGGCTATGTGACCGGTCTTTTGCCCGTGACCGGCGTGCAGTTGCCGCTGGTGTCCGCAGGCGGCTCCTCGATCGCGGTGACGCTTTTGATGCTCGGGATTTTGGCGAACGCGGCCCGTCATGAGCCGGACGCGGTCAGCGCGTTGCGCGCCGCGCCGCCCGGGCGAGTCTCGCGGTTCTTGCGGTTGCCGCTGCCCGAGCCGGTCCGGCCCTACCAGGCGAGGCTGTTGCGCGGCCAAGGCGCTCGCGCGCAGTCTCCCGCGCGCGGCAGAGGAGCAGCGGAGCGGCCCTCCGGCGGCGGTGCCGCGCCGCGACGGCCCCGGGCGAAGCGCCAGAGCCCGCAGGCGGCTCGGGACGCCGATCCCGCGCGGCAGCCGCGACGGGCTTCCGCTGCGCGCGCGTCCGCGCCACAAAGCCGACGGCCCCGGAGTTCCGGGCGATGACGGGCAGGTTGAGCGTCGTTGTCGCGGGCGGCGGGACAGCTGGGCACATCGAGCCCGCCCTCGCCGTCGCCGACACGATCAAACAGGCCCGGCCGCAGGCGCTCGTGACCGCGCTGGGCACCCCTCGGGGGCTTGAAGGCGCCCTCGTGCCAGCCCGAGGGTATCCGCTGGAGCTGGTCCCGGCGGTGCCGTTGCCGCGCAAACCCTCCCGAGACCTGGCGACTGTGCCGTCCCGGCTCGCGGGCGCGGTGCGGGCGGCAGCGAGCGTCTTGGACCGGGTGCAGGCGGACGTGCTGGTGGGCTTCGGCGGGTACGTCGCGGTGCCGGCGTATCTCGCCGCGCGGCGGCGCAAAATCCCGATTGTCGTGCATGAGGCAAACGCCAAGGCGGGAATCGCGAACCGGCTCGGAGCCAGGTTCGCCGACCAGGTGTTCACCGCTTCAGGTCAGACGAGGCTCAAAGGGGGGACGCCGGTCGGCGTCCCGGTGCGCCAGCAGATCGCCCAGCTGGACCGCGCTGCCTCGCGCGCCAGCGCCAGGGAGCATTTCGGTTTGGACCCGCACGCTCCGACGCTCCTCGTGTTCGGCGGCTCGCAAGGCGCGCGCGCCTTGAACGAGGCCGTCGTCGCGGCTTCGGCCCGGATCACAGCTGCCGGTGTGCAAATCCTTCATGCGAAGGGCCCGAATCAGACGCTTTCCGCGGAACCCTCCAGCGCCTTCGAGGGCAGGGTGCGCCACGTCGTCGTGGACTACCTCACCCGGATGGACCTCGCCTACGCCGCTGCGGACCTCGCGTTGTGCAGGTCCGGCGCGATGACTGTCGCCGAAGTTTCCGCCGTCGGCCTGCCTTCGGTCTTCGTCCCCTTGCCGCACGGCAATGGCGAGCAGGCGCTCAACGCCTTGGATTTGGTGGCGGCGGGCGGCGGTCTCTTGGTCCCCGAGGCCGAGCTGACCGCTGACCGGCTCGGCGAGATCGTGCGCGGCCTGCTCTGCGAGCAGCGCGGAACAGGACAGGGAGCGCTCGCGAGGATGGCCGAATCGGCCCTGCGGGCAGGAAGCCACGACACGGCCGAGGTGATCGTGCGCGCGGTGTTGGCATTGGCCGAGGGAGCCCGTCGTGGATGATCTGAGCCGAGTCCATTTTGTCGGGATCGGCGGCGCTGGCATGTCCGCCGTCGCCAGGATTCTCTTGGCCCGAGGCGCGGGGGTGTCCGGCTCGGACCTCAAAGACAGCCGCGCGATCACCGACCTGCGCGCCAGGGGCGCGCAGGTGCTCGTCGGGCACGACGCCCGCGCCTTGGACTTCTTGGACGGCGGGCCGACAGCCGTCGTGGTCAGCCAGGCCGCGATCCCGGAGGACAACCCGGAGCTCGTCGAGGCGCGCAAGCGCGGCGTGCCGGTCCTCTACCGCCCGCAAGTGCTCGCGGCGCTGATGGAGGGCAGCACGCGGGTCCTTGTTTCGGGCACCCACGGGAAAACCACCACCACGTCTCTGACGGTCGCCGCGCTGCAACAGGCGGGGCTCGACCCGTCCTTCGCGGTCGGCGGGGAATTGGGCGAGGCAGGCACGAACGCGCACCAGGGCAGCGGCAACGCGTTCGTGGCCGAGGCGGACGAGAGCGACGGGTCGCTCTTGCGCTACCAACCGGACGCCGCTGTGGTGACGAACGTCGAGGCGGACCATCTCGACCATTTCGGCTCCTCGGAGGCGTATGTCGCCGTGTTCGACCAGTTCGTCCGGCAGATCGCTCCGGGCGGGTCGCTCATTGTGGACGTGGACGATCCGGGCGCCGCGGCGTTGGGATCGCGCGCCGCGGCCGCCGGGACGCGGGTGCTCGGCTACGGCTCCAACCAGGCCCCGGCGGGTGTGCTTCTCGCGGCTCGCCTCGCCGACTGGTCGCCGCACGGCGAGGGGGCCCGGCTGACGGTCGTGTTCGAGCCGGGCGGCGAGCGCGTGTTCTCGATCGGCGTGCCGGGCAGGCATATGGCGCGCAACGCCCTCGGGGCGGTGCTCGCCGCCGTCTTCGCGGGCGCGAGCCTCGACGGGGCGATCAGCGGCGTGTCCGCCTTCACCGGAGTCCGCAGGCGGTTCCAGCTCAAAGGGGCCGAGCGGGGCGTGCGGGTCTTTGACGACTACGCCCACCATCCCACCGAAGTGGCTGCGACGCTCGCCGGGGCGCGGGCCCTGGTCACCGACCCGGACGGCTCGTGCTCGGGCCGGTTGGTCGTGGTCTTCCAGCCGCACATGTACTCACGCACCCGGCTGTTCGCCACGGAGTTCGCCGCCGCGCTCGAAGCCGCGGACGAAGTCTTGGTCCTCGACGTCTACGGGGCGCGGGAGAAACCGGAAGCGGGGATCACCGGCGCGCTGATCGCGGACCAAGTGCGCGCGGTCCCGGCCCGGTTCGTGCCGATGTTCTCGTCTGTTGCGCAGACCGCGGCGTCTTTGGCCAAGCCCGGAGACGTGGTCATCACGATGGGCGCGGGCGATGTGACGTTGCTCGGCGGTGAGATTCTCGACGCTGTCGCGGGGCGCGAAGCGTGACCGGCTGGTTGCGGGCGTGGGGGCTCACCACTGTGGTGGTCCTCGTGGTCGTCGCGGGCGGCGTCGGGGTGTGGGCCGGGTATTTCAGCCAGTGGTTCGCGTTGCGCTCCATCGTCGTGACCGGCAACACGACGGTCACGAAAGAAGAAGTGGTGCGCCGTCTCGCCCTCACCCCGGGCGAGCCGCTCATGCGAGTGGACTTGGACGAGTCCACAGCCCGCGTCGAAGGGATTCGCGTGGTCGCGAGCGCGCGTGTGGGCCGAGAGTTCCCGCACACGTTGCGCGTGGAGCTTGTCGAGCGGACGCCGGTCGCGTATGTGGACGGCCCGGACGGCGCGCACCTTGTGGACAAGACAGGGGTGGATTTCTCCACCATTCCCACGCCGCCGGAAGGGTCCGCGAAACTCGTTGTGGCCCGGCCGTCCCCGAAGGACCCGGCCACGGCCGCGGCGCTCGCGGTGCTCTCGCAACTGCCGGACGAGCTGCGCGCCCAAGTCGCGCAAGTCGACGCGAAGAGCGAGATCGAGGTGTCCGTCACGTTGGGGGACGGGCGCGTCGTCGTCTTCGGGTCGAGCAAAGACGTCCCGCGCAAGGCGCAGGTGGCCTTGGCCCTGCTCACTCAACCGGCGCAGACCTACAATGTGTCGAGCCCGAACACGCCGGTGTTGGCGAACTGACCGGGGGCTGTGCGCGTGGGGAGCGGGCGAGGGCCACGCCGCTCAGACAGAGGACGCCGCCCAGGACGGCGAAGGCGTTCGGGACTTCCCCGAGCAGCGCCCAGCTGAGCAGGACGACCAGGAACGGCACGGCGTACGTGGTGGCCGCGAGTTTCGCCGTGTGCGTCCGGGAGAGGGCGTAGCCCCAGGTCAGAAAGCCGAGCGCGGTCGGAAAAACACCGAGGTAGACAATGTTCGCGGTCACGGAAAGCGGCGCTCGAGAGGTTTGCGCCCACAGCTGGCTCGCGAACGGCAGGCAGGCGAGCGCGCCGACAAGGCAGCTGAACGTGGTGACTTGCAGCGAGGAGGCGTGGCGCAGCGCGGGCTTTTGGAGCACCATGCCGAGCGCGTAGCACCGCGTAGCACAACGCCGCGAGCAGGCAGAGCCAGACGCCGTCCCACGAGGTCGTGCTTCGGAGGCCGCCGGTCGCCAGCCCCACAAGGACTGTTCCGAGGAACGCGACCGCGAGGCCGAGCGCAATGTTGCATGTCAAGGCCTCTTTGAGCAGCCATCCGGCGAGGAGCACGGCGAGGATCGGGGCCACGTTCACCAGCATCGCGGCAGTGCCCGCGTCCACGAGGCGCTCGCCCTGGTTCAGCGCCACCATGTACAGGCCGAACCAGAGCAGGCCGCTTGCCACGATCCCAGGCCAGGCTTTTCGCGCGGGCAGCCCTTCGCGTCGGATCGCCCAGACCGGCAGCAGGACCAGCGTCGCGATCCCGAGCCTGCCCAGCGCGAGGGCTCCAGGATCGTACTGCCTGCCCGCAGCTCGGATCGCGACGAACGCCGAAGCCCAGAAGAACACGGTCGCGCCAGCCGCGACCGCCGCTTTCCGCCCGTCGTCAAAGGAAAAAGACCTCATGCAGACCGATGTTATCGGCGCGCTCTGACAGAGTCGCGCGATGTGCGGTCCTGCGCGGCCCGCCTTCGGCTCCTGTCGTCTAGGCCGGTGTGCCGGGTGGGCGGTCGCGGGCTCGTTGCCATGCGGCGTGGACCTCTTCCGTGCTCACGGCGAGCAGCGGGGCGAGGGCTTGCGCGCGTGCGGCGGTCAGGTGCGTCTCGGCGCGTTCGAGCTTTGAGAGCGCTGTCGTGGTCATGCCCACCGCTTTCGCCAGCTGGGGCTGTGTGAATCCGGCGAGATTTCTTAGGTCCGCCAGGGTCCGCTTGCGCGGCGGTATTCGCACGATTCGCGAGAGGGGAACGCCGAGCACAGCGGCGGCTCTGGCGAGCGTGTCGATGTTCGGCGCGCGGGTGCCGTTCTCCCATGCCCAAATCGTGGACTCTCCCACATCCGAAAGCCTGCCGAGGTCTTGTGGGCTGATGCCCTTGCGCCTGTAGGCCAGCCGAGCACGGCGGAACGCTTGCGGGTCGAAGCCTCGCAGGACGCGGCGGCTCACCAGCGGAGGGTTTGTCTGGTCGAAGACACCCCCTCATGCTTGAAGTCAGGGCGCAAGTAGTCACAATCAGCAGGAATAGTGAAGACTCGAATTGTTCGGGTCGGCTCAAATACGGCCGCAACCGTGCTGTATGATCGAGCCCACAACAGCGCCGAATCGCCATGCGGCGATATCGAATAAGCATGAGGAGACGGGCGTATGGCGTTGCATCGCGGGCAGCGGCGGGCGTATGTCGATTTGCGCCCGCCCGAGCGGCAGTTCGGGCGCATGGACGAAGACGACGCGGACCAGGAGGCGTTGGCGCGGCAACGCGCGGAGGCGCTTCGTGCTTCTCTGCCTCCGGTCAAGCGCGACGGCGTTGTTCAGGTCGGGCGTGCTCGTTTCTCGGTGTACTCGGGTGAGGCCGCGTTGGAGATGCGCCGACGCGAGGCCGAGTCGAAGAGGTTGCGGGAAGGGCGGCGGTAGTTGTGGAGCTGAACGTGGAGGACGCTCGCAAGGCTGGGCGGGCGACGTTGGACCGGGCGGGTGTGATCCGTTCGGACCCGACGCCTGGCGCGCTTCGGGGCGTGTTGGAGGCCGGGGCGGGTTTCGACGCGGCGGAGGCTTTTGTGGCTGTGGCGGACAACTACCGCGAGTATTGCGGCCGGTGCGCGGACGGGTACGAATGGCTCGGCCATTCGGTGGTCAGCGGCGCGGACCAGATCGGCGCGACCGACGAGGACGGCGCGGCGTTGATCGAAGAGTCCGGGGTGGGCGTATGAGCGCCGCATTGACTCGTTCGAGGCTGGAGCGGTTCGACCCCGCCATGTTCACCAGAGCCGCCGATATTCTGAGCAAGCAGGCGCAGGTGGCCGAGGAGCGCTCCCAAGGTTTCGCGGAGGGCTTGGTGCAGCAGAGCACGGGCAGGTGGACGGGGGCTGCTGCGGACGCGTTGCACGACCGCGCCGCAGGTTTCGAGGGCACCCACAGGAAAGAACAAATGGTTCTGCTCAACGCGATGAGCATCGCCAACCTCACCCAGGGGCACCTCTCCGAGGCCAAGGGGAAGATTCTGGGGAAGGTCGCGGAGGTCGAGGGCATGCCGATGTTCTTCCAGTCCGAGGACGGGTCGAGGTCGTATGACTGCGGCGACCCGTTCGAGGTGGCCGACGACTTCACCGTCCACGTCAAACCATTGCCGGGTGTCCCGTGGGAGCTTGTGCAGCTCTTGCAGGCCAGGGCCTTTCAGCTCACCGAGGACGTCAAGGCGTTGGTGGGGCAGTTCGAGAGCCTTGACGCGCAGTTGGGGCAGCAGATCCGCCACGCGGTGGACTTCTCCGGGCTCGCGTTGGACGCGAACGGACACCCCTACACCCCGTACGACCCGAGTAGGGACGCCAAGGAGGCGGTGGAGGGCATGGCGTCCGGGGCGGTCCCGGACAATCCTTTCATCCTGCGCTACCAGTGGGGCAAGTTGACCGACGAGGAGAAGTACGAGATGCACCGGAGGCATCCGCATATCGGGGACTTGGACGGGATTCCGGCGGTGGACAAGGACAAGTACAATCGGGCCACGTTCGAGCGAGAGACGGACGAGAAGAAACAGAACCTCCAGCGGATCATGGACGAGCACAAAGACTGGAAACTCGACCACGCGCCTCACGATCCGTGGACCAGCGAGGGCCGCGAGTGGCTGGAATGGAAGAAACGGGCCGACGCAGCGCACACGGACTTGCAGAAGAGCCTTGATTTGCAGAACGCCCTCAAACCCGTGTTGGACCCCAACGGCAACGAGATCACAGGTCAGCACCGCTACCTGCTGCAACACGACCAGGACGGCAGGCACGTCGTGGTCAGCGCCGGGAACCCGGACACGGCGACGAACACCGCGACGTTCGTCCCCGGCACCGGGGAGCACGCCGACCACCTCCCCGGCGACATGTCGCGCATCGACCGCATGTTTGATTCTGCCGTGAAGGCCGGTTCTCCGAAGGACGGGACGTCGGTGATCGCCTGGTTCGGCTACGACGCGCCGGACTGGGTGGGCGAGAACAACCCCTCCTCGCCAGCGGGCGCGGAGGCGGGTGCGCCGCTGCTGGACCGTTTCCAGGACGGTCTGCGGGCCACGCACGAGGGCGATCCCGCGCACGCCACCGTGGTCGGTCATTCCTACGGCTCCACCGTCGTCGGGGAGGCGGCGTCGCACGGGCGGACGTTGAACGCGGACGAGGTGATCTATATGGGCTCGCCGGGGGTCGAGATGCAATCGCCCAGCGACCTCAGCTTGACCGGTGTGCCCCCTTCCCAAGCCGCCGACCACACCTGGGCAGCCGCTGACAAGTACGACCCCGTGCCCCTCTCCGAGCACGCCCCGGTCGTACACGGCCCCTTCGGGATTCCCATCCCCGCGCTCCCCGGCACTGGCCTGGGGCCGTTCGGGGACGCACCGCTCGGTCCCGCGCCCACCGGCTCCGACTTCAACCTGCCCAAAAGCCAGATCATCCCCGTGGACCCGCACCCGCCCAACCCCCTGGACCCCTTCGATTATGCGCACGCGCACAGCGAGTACTGGGATAACACCCCTGGCAAAGACACCGCCCTGAGGACGATGGGCACAATCATCAGCAGGCCCAAGCAATGACCAAGAAACGGCACCTCGCGCTCGCGCTCGCCGCGATCATGGCAACTGGCGGATGCGGTTGGGTGAACCATCAGATCGACCACGCCATGAACGGAGGGCCGATGGCCAAGAAGCCGCTGCCAGGTTTGACCGCTGATCAGGCGAGGGCGAGAGTTATCTCGTACTTGCAAGAGTCTTTAAAGGACTTCCCGGACGGCTGGTCCTACGCGTACTACGCCATCGGCGATCACCCCGGCGATTCAGGGTTTCGCGCTGCCCGAAGTGGCAAAGTCAATGACTACGGCGACCCGAAAGAGAGTCCCTATAATACTCTCGTCACGTACTGGGTGCATTACCCGGAGGGCACTGCGGAGGAGGCGTTCGACAAGCTCGCCGCCTACTGGACCGCGCACGCGCATACTACCGATCCGCCCCACATTCCACCGAAAACCGGGGTCAGCGATTATCTGCGGGACGCGAGCTTCGCGACAGCCGACCACTACAGCTTCGACCTCGCCGTGAACCAGAACCACGCCTTGTCAACAACCTGGTCTACCCCGTACTACGCCTACGACCCCAACGACAATGGTTACATGCCCGAGACGATCACCAAGAACGGGGCGAGCGCTTTCGGGGAGCCGCCGAAATGAGAGCCCGTCGAACTGCTCACCGCCCATCGGTCCCGAGCGGCAGCAGGGCGTGGGCTGCTGTGGACGTGACGCTGGCCGCTATCCTGATGGCAGCGCTGCCGCCACCGAGGGAAACCACCTCGACGCAGACGCGGTGATACAGGTCGGCTCCCCAGGAGCGTTCGCCGCAAGCGCCAGCGAACTCAACCTCAACCCCAACGCGAGGGTCTTCGACGCGCTCGCGGAAAACGACATCATCAAAGTGGCCAACGCCGGGGACGGCGTCGGCGTCCACCCCCTCGGCGTTGACCCCCACACGTGGACCGACGTCACCAAGTTCAAAACCGCCCCGGGGCCAGACGGGTACGGAACTGGCCTCAGCATTGACGCGCACAGCAGCTACTTCGAACCAGGCAGTGAAGGCTTGAAGAACATCGGCAAAATCATCGACGGACAAGAACCGGAGCATGAATGATGAGTCAACACAAGCGACATGCGCTGAACGCATGTAATGCCTCCGTCCTGATTGTTGCCGCTTTGACAATGTTGACAGGATGCTCAAACTCAGGCACAAGCTCTATGGAACATGCCGATGGCCAGGGTCCTATAGCATCAGGAGGGTCACCAATGAATAAAGAACTAACCCGGCAACAGGCGCAGGAAACTCTATACGCATATATGCGCCGCACTCTTCAAGCGGTGCCTACGATAATTGCTCTCGACAACACGCGATATGGCGGCGCAGGAGGTGGTGTAGATACCTGCGACGACCGGATCGACTCGGAAAACTCCCCTATTCACTACTACGATAGCCGTGATATGCAGGTCGCGGAGAAAACAGATTTTGCGGACCTAGTAAGAAAAACCGGAGATGTATGGCGCTCATGGGGATGGCGTGTTGAGGAACGGGAAAATTCCGAGAAACCGAATAGGGTAGGAACCTCTCCCGATGGCTACATCTTGAGCATTGAAATCAGGCCCTCCCGATTTGCTGGTTATCCACCGTCTTTTACTGGAGATACGCCTTGTTTCTCCCCGCGCTTCCGTCACGATGATGTTCCCGTGCCCACAACGATAACCCGCGATGAACCATGATGCCCTCCTCTGCGCAGTCACAGCGTTTCTTGATCGGACACGACGGGAACAGCGGAGTCACCCATGACTAGCAAGATATTTCTCAAGACCTCGGCGTTGTTCTGCGCGCTCCTTCTCGCTTCGACCGGATGCGGCAGACTTGCGTCAAGCACACGGCACGACGACAGCCCGCGGCCGAATGTGAAAGGAGCCCCGATGGAGCCCATGCCCACCACAACACGGCAGGCCCAAGACGCGGTATACAGGTATTACCAGAAGACCCTGCGCGAACTCCCCGACGGATACGCCCTCGACAACACGAGGTATGGAGGGGCTAGCGTGACCGTAACCCCCTGCGACGACCTGGGAACCCTCAACAACCCCGACGACCCCGCTAAATATCACGATGACCGCATCATTCTGGTCCCGCCTGGCGCCGACAACCTCGCTTTGGTCGTCAAGATCGGGGAGATTTGGAAAAGCTGGGGCTGGCGAGTCGAGGAGCGCGAAGGCTTCAACAAGCCCAACAGGTTCGGCACCGCCCCGGACGGCTATGTCCTTCATGTCGAGTCTGACGACCAGTACCCCGTGATGTTCGAGGGCAGCTCCCCCTGCTTCAAGGGAGACAAAACTCGGGGCGACTTCATACCTTCCCCCACGCTCATCACACGCGACGACATGATCTATCAAGACCCGAGCGCGTCTCCGACGCGATGACTAGTGCATCGGGACAGAGTTCAGGCGCTATCGAAGAAATCGAAGAAGATGAGGGCGAGGAGCTTCCGAGCTGGGGCAGCGTGTTCATGTCCGCCTTGGCCGTAGTGTTCTTCGCTGGGCTTGCCGGGCTCTGGGACTTGTATATTCTCGGCGCAGCGGTCATGGGCTACGACTCTTGCGGGGCTGGCCATCGCTGTAACGCCGCGCTCGGGACAGCGGGACTGGTGGTCTCCGCAGTCGTGTTCTGCGGCGGGCTCCTGCTTATGCTCGTTGGGGTTGCGCGTTACGCATTCGGCAAACGCGATGCCAGGATATGGCACGGCGTCGGCGCGGCGGCGCTCTTGCTCTCGGGGTTTGTCGGCGCGGTCCTGATCGGCCAGTCTGCGGGCGTTCCGTTTATTGACGTGGGGGCTTTACGCGCATAAAGCAGGTTGGACGTCGAGCCTATGGAAGAGCGCAAGATCGTGAACGTCATGAGCGGAGAAGCGGTGTCGGACAAGAAGCCCCTTCCCGGCCTGACCGAGGCCAAGGCGAAAGAGCACATCGCCAGCATCGTCAAGGACTCGCTCCAAGGCATGCCAGAAGGCTTCTGCTACGCCTACTATGGGCCGGGCGGCAAACCCGGCGACGCGGGATGCAGCGGAGTGGCAAGCGTCCCGGTGTTCGGGGACGACGCGCCGAACCAGCTCTACTCCTTCTCGGTCAGTTACTGGGCGCAATACCCCCCGAACTCGCTCCCCGTCGAAGAGCTGTACGACAAAGCCCTCGCCTACTGGTCAGCGCACGCACAAGCGATCACACCCGCAAAAGCCGCAAAGAGCGCTTATGAGCGCTACGCGGGTTACATCACAACGGACCGCTACGGTGTAGAGCTGATAATCAATCACAACCACGAGTTCGCTATAAGCTGCACGAGCCCCTACTACGGGCGCGACGGGCTGGGCGCGGGTTATCCCGTGGCCGACATCATCACCCGCGACGGCGGCGCCCTTGCCGGCAAACCCCCGAAGTGACGTCTTGGCGGGGTGTCGGGAACTTTATGCAATGAGCCATCGCGCTCCCAAGCCACAGGCGTGTGTGGCGTGAATACACCAATGTGGCTCGTGTTGCGAAAGCGCCACTTCCCAAGGTGATGAAAGTGAGACACGACGGCGCGCCTGAGCGTGATTCGAGAGGACGACGCTTAGCGTCAGCGTATGCCGAAAGGGGCCGCGCCGGCTCGGACGAGACATCGTATGGACAAGACGCAGACAAAGATGGAGAGCGCATGACATCCCAGCACAACTACCTCGCAGTGCTGAAGGTCGTCGGGATTGGCGGCGGCGGGGTCAACGCCGTGAACCGGATGATCGAGCAGGGGCTCAAGGGCGTGGAGTTCATCGCGATCAACACGGACGCGCAAGCGCTGTTGATGAGCGACGCCGACGTGAAGCTCGACATCGGCCGCGAGTCCACCCGAGGCCTCGGCGCCGGAGCCGACCCCGAGATGGGCCGCCGTGCTGCCGAGGACGCGAAAGAAGAGATCGAAGAGCTGCTGCGCGGCGCGGACATGGTGTTCGTGACCGCTGGCGAAGGCGGCGGCACCGGCACGGGGGCGGCGCCGGTGGTCGCGTCCATCGCGCGCAAATTGGGCGCGCTCACCGTGGGCGTTGTGACCAGGCCGTTCTCCTTCGAGGGCAAGCGGCGTGGCGCGCAGGCCGAGACCGGCATCGCCGCGCTGCGCGAGTCTTGCGACACCCTCGTGGTCATCCCGAACGACCGGCTCCTGCAGATCGGGGACATGGGCGTGAGCCTCATGGACGCGTTCCGCAGCGCGGACGAGGTGCTGTTGAACGGCGTCCAGGGCATCACCGACCTGATCACGACCCCGGGCCTGATCAATGTGGACTTCGCCGACGTGCGCGGCGTCATGTCCGGCGCGGGCAGCGCTCTGATGGGCATCGGCTCGGCGCGGGGCGAGGGGCGTGCGCTGAAAGCCGCGGAGCTCGCGATCAATTCCCCGCTCCTGGAAGCCTCGATGGAAGGCGCGCACGGCGTGCTCATCTCCATCGCGGGCGGCTCGGACGTCGGCCTGTTCGAAATCAACGAAGCGGCCTCGCTGATCCAAGAGGCCGCGCATGTGGACGCGAACATCATCTTCGGCACGGTGATCGACGACTCTCTGGGCGACGAAGTCCGGGTCACGGTCATCGCGGCCGGTTTCGACGGCGGCTCCCCCAAGGCCCGTCCGATCGATTCCTCCCGTTTCCGGCAGAACGCGCAACAGGCCAAGGCGCAGCCGAGGCCCTCGAATGTCTTCGGCGACGACTTCGCCCCGGCTTCCGAAGAGGTCCTCGCCCCTGCTGCGGTCAGCTCTGCCAACGGCCACCGCGTGGTGACCGACGAGGGCGAAGACGATGTGGACGTGCCTCCTTTCATGCGTCGCTGACCTCGACGAGTGCCTACTGTCCGTTCGCTGACCACGAATCGCTCCCACGGCAATATGAGCGTTGCGGCGGGGGCGGCTGGCGACGGCCGGTCTCTTGTGGCCGACAAGACCGGCGTTCCCGAGTCTCGTTTTGTCTGGCTCGGCCAAATCCACAGCGCCGCTGTCGCTGTGGTGGACGAGTTGTGGCCCGCGTCCGACGGCCCGATCACCATCCCGCAGACCGATGGCGTGGTGACGAACCTCCCCGGTGTCGTCCTGGCCGTCCTGACCGCCGATTGCGTCCCGGTGCTCGCGCGTGACGCGCATGCGGGAGTGATCGGGGCGGCGCACGCCGGTCGGCGCGGCGCGCAGGGCGGGATCGCTCGCGGGCTGGTGGCCGCGATGGCCGGTCTCGGCGCCGACCCGTCCAGGATCGAGGTTTCCCTCGGGCCGTGCGCGAGCGGCGCCCGGTACGAGGTGCCCGCGCAGATGCGAGACGAGGTCGAGGCGGCGCTGCCGGGCAGCGCGTGCGTCACCGAGACGGGCGCGGCGGGGCTCGATCTTCGCAGTGGGCTGGCCCGTCAGTTGCGGGACTGCGGCGTCCGGTCGGTCGAATCGAGCGAGGTGTGCACAATCGGCGAATCGTCGCACTTCAGCCATCGCAGAGGAGACTGGGAGCGTTTCGCCACGTTGATTTGGATGGCTGATGGACCGTCGGACTGAACTCGCCGGGCGCCTCGAACAGGTGCGGGAGCGGATCGCGTCGGCGTGCGCGAAGTCTGGCCGCGACGCCTGCGAAGTGACGCTTGTGGTGGTGACCAAGTTTTTCCCGGCGAGCGATGTGGCGTTGCTGTACGAGCTCGGCTGCCGAGAGTTCGGCGAGTCCAGGGACCAGGAGGCGCGGGCGAAAGCCGCCCAGCTCGCCGAAGCCGCCCCGCAAGCGCGCTGGCACATGATCGGCCAGATCCAGCGCAACAAGGCGAAATCCATCGCCTCGTGGGCCCATGTGGTGCAGTCGGTGGACGATTCGCGGCTGGTCGCCGCGTTTGAGAAGACCGCTCAGCCACTCGACGTCCTCGTCCAAGTGAGCCTGGACGGGGATGAGAAGAGGAGCGGCGCGGCGGCCGAGCGCGTCTTCGAACTGGCCGACCAGGTCGAGGCGGCTTCGAATTTGCGGCTCAAGGGGCTGATGGCGATTCCGCCGCTCGGCGCGGACCCCGCCCAGGCCTTCGCGGCGTTGGCGGCGCTACACGCCGCGCTCAAAGCCGCGCATCCGGACGCGACGGCCCTTTCGGCGGGCATGTCGGGCGATTTCGAGACGGCAATAGCGGCCGGATCGTCATGTGTGCGTGTCGGTGCCGCAATTTTGGGCTCCAGGCCGATACCCTCGCCCTAGCAACTATTCCAATCTGGAAGGCAGGGTATGAGCGCGCTCCAAAAGGTCAAGGCCTATTTCGGCATGATGCCAGCTGACGCGTACGAGGACGAGTACCTTGAGGACGAGCGCCAGCTGGCCCCCAGGGCCCGCCGGTACCGCGAGGACTACGCGGACTACGAGCCCGCGTACGAGTGGGGGCACCTCCCCCCGGGCGGCGAGTACGAGCCCGCCATCGCGGGCCGGGGCGCTTCCCGCGCCGTCGTCGGCACGCTGGCCGCCCGCCGCGGGCATGAGCGCTATGACTTGGATTACCGTCGTCCCTCCGCGTACGAGGAGGCGGGCGCGCTCTCAAAGATCACCACGTTGCGTCCGAAGGATTACAGCGAGGCCCGCACGATCGGGGAGCGCTTCCGCGACGGATCGCCGGTGATCATGGATTTGGTGCAGATGGACAACGCCGACGCGAAGCGTCTGGTCGATTTCGCCGCAGGTCTCGCGTTCGCCTTGCGCGGGTCCTTCGACAAGGTGGCGACCAAGGTGTTCTTGCTGTCGCCCGCAGATGTGGACGTGAGCCCGGAGGAGCGCCGCCGGATCGCTGAGGCGGGTTTCTACAACCACCGCTGATATGTTGGTGCCATGGATTTGGTGCTGGTCGTCCTTCGATCGCTCTTAGCCGCTTTCTGGCTCCTGCTGATCGTTCGTAGCGTGGTGGAACTCGTGCAGAGCTTCTCTCCGGACTGGCGGCCGAAGGGAGTCCTGGTCGTCGTCTTGGAGTTGGTGTTCATGGTGACGGATCCGCCGGTGCGGTTTTTCCGCAGGATCATCCCCAACACCACTATCGGGGCCGTCCGGGTGGACATCTCGTTGATGGTGTTGATGTTTGTGGTGCTGATCGCTTTGCGGTTGGTGTCGTGATGGGCGCCGTCGGAGTGCGCGGTGTTGGTTTCAGCAGCGCTGGTTGCAAGAATGGAGTACGGGTATGCGCTTGACCCCCGAGGACGTGCACAACATAGCTTTCGGGTCCCCGCCAGAGGGTTTCCAGGGTTACAACCCGGAGGACGTGGACGTTTTCGTCGACCTCCTTGAGGAATCGGTGCGGCTCTACCGGGACGACATCGTCAAACTCGAGGCCAGAGTGGCCGAGCTCGAGGCGCAGAATGCCCAGCGGCCGGCCGGGGCGACGAACGCTGCTGGCGGGTTTCCGCCGGTCGAGCCGGGGGCGGACCCGGTGTCGTTGTTGCTTTTGCCGCGCCATGTCATCCGGCAGCTGCTCACGCAGGCACAAGCGGAGTCGGAGCGTTTGCTGGGCGAGTTCGCCGCCCGCGCCGCGCAGACAGGCCATTCTTCCCCGCTCCGACCTGCGGTGACGATCTTCGTCGCAGACGAGTGACTGTCTCGCCGCAGGTGAGTGGTGGTTCAGAACAGCACAGAAGTGACAGAGCATAACAATCTGGCTATGATCGCTGGGAACCTTGTCGCTGATGTGACAAGATGGCTGCCACCTGGCAGTGCAACAACCTGAGCAAGATTCGAGGACCAACGTTCCGATGCAGCTGACACCAGCCGACGTGCACAATGTGGCTTTCACCCGTCCCGCCTTCCCGCAGCGCGGTTACAGCGAGGAGGAGGTCGACACCTTTCTCGACCTCGTCGAAGTGACCCTCGCGGCGAACGTCGAGGAGAACACCGCCCTCAAAGCGAGGGTGAGTGAGCTCGAGAGCCAAGTGGAGGCGCTGCAGTCGCAGGGCGGCGGCGCGCAGGCCGCCAGCTTCGTCGGGCCTGCCGACGACCAGTCCGCCCCCGGCGAGCTCGCGAACCAGGCGGGCCGCGTCTTGGTCCGGGCGCAGGAGACCGCCGACCAGATCCTCGCCGAGGCCAAAGCAGAGCGCGACCGGGTCCTCGCCGAGGCCAAAGCAGAGCGCGAGCGGCTGTTGTCCGAGGCGAACGAGAAGCACGAGCAGCTTGTCGCCCAAGCGAGCCAGACCGCGGAGAGCATTGTGGGCGAGGGCCGCGCCAAGCACGAGGCGCTGCTGTCCGAGGCGCAGTCCCAAGCCGAGGCGAAACTGCGGCAGGCCAACGAGCACGCCCAGAACCTGCGCGCCGAGGCCGAACGGGCGCACGCCGAGCAAATCGGGCAGATCAGCCAGCTCAAGAATTCTTTGGAGGGCCGGGTCGACGAGCTGCGCACCTTCGAGAAGGACTACCGGAGCAGGCTGCGCGACCACTTGCAGAGCATGCTGACCGATCTCGGCTCGCGCTCCGGCTCCGACCAGGAGAGCAACTACCCGCAGCAACATCAGCCCCAACAAAACGGGTAGTTGAACAAGCTGCTCATTGCGGTCGCCCCGCTGGCCCTGCTGGCGTTCGTCGCGTTGGGGATGGCGGCCAGCACCAAGAGCCCGTGGTGGGCTGCTGCGGCGGTGGCTCTCAGCGCGGCGGCTTTCGTGCTCATGGCTGTGGAATGCGCGCAGCTTGTGCTGCAGCGGCCGGGGCAGAGCGGAAAAAACCCTGGCGGCCGAATGGATAATGGACCAATGCGAGAAACAGAGTCTTCGGCGGTGGGCCTCGCGTCTGTGCCGTCAACGGGCGCGGAGCGGGCCCCCGCGTATCCCAAAACAGATTTGACGAGCGGCGCGGGGGCCGCCGAATTCCCCGCCTTCGAGCAGGCGGTCCTCGACTTTTGGGATGCGGACGACACCTTCGCCGCCTCGCTTGCCGCGCGGGAGGGCGAAGCCGAGTACGTGTTCTACGAGGGGCCGCCGTTCGCCAACGGCCTGCCGCACTACGGGCACCTGCTCACCGGCTACGTCAAAGACTTGATCCCTCGGTTCCAGACGATGCGCGGCAAGCGCGTCGACCGCAGGTTCGGCTGGGACTGTCATGGCCTGCCCGCGGAAATGGAAGCTGAGAAGCAGCTCGGCATCACGGACAAGAGCCAGATCGAGACTATGGGGCTCGACACGTTCAACGAGTACTGCCGCGAGTCTGTGCTCAAGTACTCCCTCGAATGGCGCAGGTATGTCCGCCGCCAGGCGCGCTGGGTGGATTTCGAGCAGGACTACCGCACACTGGACCTCTCCTACATGGAGTCGGTGATGTGGGCGTTCAAGCAGCTCTACGACAAGGGCCTCATCTACAAGGGCTACCGGGTCGGGCCGTACAGCTGGTACGAGCAGACGCCGTTGTCGGCGTTGGAGGCGCGTCTCGACGATTCGTACCGGATGCGCCAAGACCCCGCCGTGACCGTGGCGATGCCGCTGGTCTGCGACGGCCCGCTGTCCGGAGCGCGGGCGTTGATCTGGACGACCACCCCGTGGACGTTGCCCTCCAACCTCGCGATAGCCGTGCATCCCGAGACCCGTTACACGCATGTGCGCGGACAGGACGGCGAGCGGTACCTGTTGGCCGAGGCGCGGGTCGGTCACTACGCGCGCGAGCTCGGCGACGAGCCCGAGGTGCTTTCCACGCACACGGGCTCCGAGCTCGTCGGCCTCGCCTACACCCCGCCGTTCACTTTTTTCCGCGACTGGCCGAACTCGTTCCGCGTGCTGGCGGCCGACTACGTCACCACCGAGTCCGGCACAGGGGTCGTGCACCTGGCCCCGGCCTTCGGCGAAGAGGACTTCGAATTCGCCAAGTCGCAGGGGATCGAGCCGGTCCAGCCGTTGGACCCTGGCGGCAAGTTCACCTCGCTCGTGCCGCCCTACGAGGGCATGCAGGTCTTCGACGCGAACCCGGTCGTCATCAAGGACCTCAAAGCCGCTGGCCTGTTGTTGCGCCATGAGACCATCGAGCACTCCTACCCGCACTCGTGGCGTTCGGGCAAACCGCTCATCTACATGGCCGTGGAAGCTTGGTATGTGAAGGTCGCCGACTTCCGCGACCGGATGGTCGAGCTCAACAAGTCGCTCGCCTGGAACCCCGAACACATCCGAGACGGGCAGTTCGGAAAATGGCTCGAAGGCGCCAGGGACTGGAATATCAGCCGCAACCGGTACTGGGGCTCCCCGGTGCCGGTGTGGGTCTCCGACGACCCCGCCTACCCGAGGACCGACGTGTACGGCTCGCTGGACGAACTGGAGCGGGACTTCGGCGTGCGCCCCACCGACCTGCACCGCCCGATGATCGACGAGCTGACCCGGCCCAACCCGGACGATCCGACCGGACGATCGACAATGCGCCGCGTCCCCGAGGTCTTGGACTGCTGGTTCGAGTCGGGCTCGATGCCCTACGCCCAGGCGCATTACCCGTTCGAGAACCAGGATTGGTTCTCGTCCCACTACCCGGCGGACTTCCTCGTCGAATACAACGGCCAGACGCGGGGCTGGTTCTACAGCCTGCATGTGCTCGCGACAGCCTTGTTCGACTCGCCCGCCTTCACGCGCGGCATCGCGCACGGCATCATCCTGGGCGACGACGGCCAGAAGATGAGCAAATCCAAAGGCAACTACCCGGACATCCAAGAGGTCTTCGACCGCGACGGCGCGGACGCGATGCGCTGGTATTTGATGGCCTCGCCGATCCTGCGCGGCGGCAACCTCGTCGTCAGCCAGCAAGGCATCCGCGACGGGGTGCGCCAGGCGTTGTTGCCGTTGTGGAACACCTACAGCTTCCTGCGCTTGTACGCGTTCGAGTCCGGCCAGTGGCGCACGGACTCCACGCATGTGCTGGACCGCTACATACTCGCCCGGCTGCGTCAGACCGTCGAGACCATGACCGAGTCCCTGGAGGGCTTGGACGTGGCGTGCGCGTGCGAGGCCTTCCGCGACTTCTGCGAGGTGCTCACGAACTGGTATGTGCGCCGCTCCCGCGAGCGCTTCTGGTCCGAGGACGCGGCCGCGATCAACACGCTGCACACCGTGCTGGAGGTCGCCTGTCGGCTCGCGGCCCCGTTGCTGCCGCTGGTCAGCGAGGTGATCTGGAAGGGCCTCACCGGCCAGCGCTCCGTGCATCTCGCCGATTGGCCGGACGCGTCCAGCCTGCCGGGCGACCCGGAGCTGGTCGCGGCGATGGACCGGGTGCGCGAAGTGTGCGCCGCCGGGCTCTCCCTGCGCAAGGCCACGGGCCTGCGCGTGCGCCAGCCGCTGCGCTCGCTCACCGTCGCCGGCCCTGGGGCCGAGTTCCTCGCCCCGTACGCGGCGCTGGTGCAGGCTGAGGTGAACGTCGACGAGGTGCTGCTCACTCCCGATGTGGCCGAGCATGGCCGTTGGGAGGTCGCGGTGAACGCGCGCGCGGCCGGGCCTCGTCTCGGCGGCGCGGTGCAGCAGGCGATCAAGGCGGTCAAAGCCGGGGACTGGACCGCCAATGCCGAGAACATCGCCGCTGGCGGCGTGGAGCTTCTGCCGAGCGAGTTCACCAGGACGCTCGTCCCCTCGGCCGCCGACCGCACCCAGGCGATCGGCTCCGGCGAAGCGCAAGGCCTCGTTGTGCTCGACACCGAGCTGGACGAGGCGCTGCAGTCGCGGGGCTGGGCGGCGGACCGCATCCGAGAGTTGCAGAACCAGCGCAAAGAGCTGGGATTCGACGTCTCCGACCGGGTCAAAGTGGCTTTCACCGTTCCCGAGGACGCGCACGCGTGGGCGTTGCGGCATCAAGCGTGGATCGCGAAAGAAATACTGGCCGTCGAATTCGACGTGCGCTCGGGCGCTCGTGTGCATTCGGAGATGTCGAAGGCCTGAGCTCGCCGAACGCGAAGACATGGCCCGCCGCATCGGCCTTGGCCGTCAGGCCGAGCGCTTATCCTCGTGAGATGAGCCGAGCGCGATGGGTTGTGCACGTCGATCTCGACGCGTTCTTCACCTCGGTCGAGCAATTGACGCGGCCCACCCTGCGAGGCAGGCCCGTGCTGGTCGGCGGTGTCGGACTGCGAGGCGTGGTGGCGGGCGCGAGCTACGAGGCGCGGGCTTTCGGGGCGCGATCCGCGATGCCGATGGGTGAGGCCAAGCGCCTCATCGGCCCGAGGGCGGTGGTTTTGCCGCCGAGGTTCAGCCTCTACCGGCAGTTCTCGGAAGCAGTGTTCACTGTTTTGGAAGGCTTTCTGCCGGTGCTCGAACAACTCTCGGTGGACGAGGCGTTCGGGGTCGCCGCAGACATGACGAGCGTCGGGGACGTCGAGAGGTTCTGCGGGCAGTTGCGGGCCGCAGTGCTGGAGCGGACCGGGCTGACGTTGTCGGTGGGGGCGGGCTCGGGCAAACAACTCGCCAAAATCGCGTCCGGGCTCGCCAAACCCGCGGGCCAACTCGTGGTCGCCCCTGGCACGGAGCGGGACTTCCTCGCCGAGCTGCCGGTCGGAAAACTGTGGGGGGTGGGGCGGGTGCTCCGGGGCAAGCTCGCCGAACAGGGCGTCGAGCGGATCGGCGATTTGGCGGAGCTTTCCATCGACGGGGCGCGGTCGGTGTTCGAACGGGCCGAGCTGACCTGGACGATAGGCCAAGCGTTGTGGCAGCTCGCGCAGGGTGTCGACCAGCGCCACGTCGCGCCGCGCGCCGAGGCCAAGCAGATCAGTGTGGAGACGACGTACGAGACCGACCTGCTCACCGAGGCCGCCGTGCGCCGCGAGGTGCAGTTGCTCGCCGAGCGCGCGATCACCAGGCTCGTCGCGTCGGGCAAAGCCGCGCGCAGGGTGACCGTGAAGATCCGCACCGGCGACTGGCGCACGATGACCCGGTCGGCGACGTTGCCGCAAGGCACGCTCGACAAACAAGCGCTGGTGGGCACGGCGTTGTCCTTGGCCCCCGATCCGGAGGGCATTGGCTCGATCCGCCTGCTCGGCGTGGGTTTCGCCAGTCTGACAGAGGAAGAGCAGTTGGCGCTGTTCTTCTCCGAGGACTCCGAAAACAGCCCCGAGCACCAGACCTGGGGAGCCACCCTGGCCGCCGCGCCCCCGGCCAGGGCCGACCGGTTTCGTCCTGGGCACGATGTTTTCCACGCGCAGTTCGGCCACGGCTGGGTGCAAGGCGTCGGCGTGGGCGTGGCAACAGTGCGCTTCGAAACTGCGACCACGGACCCAGGACCGGTCAAGTCCTTCTCGATGGACGACCCTGCGCTGCTGCCCGCAGACCCTATGGGCAGCCTCGGCGCGCTGGCGCTCCCGGCGGCTGGCTGATCCACGCCGCCCGCCCGACCTTTGCTGGCGCAAAGGCGTACGCTGGCTCTGTGGTGAGCCAGCCCCTCGCCCGTCGTCCTTTGCTCGGCTTCCTCGCCGCTGGCGGTGTCGCTCTCGCTGGGTTCGGCGGTTTCCTCTACGCCGAAGGACGTGTCGATCCTGCCCGGCTGACCGCGCGGAAGTTCATCGACCTTTTCGAATCCCTCGGCGGACGGTTCGCCGGATATCGGCGCAACCACGCCAAGGCGCTCGTCGTCGCTGGCTGGTTCGAGAGCAACGGGGCCGGATCCGAGGTCGCCTCGGCTTCGGTGTTCCAAAAAGGCCGGCACGCGCTCCTCGGCCGGTTCTCCGTCGGCGGCCAGAATCCTCATGCCAAGGACGCCCTCGGCCAGGGCCGAGGGCTTGGATTGATTTTCTCTCTGCCGGACGGCGAACAATGGCGCTCGGCGATGGTCAACGCCCCGGTCTTTCCTGCTCCGACTCCCGAGGCGTTCTACGAATTCACTATCGCCAACGCCCCAGTCCCCGCGACGGGCAAGCCCGACCCTGGGAAAAGAGCCGCCTACCTGAACGCGCATCCCTCGTCTGCTGCAGCGCTCAAAATCATCCAGTCCGCCTCGCCCGCGCCCACGTTCGCCACGTCGACATTCCACAGTGTCCACACGTTTATCGCGGTGGACGGATCCGGCGCGCGCACCCCGGTGCGCTGGCAGCTCGTGCCGCAGTCGGACGAGCGCGCCGCGCCGGACCACAACGGCCCGGATTGGCTGTTCCGGGATCTGGCGAAAACGCTTCGCCAAGGACCGGTGCGGTTCTCGCTCGTGCTGCTGGTCGGCGTGGCGGGGCAGGACCCGACGAACGATCCGACGCAGCCGTGGCCAGCGGACCGCAGACGGATCGACGCGGGAACGGTTGTGCTCGGACCGGCCAGCCTCGCGCAGCAGGAGCGCGCTCGCGACCAGAATTTCGACCCCACCGTGCTGCCTGCTGGCATCGAGCCCTCCGACGATCCGATCTTGGCCGCTCGCGCGGCGATCTACGCGGAGTCGTATCGGCGCCGGTCGGCGGAGACTCCTGCGCCGGTCCAAAAGTTCGACGAGGAGGCGTGATGCCGCAAGAAACCATTGCGGAGCCCGCCGCCGCGCGGTTCGCGCTGCCCGCGCAGATCCTGCATTGGGCCATGGCCGCGCTGATCCTTGTGATGCTGGGCCTCGGGGCTTGGCTGGTGGGCTCTCTCGGCGACTACCCCGCAGTGCTCGCCTGGCACAAGGCCGTCGGCTTTGCGGTCTTGGTCCTCGCTGTGCTGCGCGTCGGCAACCGGATCTGGCACAAGCCGCCCCCCGCCCCTGGCTCAGTCGTCGGCCCGGAGCGGGTCGCTATGGCGCTGTCCGAGGCCGCGATGTACGCCTTGTTCCTCGCCCAGCCCATCGCGGGCTGGGCGTTGGTGTCCGCGTCGGGGATTCCTGTCGAGTTCGCCGGGGCGCGGCTGCCTGCCATCGCGCCGACGGACATACATCTGTATGGTCTTTTGCGCGTCACGCACAGCGCCTTGGCGTACGCGCTGTTGGTGTGCGTCGTCGCGCATGTCGGCGCGGTGCTGGTGCACACCGTGGGGCTCAGGGACCGGCTCCTCTCCCGGATGCTTCCGGCCCGACGCAAGGTGTCTTCCGACACAAGGTTTCTCGGAACGGGGTAGGAAGCGCCTCCTGGCTCTTGATCGGGTACATGTAGAGGATGATCTCCCGCCTGCGCCGATTCGTTCCTGTGGATAATTTCTTCATCGCCATACTCGTGGTGGTCGTCGTTGCGAGTTTCTTCCCGGCTTCCGGAGCCGCGGCCTCGGCATTGCATTGGGCCACCACGTTCGCCATCGCGCTGCTTTTCTTCCTGTACGGGGCGCGGTTGTCGCCTGCGCAAGCCTGGGCCGGGCTCAAAAATTGGAAACTGCACCTGATGGTCCTGTCCTGCACATTTGTGATCTTCCCGCTGCTCGGCCTGTGCGCCGAGGCCCTGCCTGGCTCGGTGCTGCCGACCGAGCTGCGCCAAGGGTTCCTCTATCTCACGCTGACCCCCTCCACCGTGCAGTCGTCGATCGCGTTCTGCTCCATCGCAGGCGGCGACATTGCCGCAGCGGTGGTCGCGGCCTCCCTTTCCAGCCTGCTCGGCGTCTTCCTCACCCCGGCCCTGGTGATCGTCGTCTTCGGAGCCCAGGACGTCGCCGTCAGTTGGGGGTCCGTCCTCGACGTCGTGTTCCAGCTCCTCCTGCCCTTCATCCTCGGGCAATTCTCCAGGCGTTTCATCGGCGACTGGGTCGCCGCGCACGCCCGTCGGCTGAAGCTCGTCGACCAAGGCTCGGTCCTGTTGGTGGTCTACACCGCGTTCAGCCTCGGTGTGACCGAAGGAGTGTGGCGCCGGGTGAGCGCCGCCGATCTCGCCGTCCTCGCGCTCGACTGCGCCGTTTTGCTGGCCGTCGTGCTCGGGGCCACGGCCCTGGCGGGCAAAGCCCTGCGGTTCTCGTACGGCGAGCGGATGGTGCTGCTCTTCTGCGGCTCGAAGAAAAGCTTGGCAGCGGGCCTGCCGATCGCCGGGGTGCTTTTCGGGCCCAGCCAGCTCGGCCTCGTCGTGCTGCCGCTGATGCTTTTCCATCAAATCCAGCTTTTGGTCTGCACTGTGATCGCAGGCAGGCTTGGCAAGAGGCATGTCTCTGGGCAGAGGCCCCCCTCGCCGAGCTGAGCGTAGGTTTTCTTGGTAGCGTGACCGCGTGCGCAGGCTGGAACCGCTTCCTCGCTTCGGTCGGCGGAGCGCTTTGTTGGGCGCGCTCGGGGCCGCCGTGCTCCTCGGCACGGGACGGCTGAGCGCCCGGTCTTCCTCGGCTGCGGGCTCGGACCTGTTCGCGCTCGGCGTCGCCTCCGGCGATCCGCTCCCCGACGGCGTGGTGCTCTGGACGCGCCTCGCCCCCGCCCCCCTCGCCGGGGACGGGTTCGGCGGCATGGGCGCGGCCCCGGTCACCGTCCAATGGCAAGTCGCCTCGGACGAGAAGTTCGCCCATATCGTGCGCGAAGGATCGGTGACGGCCACTCGCGAGCTCGCCCATTCGGCGCACCCGGAGGTCCACGGACTCGAACCCGACCGGGTCTACTACTACCGGTTCAAAGCGGGGCGGGAGCTCTCGCCGGTCGGCCGGACCCGCACCGCCCCCGCGCCCGGGGCGCACAGGGATCAGGTCCGATTCGCCTTTGCTTCCTGCCAGCGCTGGGACCAGGGCTATTACACCGCATACGACCATATGGCGGAGGAAGACCTCGACCTTGTCGCCCACCTCGGCGACTACATCTACGAGTATCCGTTCACCAGTGAGGACAACCTCCGGGGGGAGCAAGTCCCCGACGTGTTCAGCGCCCGCCCGACCGGCTTGCCCCGCTATCGGACCCAGTACGCCCTGTCCAAGCTCGACGAACCGCTCAGGCGCGCGCACGCGTCGTTCCCCTGGGTGGTCGTGTTCGACGACCACGAGGTGGAGAACGACTGGGCGGGCTGGCATTCCGGCTCTGAGTACCACACCCCCCGCGCGCAGTTCTTGGCCCAGCGCGCCGCCGCCTTCCAGGCGCGCTACGAGCACCAGCCGCTCCGCGTCTCGGCGCGGCCTCACGGCGCCAGCACACAGGACTACCGCAGGCTCGGCTACGGGAGGCTCGCTGATTTCTTCGCCCTCGACACACGGCAATACCGCGACCCCCAGCCGTGCTCCGGCGTCTTCGGCTCCGACTGCCCGGAGCGGACCGCGCCGAACCGGGTGATGATGGGGGACCGGGAGCGGGCCTGGCTGCTCGACGGGCTCGCGTCGAGCAGGGCGGTCTGGAAGGTCGCGCTCAACCAGGTCCAGATCATGCAGACGCGGCTGCGGCTGCCCAAAAGCGCCGACGCCGCTACAGGCGAGCGGGGGATCGGCTACAACGTGGACTGCTGGGACGGCTATCCCGCCGAGCGGGCGAAATTGCTCGGCGGCGCGGCGCGGCGAGGGATCGAGAACTTGGTGGTGGTCACCGGCGACACGCACAAGAACTACGCCGGCGACCTCAAGCCCGACTTCGACGATCCGGCCTCACCGGTCGTCGCCGCCGAGTTTGTGGGCACCTCGATCTCTTCGGGCGGGGACGGCAAGGACGTGCGCGAGCAGGAGGCGCAGATGAAGGCGGACAATCCGCATTTGAAGTTCTTCAACGACCAGCGCGGCTATGTGACCTGCGAGCTCACCCCCGAACGGTGCCGAACCGACTACCGCGTGCTGGATTACGTGCAGCGACCGGGGTCTCCGATCGCCACGCTGCGCAGTTTCGTGGTCGAGTCGGGCCGCCCGGGGATTCTCGACGCCTGATCCCGCAGGGGCGCGGCCCGGGAGCAAAGGGGCGTGATGGGTGTCATGCTCCCAGATGTGGCGCCGAGAGTTATTCTGAGGTTCGAGAGCAATCCGGCTCGGCGAGATTCGACGAGGGGCCCCCGGAATCGGTGTGCCGGTTCAAACTGCGACTGCGCCCACAGTTCGCGCACAGGTTTGACACAGCGACATCGCAGGTGGTGTTCACGCTCATCTCAGGCGAGAGGCATAGGGTCCACAGTATGACGATTTCCAGCATGCTGGCGGAGCACAACGAAGCCGCACCTCAGGCACACGCTGAGGCCGCGGTCCTCGATGTGGTGGTGCCGGTCTACAACGAGGAGCGCGGCCTCCCGGCTTGCGTGCGCCGTCTGCACGCTTTCTTGAGCGAGCATATGCCGTTCAGCACCCGCATCATCATCGCGGACAACGCCAGCACGGACGCCACGCTGGAGGTGGCCCACCAGCTCGCCTCGGAGTACGAGAACGTCGTCGTGCGCCATCTCGACCTCAAAGGCCGAGGCCGGGCGTTGCACGCTGTGTGGGGCGAATCAGAAGCCAAAGTCGTCTCGTACATGGACGTGGACCTGTCCACGGACCTGAAGGCGCTCCTGCCGCTCGTCGCGCCGCTCGTCTCAGGGCACTCGGACATCGCCATCGGCTCGCGCCTCGCCAAGGGCTCCCAGGTGGTGCGCGGCCCGAAGCGCGAGTTCATCTCCCGTTGCTACAACATGATCCTGCGCGGCGCGCTCGGCGCGAAGTTCTCCGACGCGCAGTGCGGCTTCAAGGCGATGCGCGTCGAGGTCGCCCGCGAGCTGCTCCCCCTGGTCCAAGACACGGGTTGGTTCTTCGACACCGAGTTACTGGTGATCGCGGAGTCTGCGGGCCTTCGCATCCACGAGGTGCCGGTGGACTGGGTCGACGACCCGGACAGCCGCGTGGACATCGTGCGCACAGCGCTCGACGACCTCAAAGGGGTGTGGCGGGTCGGCACAGCGCTCGCGACCGGCGAGCTGCCGATCCCGGAGTTGCGCAAAGCGCTCGGCCGTGAGCCGTTGGGGCGCTCGGGCTCCAGCATCCAAGGCGTGCAGCGAGGCATGGTGGGCCAACTGGTCCGGTTCGGCATCGTCGGCGTCCTCTCGACCATCGCCTTCGCCGTCTTGTTCCTGGCGCTGCGCCCCGCGCTCGGCGCCCAGGCCGCGAACCTGATCGCCTTGTTGACCACTGCGGTCGCGAACACCGCCGCCAACCGGGCGTTCACCTTCGGGGTCCGGGGCCGCTCCGGGGCTGGGCTGCACCATCTGCAAGGCTTGGCCATCTTCCTGATCGGATGGACTCTCACCTCCGGTTCGCTCTATGTCTTGCACACTTTCGTCAGCAGCGACCCCGGCCACCACATCGAACTGCTGGTGCTCATCGTCGCGAACCTCGTCGCGACATTGGTGCGGTTCATCGGGCTGCGCTTGGTCTTCCGAAGCCACCGCCGCACGCCGACCGCGTGAACGCGGACCCGGACCGGCTGCCGCTGGATTCCCTCGTGTGCGCTTGCTCCGCCGACTGCCGCTAGAGTTTCCCCGTGACAGTTGACACCGTCGAAGCCGCGAACCAGACCCCCGAGCAGCCGCAGCCTTTTCGCGAGTTAGGGCTCACCGAAGAGGAGTACCAGCGGATCAAGGACCTCTTGGGCCGTCGCCCAACGGATTCCGAACTCGGCATGTACTCCGTGATGTGGAGCGAGCACTGCTCCTACAAGTCTTCGAAAGTCCACCTGCAATACTTCGGCGAGACCACGACCGAACAGATGCGCACGGGCCTTCTCGCCGGGATCGGCGCGAACGCGGGCGTGGTGGACATCGGCCACGGCTGGGCGGTCACCTTCAAAGCCGAGTCGCACAACCACCCCTCGTTCATCGAGCCCTACCAGGGCGCGGCGACCGGTGTGGGCGGCATCGTCCGGGACATCCTGGCAATGGGGGCTCGTCCCGTCGCGGTGATGGACCAGCTCTGCTTCGGGGCGGCGGACGCCCCCGACACACGTCGGGTGCTCCCCGGCGTCGTCGCGGGGGTCGGCGGCTACGGCAACTGCCTCGGCTTGCCGAATATCGGGGGGCAGACCCTCTTCGACGACTGCTACACGGGCAATCCTCTGGTCAACGCGCTGTGCCTCGGGGTTCTGCGGGCGGACGCGGTCCATGAGGCCAAAGCAAGCGGCGTGGGCAACCTCGTCGTGCTGTACGGAGCCCGCACCGGCCGCGACGGCATCGGCGGGGTGTCGGTGCTCGCGTCCGAAACCTTCGAGGGCGAGTCCGCGGGCGGCGGCAAGAAACTTCCCGCGGTCCAGGTGGGCGACCCGTTCATGGAGAAACTGCTCATCGAGTCGAGCCTGGAGATCTTCGCGGCAGGACTCGTCGAGGGCATCCAGGACCTCGGCGGCGCGGGCCTGTCGTGCGCGATCTCCGAGCTGGCGGCGGCGGGAGACGGCGGGATGCGCGTGACGCTCGACAAAGTGCCCTTGCGGGCCGCCGATATGACCCCCGCCGAAACCCTGTGCAGCGAGTCCCAGGAGCGGATGTGCGCCATCGTCTCGCCCGAGAACCTGGCGGCGTTCCTCGCCATCTGCGCGCGCTGGGAGGTCACCGCCACAGTCATCGGCGAGGTCACCGACACCGGGCGTTTGCAGGTGGACTGGCATGGCGAGCGGATCGTCGACGTCGTCGCGCGGACCTTGGCGGACGAGGGGCCGGTGTACCGCCGCCCGGTCGAACGCCCGGCCTTCCAAGACGCCCTGGCCGCCGACACGTCGGCGGGGCTGCGCCGCCCGGTCGGCGGGCCGCAGCTGCGCGAGACGCTGCTCGCGCTCGTCGCCTCGCCAGGACTGTGCTCGAAACGGTTCATCACCGAGCAGTACGACTCCTTGGTGCGGGGCAACTCCGTGCTCATCCCCGGCGCGGACGCCGGGCTGGTCCGCGTGGACGAGGAGTCCGGGCTCGGCGTCGCGATCGCCACCGACGCCAATGGCAGGTTCACCAAGCTCGATCCGTATCGGGGGGCGCAGCTTGCCCTCGCCGAGGCGTACCGCAATGTCGCCGTCACGGGCGCTGCGCCGAGGGCCGTCACCAACTGCCTGAACTTCGGCTCGCCGCAAGACCCCGGCGTCATGTGGCAGTTTTCGCAGGCGGTGCGTGGTTTGGCGGACGGTTGCGCGACGCTCGGCATTCCCGTGACCGGCGGAAATGTGAGTTTCTACAACCAAACCGCAGACGTGCCGATCCATCCCACTCCGGTCGTCGGCGTGCTCGGCGTCCTCGAGGACGTCGCCAGCGCTGTGCGGGTGGGCTTCGCCCCGGATCACGGCCAGGTGCTGTTCCAGCTCGGCGCGACCCGTGACGAACTGGACGGTTCAGCGTGGGCGCAGGTGTGCCACGGGCATCTTGGCGGACAGCCTCCTGAGGTTGACCTCGAAGCCGAGCGCCGTCTCGCGGAAGTGTTGCAGGCCGCCACGCGGCAGGGCCTGGTGAACGGGGCGCACGACCTGTCTGAGGGCGGTCTCGCGCAGGCGCTCGTCGAATCGGTCCTCGCGGTCGGCGTCGGCGCCCGCGTGATCTTGCCTGAGGCGGCCGATCCGTTCGTGTCCCTCTTCGCCGAATCGCCCGGGCGTGCGCTCGTCGCGGTCACCCACACCCAAGCGGGCGCGTTCGAATCGCTGGTCGCTTCGCGCGGCGTGCCGGTCCTGCGGGTGGGCGTGGTCGTGCCGGGCAGCGCCGAACTCGAAGTCCAAGGCCTCTTCACTGTCGGCCTTGACGAGCTGCGAAGCGCCCACGAGGGAACCCTCCCCGCGCTGTTCGCCTAACCGCCGCGCTGGACGAAGGCGGCAGGCAGGTCAGGAGAGACGATGGCGCGACGGTCGGCGGCAGACCCGCATGAGCTGCACGCGGCCTTGGCCGCGGTGGCGCCATGGCTGCGGGACGAGTCTGAGCCCGCGCCCGAGCGCGCGGCCTTGGCCGCCGCGGTGCGGCTCACGGCCCGCACGCTCGCCGCGCTCGCCCCCGGCAACTCGGTGGAAGTGCGGGTGGCCCCGTTCGTCGCTGTGCAATGCGTGGCAGGCCCAAGGCACACCAGGGGCACCCCGCCGAACGTCTATGAGACGGACGCTCGGACGTGGTTGCTGCTCGCTGTCGGGCTCATCGACGCGCAGACGGCGCTGGAGCGGCAGCTAGTCTGCGCGTCCGGGCATCGCGCCCGCGAGGTGGAGCGGTGGCTGCCGCTCGCGGGGCTCGGCGACGGTCACTGAGCAGGAGCCGCCCCGTACGCGGAGCGTTGGAACCGGCCTGCGGGTGTGAAGCGGGCGAGGAGGGCGTCGGGGTCTTCGCCCGCTGCGTTCGCGACGAACTGCCGCCAGCCGTGCGGCTTGTCGAACGCGAGGACTGGGCGGGGATCGGAGAGCAAGGCGAACGCCGCTCCTGCGACGGCGGGGCGCACCTGCGCCGCCCCGAAAATGAGCCCGTTCGCCTCGGCGTAGTCGGGATCGCCGAGGTAGAGCCGAGTGGCCTCGTAGGCCGCTCGGATGCGGTCGGCGTAGAACTCCTCGAACACGGCGGTGAGCCATTCCCCGTCGAAGGGGCCGTTGTGCGCCGAAGCCGCACGCACGAGGAACGCCGCGTGCAGCAGGCCGGTTTGCGCGCCCTGCCCGGCGATCGGGTCGTAGGCGACGGCCGCGTCGCCGAGCGCCGCCACGGCGTGCCCGCTCGCCGTGCGCCCTGTCCCGCGGCGCACGAGCGGGGTGATGGCCCCGGAGAGCCAAGAACGGGGGTCGTCCGCGATGGTCCGCAGCGCCTCGGCTTCCGCGAGATCCCAATCGAGGTAGTCGCGGTGCAGTTCGAGCACGGCTTGATGGGCTTGGGCGAGATTCGTCGGGGCGGTGAAACGGCGCTCCCAATCGCTGCCCGGCTTCCCCCAGGCGAGGAACGCCCACGACGGTCCAGCGTCTTTATGGAGATAGGGACCCCACCACGCTTCGCCTTGGTCGGTGACGAAGGAGAAGCTGCTGTGCCGCCCGCCTGCGGCGCTCCGGTGGGCGAAGACCTCTGGTCCGTGGCCGAGGCCGGTCAAGGTCACCATGAGCACCCGCCGTTGCGGGCTCTGGTACGCGGTGCGCGCGGGGTCGACGGGGAAGAGGCTCCCGAGCCCGTCCCGTCCGGTCGCGACGAGGACGAGGTCGTGGCGGCCCGCGAGCTCGTCCAAGCGGTCGGGTTCGACTTTCTCAACGCGCAGCTCGCCGCCGATGTCGAGGAAAGCGGTGATCCGCTCGTCCGCTTTGAGCCGGGTGTCCACGGCGACTGCGACGAATCCGGGGAACTCGGCGTCAAAGGCCAGGTGTTCCGGGCGTTGTGGTTGGGAGCCGTCGACCAGGCGCACGCTTTGCCCGGTGATGACCGGCGCGCGGTCCAAGTACGTGTCGAGACCGAGTTCTCGCTCGGCCTCGATGGACTGCCCGAACAGCGCCGCGGTCCCGGTCGCGGGCACATCGTCGCGCAACGAGCGTTGGTCGCGTTCGCTGATGAGCGTGGTCTGGAATCCTGCCCTCTGCAGGCCGTACGCAGCGGAGGCTCCGGTTTGGCCGGCTCCGATGACCAGGGCGGTGCGAGTGCGTTGAGCCATCCGCCGATCCTCGCACAGCCTCGGTCGGGGCGGAAGGTCTGCGCTCAGCGTGAGTGTGGTTTCAGCCCTCTGCGGCGAGGGCGGTGGCGAAGCCCAGCATCGCCGTCCCCGTCACGGCGTTGACGACGCGCTGGGCTCGGGCTTTGGCGAGCGCCCGGCGGGCGGCGCTCGCGGTGAGCGACACGAGCACGAGGACCACCGTTCCGACGCCCACCAAGGTCAAGCTGTAGGCCAACAGCCGCGCGACCGGCGCGTCGCCCGACACGAATTGCGGGAGGACCGCGAGATTGAACATCAGCACTTTCGGGTTCGTGATGTTGCAGAGGAAGCCCTGGCGCGCGTTGGACCAGAGCCGCCGCTTCGGCGCCCGCGTCGTTGCCGCCTCGTCCGAGGTCGCGAAGTCGCCCTTGACGGCGGCGCGGATCGCGCTGAAGCCCAGAAACAGCAAAGACAGCGCGCCGACCAAGCGAAGCGTCAGAAAAAGGGGCTGCGAACGGGTCAGCACCGCTGCCAGCCCCCACGCGACGAGCAGGCCCTGGGCCGCGGCGGCTGTGGCAATGCCGGCGACGGTGGCGAAACCGCGCGCCCGCCCGCCCACGACGGTCGCCTGGATCGTGAGCAGCATGTCCGGGCCGGGCGCCAAGGCGAGAAGCCCCGCGAAGAGCACGAAGGCCAGGTACTGGTGCATGCGGGAATTCTATCGTCCGGCGGCACGCGCGCCAAGCAGCGTTTTCTTGATCGACAGCGCCTTTCATACGGCGCGCTCGGCGCGGGTTTGGTACTCTTCCTCAAGAGCAGACGAGCCGGATCGTCGCGGTCGGCGCTTGGGTCGGCGGCGGGCTGAACAGCACGCCGTGTGACAGCGATTGTGAAAAAGAGATCGTTTTACTGGGAGAATGTGGTCCACGAAAATCCCAGGCGCCTGTTGAGGCCGTTCTTATCCGAGACGCTCGAACTCGCTCGGGCCACCGAAACGAGAGGCTGCGCGACGCGTGCCAATAATTGAAGAAGAAGCGAGCGATCAGTCGGCCCCGGACCATGATAGTGCCGGGCAGGCCGCGCCGGAGGCGACCGAGACAGAGGACGAGCTCTCGTCGGGAGACTTGTTCCGCGCGATCGGGGCCTCCGCCATCGGCAACGCCGCCGAGTGGTTCGACTACGGGATCTATTCGCTCACCGTGCCCTACCTTTCGCAGGTTTTCTTCCCCGGCGCGGCGAAGGAGGCGACGCTCTACGCGTTGTTGACCTTCGCTGTGTCCTTCCTGGTGCGCCCGCTCGGCGGTATTGTGTGGGGGCCGCTCGGCGACCGCTGGGGCCGTCAGCGCGTGTTGTCGTTGACGATCATCCTCATGTCGGGATCCACCTGTTGCATCGGCCTGTTGCCCGGGCATGCCGTGATAGGGGCCGCGGCCCCGGTCATCCTGATCCTGCTGCGGCTCTTGCAGGGGTTCTCCACTGGTGGCGAATACGGCGGAGCGGCGACCTTCATGGCGGAGTGCTCGCCGGACCACCGCCGTGGCCTCTGCGGCAGCTTCCTGGAGTTCGGCAGCCTGCTCGGATACGCCTTCGGCGCGCTCCTCGTGCTCTTTGTGGCGCTCTTCGCCTCAGATTCGCAAATGGCCGAATGGGGTTGGCGGGTGCCGTACCTCATTGCCGCGCCGCTAGGCCTGGTCGGGTTGTATTTGCGCTCCCGTTTGGATGACACGCCCGCGTTCCAGGAGCTCGAGGCCTCGGGGAATGCCAAGGGGCGCCGCGGCCGCCGGCTCCAGAAGCTGGTGAAGCGGCAACAACAGCCGCTCGTGATGGTGTCCGTGTACCGCAAGGAGCTGTTGCTCCTGGCGGGTTTGGTCACCGCGTTCATCGTGCCGAACTACACGCTCTTGACCTATATGCCCACGTATCTGCATTTGCATCTGGGCATGGGGTCCTCGAAATCCCTCGCGCTCATGCTCATCGTGCAGCTGGGCATGATGGCTGTGCTGCCGTTCAGCGGGGCGAGTTCGGACCGGGTCGGTCGCAAGCCGGTCTGGCTGGTCTCTTTGGCAGGTTTGTTCGTCTTTGCCGCGCCGATGTTTTTGGTGATGCGCTCCGGCTTCGCAGCGGCGGGGATCGGCCTCGGCGTGCTCTGTTTCTTCCACGCCCTGCAGCTGTCGATGATTTCGTCGACCTTCCCCGCCATGTTGCCGACGCATGTGCGCTTCGCCGGGTTCGCCATTGCCTACAACATCGCGGCCTCGGTCTTCGGCGGCACGACTCCGGCGGTGGACGAATGGCTCATCGACGTGAGTGGCTCGACGCTCACCCCGGCCTGGTACATCATGGCGAGTTGCGTCGTCGGTCTGGTCTCGTTGGTGTTCGTCACCGAAACGGCCGGGGTCTCCCTCAAAGGCTTCCGCGTGCCGGGCGTCGGCCCCGAGCAGCCCGCGGAGGACGAATCGGTGTGACCGGGCCGCCCCGAAGCCAGCCTCCGGGCGGCAGGGCGGCTCGCCGTCTGCAAGGATGAAGGCATGGCGCAGATCGTGCTCGACCATGTCAGCAAGAAATACGCGAGCGGCGCAGTTGCAGTGCGCGACGTGGACATCACCATCGAAGACGGCGAGTTCGTGGTGCTCGTGGGGCCTTCTGGCTGCGGGAAGTCCACAACGCTCGCCATGATCGCGGGATTGGAGCCCATTTCTTCCGGCGAGCTGCGCATCGGCGGCAAGCGAGTCAACGAAGTCGCGCCGAAGGACCGGGACATCGCGATGGTCTTCCAGTCCTACGCCCTGTACCCGCATATGTCGGTGCGGCAGAACATCGCTTTCCCGCTGGCCTTGCGCAAGGTCCCCAAGGCCGAGATCGCCGCCAAAGTCGACGAGGTCGCGCAGATCCTCGACCTCGCGGCGCTGTTGGACCGCAAGCCGGGGCAGCTTTCCGGCGGGCAGCGCCAGCGCGTCGCGATGGGCCGGGCCATTGTCCGCCAGCCCAAGGCGTTCCTCATGGACGAGCCGCTTTCCAACCTCGACGCGAAACTGCGGGTGCAGATGCGCGCCGAGATCCTGCGGCTGCGCCGACGTTTGCAGACCACCACCGTCTACGTCACGCACGACCAAACCGAAGCGATGACGCTCGGCGACCGCGTCGTGGTGATGCAAGGCGGCGTGGTGCAGCAGATCGCGGCCCCGCAAGCCTTGTACGACCAGCCGAAGAACCGTTTTGTCGCCGAGTTCATCGGCTCCCCGTCGATGAACTTCCTCCCCGGCGAGTTGTGCCCGCAGGGCGTGCGCACCGCTTTCGGCCTCGCCGAGCTGCCCGCAGCGGCGCTCGCGAAAGCCACCGCCGCCGCGAAGGGCTCCGATGTGCTGCTCGGGCTTCGTCCCGAGCATTTCGTTGAAGACCAGCGCAGTTGTGAAGACCAGCGCAGTTTTGAAGACCAGGGCCGTTGTGAGGACCAGCGCCGAACGGGCGAGGCTCCCGGTCCCGCCCTGGTCGGGACCGTGCCTGTCGAGGCCGAGGTGGACGTTGTGGAATCGGTGGGCTCGCACCGCTACGTCTTTTTCTCCGCCAACGACCAACAATTCGTGGCGCGCGTGCCCGCGCACTCGGCGGCGCAAGCGGGCCAGCGCCACCTGTTGCGCTTCGATCCGGCCAAAGCTGTGGTGTTCGACGCCGCGTCCGGCGAGGCCATCTCGCACTGAGGCCGTTTCGCACGAGGGCCTGGCCCTGCGGGCGCCGATCGCGCCGATTCTCGCGAACCGGCGGCGCGCCTTAGCCCTGTGGCTGATGTGGCGCGTGATGATACAGGTCATGAAGGTTTCTCTCCTCTCCCGCAAGTCTGAGTCGCTGCCCGGCGTCCTGGCCACCGCTCGGGTGGGCCGGGACACGAACAAACTTTTGCGCAAGGTCAAAGAAGGCGACATCGTCGTCATCGACGAGCCCGACCTCGACCAGGTCACGGCGGACGCGTTTGTGGAGAAAGGCGTGGCGGCCGTGGTGAACGCAGCCCCGTCGATCTCCGGCCGCTATCCCAATATGGGGCCTGAGGTGCTGGTCAGCAATAATATCGCGCTGGTTGACTCGGTTGGCGACGACGTCTTCCACAAGGTGCGCGACGGCGCGCGCGTCCGCCTCCACGAGGGCGGCGTGTACAGCGGCGAGAAGCTCCTCGCCGAGGGCGTGGAGCGCGACGAGGCGCAGATCGGCGAACTCATCTCGGGCGCGAAAACCAGCCTCATCAACCATTTGGAAGCCTTCTCCGGCAACACCATCGAGTTCATTCGGGCCGAGAGCCCCTTGCTGATCGATTCGGTCGGCATCCCCGACGTGGACGTCCGGATCGAAGGCCGCCATGTCGTGGTCGTCGCGGAAGGCGAAGACCACGAGGAAGACCTCAAAGCCCTGCGTCCTTTCATCCGCGAGTTCCTGCCGGTGCTCGTCGGCGTCGGAAAAGGCGCGGAGGCGATTGTCCGCCAGAAGCTGCGCCCCGACCTCATCGTCGGCAACCCCGAGCTGATCTCGGCCGAAGCGCTCAAGAGCGGCGCGCAGGTGATCCTCCCCGCGGAGTTCGACGGCACCGCGCCCGGCCTGGAACGCATCCAAGACCTCGGCATCGGCGCGGTCACCTTCCCGGCCTCGCTCGAAGAGGCCGACCTCGCGCTGATCTTGGCGCACCACCATGGGGCCTCGATCATCGTCACCGCGGGCCACACCGCCTCGCTCGGCGACTTCTTCGACCCGGCGCAGCGCGGTTCGAGCCCGTCGATCTTCCTCACCCGTTTGAAAGTGGGGCAGAAGCTGGTCGACGCGAAAGCGCTCGCCTCGCTCTACGCGACCAAGCACACCGGCGGGTTGGTCGCTTTCTTGCTGATGCTGCTGATTGTCGCGGGCGTGGTGCTCTTCATGGCTTTCGGGCAGCAGATCCACTTGGCCGCCAGCGTGGAATCGCTCTGGCGTTCGCTCGCCCAGTCCATCCAGGGCTGGCTCACGTAGGCGCTGTCCATGGTCTCTTTTCGCAATTTCGCAGCCTCCTTGCTCGCCGTGCTGCTCGCAGTCATCATCGGCGCGGTGATCGGGTCCGGCGCGCTCGCCCCCGCCCCGCAGACCCCGGGCGCGGGGCCGAAGGCGGGCCCCGCGCACTCCGCCGACGGGCCGAACGCCTCCCGAACCAGCGGTTCCGCCGCCGGGCTCGAGGAGGCGGACAAGTTCGCCCGAGCGGTCGGCGGGCGCGCCGTGGCGGGCGTGCTGAGCGGCCAGAGCGTCCTGGTCGTCACCGTCCCCGGGGCAGAGCAAGGCGATGTGGACGCGGTGAAGGACTATTTGAGCAAAGCGGGAGCCCAACTGTCAGGCCACATCGGAGTGACCGACGCGTTCGTCGGGACTGCTGACGAGGCGAAGCTGCGCACCGTCGTGGACAACATCATCGTGCCAGGGGCTCCGCTCGACCCGAACAACGTCGACCAGCAGAGCCGCGTCGGCGATGTCATCGGCTCAGTCCTCGCCCCGCAGACACAGGACAATGTGAAGCCGGAGGAGAGGGCCAATGCGATCAACCTGCTCCGCGTGAACGGCTACCTCTCCGTCGCCCAAGACCCGGCTCCGGCTGCCGCCGCGGTGATTGTGACGGGCGGGGCGCTTGCCGCCGACTCCGGAGACAAGGGCCCCGCCGTGGCCCGGTTCGCCAAAGCGCTGCGTGCTCGCCTCCCCGCAGTGGTGGTCGCGGGTCGTTCCGGTTCCTCCGGCGGCTCGGCCGCGGTGGCGTTGATCCGCGCGGACAAGGCGACGCAGTTGAGCGCCGTGGACGACCTGGACAGCCCGATGGGGCAGGTGGCGGCGGTCTTGGCGGTCGCGGAGCAGTTGCAGGGCCATGTGGGCCAATACGGGACCGGGGAGGGCGCGACCGCTGTCGCGCCCACGATTGGATGAGCTGCCCCGCAGCAGTGTGAAACACTGCGATCCCCCAAACATTTCTGCGGGAACCACGGCTGGGCGCACCCGGTCCCGATGCGCCTGTTACAGTGAAGATCCGTGACCGGTGCTACTTTCCCCCTCGCGACGAGCGGGTCTCGATCCTCAGGCCGGTCTTCGGCGAAATACATTATCGTCACCGGTGGGGTGGCTTCCTCATTGGGCAAGGGCTTGACCGCCTCCAGCCTGGGCCAGCTCCTCACCCGCCGAGGGCTGCGGGTCACGATGACCAAGCTCGACCCGTATCTCAACGTCGACCCCGGCACGATGAACCCGTTCCAGCACGGCGAGGTCTTCGTCACGGAGGACGGCGCGGAATGCGACCTCGACATCGGCCACTACGAGCGCTTCCTCGACCGCGACCTGCCCGGTTTCGCGAATGTCACCACCGGCCAGGTCTACTCCACGGTCATCGCCAAAGAGCGCCGGGGCGAGTACCTCGGCGACACAGTGCAGGTCATCCCGCACATCACGGACGAGATCAAGCGCCGTATCGTCGGCATGTCGTCCGGAAAGACGCCGTCGGAGAACCCCGACGTGGTGATGGTCGAGATCGGTGGCACGGTCGGCGACATCGAGTCGCAGCCCTTCCTGGAAGCTGCGCGGCAGCTGCGCCGCGAAGTGGGCCGCGAGAACGTGTTCTTCCTGCATGTCTCGCTCGTCCCGTACCTTGCCCCGTCGGGCGAGTTGAAGACCAAACCGACACAGCACTCGGTCGCTGCCTTGCGGGCCATCGGCATCACCCCGGACGCGTTGGTGCTGCGCTGCGACCGGGAGCTCCCCGAGTCGGTCAAGCACAAGATCGCGATGATGTGCGACATTGAGACGGACGGCGTGGTGGCGGCGCCGGACGCCCCGTCGATCTATGACATTCCGAAGGTTTTGCACAGCGAACGCCTCGACGCGTTTGTGATCCGCAGGTTGAACCTGCCGTTCCGCGATGTGGACTGGACGGTGTGGGGCCAGCTCTTGGACCGGGTGCACGACCCGAAGAGCGAAGTGGAGATCGCCATCGTCGGCAAATACATCGACCTGCCCGACGCGTATCTTTCGGTCACCGAGGCGGTGCGCGCCGGAGGGTTCGCGAATCGCTCGAAGGTGGAGGTGCGTTGGGTGCCTTCGGACGACTGCGAGAGCGAGGAGGGCGCGGCGCGCGCGCTCGCGGGCGTGGACGGCGTGGTGATCCCCGGCGGATTCGGCATCCGGGGCATCGAGGGCAAGATCGGCGCGATCCGCCACGCGCGGGCTGTCGGCCTGCCGCTGCTCGGCCTGTGCCTGGGACTGCAATGCGTGGTGATCGAGGCCGCGCGCTCCGCGGGTTTGACGCAGGCCAGCTCCGCGGAGTTCGACCCCCAGACCCCCCATCCGGTCATCGCGACGATGGCAGACCAGGTCAAAGCCGTCTCCGGCGAGGCCGACCTCGGCGGCACCATGCGCCTCGGCTCGTACCCGGCGGTGCTCGAAGACGGCTCCCAAGTCGCGAAAGCGTACGGGTCGACCTCGGTCGACGAGCGCCACCGGCACCGTTACGAGGTGAACAACGCGTACCGGGACAAGATCGCCGAGTCCGGCCTCGTGTTCAGCGGGACTTCCCCGGACGGCTCGCTCGTGGAGTTCGTGGAATACCCCAAGGACGCCCACCCGTTCCTCGTCGCGACCCAAGCCCACCCGGAGCTCAAGAGCCGTCCGACTCGGCCGCACCCGCTCTTCACGGCGCTCGTCGCGGCTGCGCTGGAGCGAAAGCAGGGATGAACATGGCAGAACCTGGCCGCCACAGCTTCGAGACCGTCAGCTCTGAGCTGGTCTACGAGGGCGCCATCATCGCTGTGCGCAAGGACGAAGTGCGCATGCCCGGCGGCAACGTGGCGCCGCGCGAAGTCGTCGAGCACCACGCCGCGGTCGCCGTGGCCGCCGTGGACGAGCATGGTCGGATCGCGCTGATCCACCAATACCGCCACCCGTTGGGCCGCCGCTTGTGGGAGCTGCCGGCGGGACTGATGGATCTTCCCGGAGAGCCCGCGCAACCCGCTGCCGCCCGCGAGCTGTTGGAGGAGACCGGTTTCACGGCGGCGCAGTGGTCGGTGCTCGCCGATGTCGCGCTCTCGCCAGGATTCACCGACGAGGTGGTCCGCGTTTTCCTCGCCACCGGCGTCGCGCCGGGAGAGCGCCCGCCAGCGCATGACGAGGAGCTTGACGTGGTGTTGTCATGGACCCCGCTCGACGAGGCGGTCGCGCGAGTCTTTTCCGGAGACATCCAGAACGCCACCTCGGCGACGGGGATACTCGCGGCCAAACTCGCCCTCGCCGGATCGGGCGAGCCCCGCCCCGGCGACGCGCCGTGGCCGGGGCAGCCCACCGCGTTCGCGCGACGAAAGGCCCGCTGACGAGCGAGACGTTGCAGGGGCAGGTCCAGCAGTACTTGGATCACTTGGCCGTCGAGCGCGGCGCGTCCAAACACACGACCGCTTCCTATCGGCGCGATCTTGGCCGGTACGCGGATTTCCTCCGCCAGCGCTCGGTTGCCGACCTCGCCCAGGTGACCAGCGCCCAGGTCGCCGAATTCCTCGCTTGGTCCCGTGATCCGGCAGGCATGGGGCTCGCGCAATCCAGCGCGGCGCGCGGGCTGTCCGCTGTGCGCGGGTTGCATCGGTTCGCTGTGCTGGAAGGCATGGTCGCGCAGGATGTGGCGCATGGGGTCAAACCCCCGCAGCCTGGCCGCAGGCTGCCGAAAGCATTGCCAGTGGACCAGGTGATCGCGATCTTGGAGGCATCAGGGATCGCGGACGCGGAGTCCGACGTGCCCCGCGCGCTGCGCGACCAAGCGCTCTTGGAGCTCATGTACTGCACAGGGTGCCGGGTCAGCGAAGCGGTTGGCCTCAACCTTGCTGACGTGGACGTGCCGTCTCGCTCGGCGCGGGTGCTCGGCAAAGGCGACAAAGAGCGGCTCGTGCCGTTGGGCTCCGCCGCGTTGGCCGCGGTGGAGGCGTATCTGGTGCGGGGGCGGCCCGCGTTTCTGGCGCAGCGCGCCGGCAAAGCGACGAACGCGCTCTTCCTCAACGCCCGTGGGGCGCGGTTCTCCCGGCAGAGCGCTTGGGCTTCCCTGCGCCATGCGGCCGCCAAAGCCGGGGTGCAGGCTGAGATCTCCCCGCACACGTTGCGCCACTCCTGCGCGACGCATCTGCTCGAAGGCGGGGCCGATGTGCGTGTGGTGCAGGAGCTCCTGGGGCACGCGAGCGTCGTCACGACGCAGATCTACACCATGGTTTCCGCGACGACACTGCGCGAGGTGTACGCGACGGCGCACCCGAGGGCCTAACCTGTGCGCATGGATGCACAGAGCGTGGTGCTCGGAGCGGGAATCCCCGAGGACGTCGCAGCTCTTCGCTGGGGGTGGGCGCGCGAACTGGCGCCCGGCTCGGCGCCTGCGGCGGGCCCGTCGGAGACGTTCGTCGCAGAGGTCGCCAGCTGGATGAGGGACGAGTCACGCACGGTCTGGACGGCGCGGCGCGGCGCTCATGCGGTCGGGATGGTCTGTCTCACGGAGTTTCAGCGCATGCCGAGCCCGGCGCCTGCGGCGGGCGGCTGCTGGGGGTATCTCAGCCATCTGTACGTCAGCCCGAGCGCACGCGGCAGAGGCATTGGCGCGGCGCTGGTGGCGGCGCTGCTCGCGGCGGCGCGGTCACGGCGCTACTCGAAGGTTGTGCTGTCCCCGACGCAGAAGTCGGTCTCCCTGTATCTGCGCTGCGGGTTCGACGCGGACCCCGGGCTGCTGATGTGGCGCCCGGCTGAGCCCTAGCCCGGTGTCGCTACCCCTTGGGGGTGTTGCGCTCCAGGATCGCCGCCAGGTCGGCCCCGTGGGGCAGGGAGCCGAACGTCCAGCCGAAACCGTCCGAGGCCAACCGGGACGCGGTGAACGCGTCGGCCACCGCGGGATGCCCGTAGCGGACCAACAGCGAGCCTTGCAGGGCGAGCGCCATCGAGCCGACGATCAGGCGGGCCCGGTGTTCGATGGTCTCGAAGTCGCCGAACTGTCCTTTGAGGGAATCGACGGCGGCGTCCAGCCGCGCATCGGCCCCCCGGGCTTTGTCCAGCTCCGCGAAGAAGACCGCCAACGACTCCGGTTGCTTGGCGATGGCGCGCAACGCGTCGAGGGCGGCGACGTTGCCCGAGCCTTCCCACACCGACAACAGCGGGGCTTCCCGGTAGATCCGGGGCATCCGGGATTCCTCGACGTAGCCGTTGCCGCCGAGGCATTCCAGCGCTTCGCCCGCGTGGACAGGACCGCGCTTGCAGATGAAGTATTTGCTGACCGCGAGGCTGATCCGCAAGAGGGTTTTGGCCTGCCCGTCGCCCGCGACGGATTTGTCCAGCAGGGACGCGAGCCAGAGCCCCGTCGTCAACGAAGCCTCGGCTTCGACGGCGAGATCGGCGAGGACGTTGCGCATGAGCGGCTGGTCGGCCAAGCGCGCGCCGAAAGCGCTGCGATGCTTGGCGTGATGGGCGGCCTGCGCGACTGCGACGCTCATCCCGGTGGACGTGCCGAGCGCGCAGTCCAGACGGGTCACATTGACCATTTCAACGATGGTCTTGACGCCTTTGCCCTCGTCGCCGACAAGCCAGGCCGTTGCGTCGTCGTACTCCACTTCGCTGGACGCGTTGGAGCGGTTCCCCAATTTGTCTTTGAGCCGCTGCAAGAAGAAGTTGTTGCGCGTGCCGTCGGGCAGCACTCTCGGCACGAAGAAACAGGACAGCCCGCCGGGGGTTTGGGCGAGGGTGAGGAAGAAGTCCGACATCGGAGCCGAGGTGAACCACTTGTGCCCGGTGATGCGGTAGCTGCCGTCCTGCTGGGCGACGGCGGTCGTGGTGTTCGCCCGCACGTCTGAGCCGCCTTGCTTCTCGGTCATGGACATTCCGGCGATCAAGCCGCGCTTGAGCGACATCGGCCGCAAACCGGGCTCGTATTCGCGATTGGTGAGCAGCGGCTCGTGCTCGGCGGACAGCTTCTCGTTCGCGCGCAGCGCCGGGACCACGGCGTACGTCATGGTGATGGGGCATATGTGCCCTGGGTCGGTTTGTCCCCAAACGACCATTTTCGCGGCCCGCGCGAGATGCGCGAAAGGCCGGGGGTCAGCCCATGCCGCCGCGTGGACCCCGTGCTCCACAGCGGTTCTCATGAGTTGGTGGTAGCTCGGGTCGTACACCACCTCGTCGATCCGGTTGCCATAGCGGTCATGGGTTTTCAGCTGCGGCGGATGGGCTTCGGCCAGATCCCCCCACTGTTGGGCCTCGGCGCTGCCGGCCAGCTCGCCCAGGGTCTGGATCTCTGGCAGCGCTGCCTGCGCGTTCTCACGTTGCAATGCCTCGGCGAGCGCGGGGTGTTCGGCGAGGCTCCAGCCGGTGAGCGGGGGAACCTGGTTGAACACCGTGTGGGTCTGGTTCATGGGTGCCAGTGTAGTGGATCACTTTCGCGCCCAGCGGGAGCGGGCGGAGGGTCATTTTTCGGCGGAAATCTGCTGCAAAAGCGCGCCGAGTTCAGCAACTTCGGCTGTCTGGGCCGCCACGATGTTCTGGGCGATCCGTTTCGCTTCCGGGCTCTGACCCTTGGCGATCTCGTTCTGCGCCATTTTCACAGCGCCGTCGTGGTGTTCGGCCATGAGTCCGATCCACCTCGTGTCGAACTTCAGGCCGCTCAGGTTCCGCAGTTGTTCGACGTCGTTTTCGGGGACCATGCCCGCCGCGCCGCCCATGTCCATCCCCGCCATGGCGCCGGGGGAGGCGTCCGGCATGGGCGTGGAGGCCGGGGTGCTTGCCCCGAACTCCTTTTCCAACGCGCGGAACTGGTCGATTTCCGGGGCCTGTTCATCGCGGATGCGCGCCGCGAGGGCCTTGACCTCGTCGTTCTGGCTGCGATCGGGCACCAGCTCGGCCAGGTCGAGCGCTTGCTGGTGGTGCTGCGCCATGGCGGCGACGAAATCGACGTCGGATTGATTGTGCTGCGCTGCTTGCGCCGTCGAAGGCTGCGAGGCTGGTTGCGACCCCGAGCACGCCGTCGAAGACAGGGCGAGCGCCGCCAGCGCTGCGAATCCAAAGGGGCTGTGAACGTTTCTCATGAGCGAAATGCCTTTGTCGTGCCGAGGGCATGTGGCTGCGCGGACATGCCAGACCCGGAAGCTGGCCCTGGGCGGGTCGGCCATTCTGCGGGTCGGGCGCGCACTGCGCCTGACCGGGTCCGATTTGCCTGGGGGCTTGTGGCGGGTCCTGCCTCTAGCCTAGCCCCGTCCAGCGGCGCGCCCACTCCGCGCCTGGCGGCGAGCCCCGGTCCCCGTATCCGCGACCCGATGCGCCTCGCGACACGCTATTAAGATATTCTAAGATTTCTTGGAGATCTCTTAGGATATACTGCGGCATAGAACACCTTCCGCGCTTGCGTGCGATGAGGTATTAGAAAAAAACGGGTATCAGGAAGAAGGAGCGTCCTTGTGACCACTCAGGAAAGCGCACTCGGCCAAGCCGGTTCCGGGGCCGACGAGATCGCGCATCTCAGCCTCGCCGAACGGCTCGCGAACGGCGAGCCCTACGCCATCGCCTTCGGCGGCCAAGGCGGGTCCTGGCTCGACCCGCTCGCGGAGCTGGTCCGAGGCGCCGAGCTTGAAGGCCATGCGAACTGCCTCGTGGCGGAAGCCGCCGAGCTGGTGAGCCCGGTCGCGGACGAACTCTCCGTGGCCCGGCCGCACGGCTTCGAGCCGATGGAATGGATGCACTGGGAGCAAGCCCCGTCCGAATCCGTCCTGCTCCCGCCCGCGGTCTCCAGCCCCGGTCTCTTTTTCGGCCAAGTCCTCGCCTTGCGCGCCCTCACCGCGCTCGGGCTCGACTGGCGCGGCAAGCCCCCGGTGGGTTTCGCCGGGCACTCGCTCGGCCTGATCGCGGTCGAGGCGGCACAACATGGCGGCGAACACGACGCCCAGCTCCTGGCTCTCGCCCAGCTGATCGGCGCGTCCGCCTCGTTGGTCGCCCGCCGAAACGGTCTCATCGGCTCCGAGCAGGCCCCCGCGTTGGTCTCCGTGCGCAACGTCGACCCCGAATTTCTCCGCGCGCTGCTCGCCGAATTCCACGAGGCCCACAACAACCCCGGCGATCCCGTTCTCGCGCTGCGCAACGGGCGCCGCTCGGTGACGATCTCCGGCAACCCGCAGCGGCTCGTCGCGTTCGAGGCGTATGCGACTCGGATCTCGGAAAAGCAGGTCCAGGAGCGCAAAAAGAAATTGCGCGGCGGCGCGGTCTTCGAGCCCGGATTCGAACCGGTGCGCTCCTTGGTCGGCTTCCACCATCCGCGCCTGGCCCCGGCGGTGGACCTGGTCGCCGGGTGGGCCGAGCGCTGCGGCCTGGATGTGGGGCTGGCTCGAAGTTTCGCGCAGCAAATCCTGGTCGACCCGGTCGACTGGGTCGAGCGGGTGCAGGAGCTCGTCGGCGCTGGCGCCAAATGGATCCTCGACGCCGGTCCCGGCGACATGCTGACCCGGTTCACCAAGCCGGTTGTGCGAGGCCACGGCGTCGGCGTCGTCCCCGCCGCCACCCGTGACGGCCACCGCGCCCTGTTCACCAGGGGCGAAGCCCCGCAAGCGCCGAGGCCGTGGTCGGACTTCGCGCCGGAACTCGTGCGTCTGCCCAGCGGCAAGCTCGCCGCGCAGACCGCGTTCACGAAATTCACCGGACGCTCCCCGATCCTCCTCGCCGGAATGACCCCGACCACCGTGGACCCCAAGATCGTCGCAGCTGCGGCGAACGCTGGCCACTGGGCCGAGCTCGCGGGCGGCGGGCAGGTCACCGAGGAAATCTTCGCCGAGCACGTCGCCGGTCTGCAAGCGCTCCTGGAACCAGGCCGCGCCGTGCAGTTCAACTCGCTCTTCCTCGACCCGTATTTGTGGAAACTGCAGGTCAGCGGCAAACGCATCGTGCCGAAGGCCCGCCTCGCGGGTGCGCCGTTCGACGGTTTGGTCGTCACTGCGGGCGTCCCGGAGCTGCCGGAGGCGCTCCAACTCATCGAGGACCTGCATGATCTCGGTTTCTCCAGCATCTCTTTCAAACCTGGCACCGTGGAGCAAATCAAAGCGGTGATCCGAATCGCACGAGAAGCCGGGCCGGCGCGCACAGTGATCGCCCACATCGAAGGCGGCCGGGCGGGCGGGCACCATTCCTGGGAAGACCTCGACGAGCTGCTGCTCTCCACCTACCACGAGCTGCGCGCGCAGCAGAACCTTGTCATCTGCGTCGGCGGCGGCATCGGCACCGCCGACCGCGCGGCCGACTATCTGACCGGCGAATGGTCCGCCCAGCTCGGCTATCCGAACATGCCTGTGGACGGCGTCCTCGTCGGCACCGCCGCGATGGCGACACTGGAGGCGACCACATCGCCCGACGTGAAACGCCTCCTGGTCGAGACGGGCGGCTCGCAGGACTGGATCCCCGCGGGCGGGCAGTCCGGGGGCATGGCTTCCGGGCGCAGCCAGCTCGGCGCGGACATCCATGAGATCGACAACTCGGCCTCCCGGTGCGGCAGGCTGCTCGACGAGGTCGCGGGGGACGAGGAGTCTGTCGCGCGACGCCGGGACGAGATCATCGAAGCGCTGGGCAAAACCGCCAAGCCCTACTTCGGCGACGTCGCCGCCATGACCTACCGGGAATGGCTCGACCGCTATGTGGAGCTTTCGGCCCCCGCCCGCCAGAGCGCTCCTGGCGAAGCCTCCTCGTCCAGCTCTGCCCGAGGAGATTGGCTGGATGTGACATGGCAGGAACGTTTCCTCGCGATGGCCCGCCGCGCCGAGGCGCGGCTGAGCCCGGTCGACGAGGGCGAGATCGAAACGATGTTCCCCGACCTGGACTCGGTTCTCGACGCCGGGGCGGCGCTCGACCGCCTGGCCGAGGCGTTCCCGGACCTGGCGCACACGGTGCTGCACCCCGGCGACGTCTCGTTTTTCACGACTCTGTGCAAGCAGATCGGCAAACCGGTCGGCTTCGTGCCGGTGATCGACAAAGACGTCCGCCGCTGGTGGCGCAGCGACTCGTTGTGGCAGGCGCACGACGCCCGTTACAGCGCCGACCAGGTCTGCGTCATCCCCGGCCCGGTGGCCATCGCGGGCATCACCCGCCAGGACGAGCCGGTCGGGGAGCTGTTGGACCGGTTCGAGCAGGCCGCGGTGCAACGGCTCGCCGCGTCGGGCGCGCAGGCGCGCGACGTGCCCGCCCGGCGCGGAACCGCGTTCGACGGCCCGCTCGGGGTGTTCTTGGCGACCCCGGACGTGCTCTGGGCGCAGCGCCTGACCGTCAACCCGGTCCGCCGCCTGGGCGACCTCCAAGCCTGGCGGCAGGTCGAGCCGCACCTCGTGGAGCATCACGCCACCGGCGCGACCGTCGTCCTCACCGACGACAACCGTGTCACGCTGTCCATCCCAGTCAACGACACCTGGCTCGCGCTGCGCTTCACCTTGCCCGAATCGGTGGCGGACGGCGGCGTCCCGGTCCTGGAGAGCTCACAAGCCGAGGGCGCGATGACCGGGCTGCTGCACATTCTCGCAGGCGGCGAGTTGCCGAAGGTGGCGGACGGCGTCGCTCGGGCCCGCGCGTCGTGGACCCCCGACCTGCCCGCCGATCATGCCGGGGTCACTGCGGCGGCTCTGCCCAAGCCGCTGGTTCCGACCACAGTCCCGCACCTCGGGAAAGTCGTGCCGGACGTTCTGGTCGGGTTGTCGTGGCCAGTGGTGTTCGCCGTGCTCGGCTCGGCGAAGAGCGGCAGCGGCGCAGGCGTCATCGAAGGGCTCCTCGACCTTGTGCACCTCGACCACGCGGTGCGGCTCTGCGGCGAGGTTCCCTCTTGGGAGACGACCTTCGCCGTCGAAGCGCGTTTGGTCGGCGTGGCCGACACGGGCCTTGGCCGGGTCGTCGAGATCGCTGTGGACATCGCCGACGAGGCGTCCGGGCGTCCGGTCGCGCAGTTCGTCGAGCGGTTCGCGATCCGAGGCCGGGTCGGGGAGGCGGAATTGCAAGACCCGCTCCGCGCGGGCGGAGCCGTGTCGCAGGACGCGGTGGACACCACTCGCGCCAAGCGGCGTGAAGCGGTGATCGCCGCCCCAGCGGACCTCAGAGCGTTCGCGCAGGTCTCGGGCGACCACAACCCGATCCACACCAGTCTTGTGGCGGCCAAGCTCGCGGGCCTGCCGATGCCGATCGTGCACGGCATGTGGCTCTCGGCGGCCGCGCAGCAAGTGGTCGCCGCGGCTGACCTTCGCGAAGGGCAGCCCGCGCCGCGTCGGATCGTCGGGTGGACGGCGCGTTTCCTCGGCATGGTGTACCCGGAATCCCAGGTGCACGTCCGAGTGGACCGGGTCGGCGTGGACGGCGGCGGCGAGCTGGTCGAGGTCGCCTGCCGAGTCGACGGCGAGCTGGTCATGTCGGCTTCGGCGCGGCTCGCCCCGCCGAAAACGGTGTACGCCTTCCCCGGCCAAGGCGTGCAGGCCAAGGGCATGGGCCTCGCTGCCAGGGGCCGCTCCAAAGCCGCCCGCACGGTGTGGGACCGCGCCGACAAGTTCACCAAAGAAGAGCTCGGGTTCTCCATTCTCGGCGTGGTGCGGGACAACCCGGCCTCCATCGTCGTCAACGGCGTCCGGCACGAGCATCCTGACGGCGTCCTGCACCTGACGCAGTTCACCCAGGTCGCCATGGCGACGGTCGCGATGGCGCAGCTCGAGGAGCTCAAAGAATCCGGCGCGTATGTCGACGACGCGATCCTCTGCGGACACTCGGTCGGCGAGTACAACGCGCTCGCGGCGGTCGCCGGGGTTCTCCCCTTGGAGGGCGTGCTCGCCGTGGTGTACCGGCGCGGCATGACGATGAACGACTTCCTGCCCCGCGACGCCGACGGCGGCTCGAACTACCGGATGGCCGCGATCCGCCCGGTCCATCTCGGCCTCGGCGACGACGACGTGTTCGACTGGGTCGAGCGGCTTTCGCGGCAGAGCGGCGAATTTTTGCAGATCGTGAACTACAACTTGCGCGAGACGCAGTACGCCATCGCGGGGACGGTCGCGGGCGTGGCATTCCTCGAAAAGGAATGCAAGCGCCGACAAGACGAGGTCGGCGGCAAAGCTTCGTTCATCCGGGTGCCCGGTGTGGACGTGCCGTTCCACTCCACTCTGTTGCGTCCCGGCGTGCCCGCTTTCCGAGAGGTCCTGCTGCAGATCATCCCTGAGGACGGCGATCCTTCGCTTGTGGTCGGCAAGTACGTCCCGAACCTCGTGGCGAGGGTTTTCTCGCTGGAGAAGGAGTTCGTGGAGTCGATTCTGGAGGTGGTGCCGTCCGAGCCGATCCAGGAAATCCTGCACGACTGGACGATCTGGAGCTCGCAACCGGGCAAGCTCACCTCGCGGCTTGTGGTGGAGCTGTTGGCTTGGCAGTTCGCGAGCCCGGTGCGGTGGATCGAAACCCAAGACCTGCTGTTCTCCCCAGCGCTCAGCGGCGGTCTGCAGGTGGAGCGTTTCGTGGAGATCGGCGTCGGCAACGCCCCGACGTTGGCGAACATGGCCCGCAACACGCTGCGCTTGGACCTGTTCGCCGGAACCCGAGTGGAGCCGCTCAACATCGAGCGCGACTGGGCGCTGGCGACGAGCGTCGACGAGCCGGTGGAGGACGAGGAGCCCGAGGCGGAACTGCAAGCCCCAGCGGCTGAGGCCGCCTCCCCGCCGCAACCTGCTGCTGCGGCGGCTTCCGCGCCATCGCCCGCCGCGTCCGGACCCCGTCCTGACGACATCGCGTTCACGGCCGCCGACGCGTCCGTCGCGCTCATCGCCCTCTCGACGAAACTGCGCCCGGACCAGCTTCTTCCCGCGGACAGCATCGAGTCGTTGTGCGAGGGGGCGTCCTCGCGGCGCAACCAGCTGCTTCTCGACCTCGGGGCGGAGCTGAACCTCGGAGCCATCGACGGAGCGGGCGAAGCCGACCTGCCGTCGCTCAAGACCACGGTGAACAAGCTCGCCCGCACGTACAAGCCGTACGGGCCGGTGCTCTCCGACGCGGTGAACGACCAGATCCGCAAGGTCCTCGGCCCGACAGGCAAACGCTCGAGCCATGTGCTGGAGCGGGTCAAGGAAGTCTGGGAGCTCGGCCCTGGCTGGGGCCAGCATGTGTTGGTCGCCATCGCGCTCGGCACCAGAGACGGCGCGAGCGTGCGAGACGGGCAGCTCGGCGTGTTCGACCTCCCGGCGAACGCCGGGGCGGCGGACGCCCTGGTGGATGCGGCAGTCGCCGCCGTCGGCGCCGCCCACGGCGTCCCGGTCGCCCTGCCCGCGAAGGGCACTGCGGGCGGCGGCACAGTGGACGCGTCGGTGCTCGCCGAGCTCACCGAGCACATCACCGGCCCGGACGGCGTCCTCGCCGCCGCGGCGAAGCTGGTCCTGTCCCGCCTCGGGCACGCCGAGGAGCAGGCGCCTGTTGCCGCAGACGTGGACAGCGAGCTCGCCGAACTCGTCGCCGCAGAACTCGGCTCGGACTGGCCGCGCGTGGTCGCCCCGGTTTTCGACTCCCGCAAAGCGGTGGTTTTCGACGACCGTTGGGCCTCTGCCCGCGAAGACCTCGCCCGAGTGTGGGCGACGGGGGAGGCGTTGCCCGCCGACCGTTTCGCCGGTGCGGGCGAGGCCGTCTCCCGGCAGGCCGCTTGGTGGTCCGGGAAAGCCCGAGCGGCGGAGAAAACCGAACTCGCCCAGGTGTTCCAGGCTTACGCGGCGCGGGCTGACGAAGACGCCAAAGGCGAGTGGTCGCGCGATGTCGCCGTGGTGACCGGCGCGGGCAAGGGGTCGATCGCCACGGCGGTGCTCGGCAAGCTGTTGGCGGGCGGAGCGACTGTGATCGCGACGACCTCCTCCTTGTCCGAGGAACGCCTCGCGTTCTACCGCACGGTGTACCAGCGCAACGCCCGCGTCGGAGCCGTCCTGTGGGTGGTCCCCGCGAATATGGCCTCCTACCAGGATGTGGACGCTTTCGTCGATTGGATCTCCACCGAGCAGACCCGCAACCTCGGCGGCATCAAGGACCTGGTCAAACCTGCGCTGAACCCGACCCTCTTGTTCCCGTTCGCGGCCCCGAGGGTCGCTGGCGACCTCGCGGACGCCGGGCCGCGCGCCGAGCTGGAGATGAAAGTCCTGCTCTGGGCGACGCAGCGGCTCATCGGTTCTGTCGCCGCGAAGACCGGAGCCTTCGACCTGGGCTCACGCCTGCATGTGGTGCTCCCCGGTTCGCCGAACCGAGGGCTCTTCGGCGGCGACGGCGCCTATGGCGAGTCCAAAGCGGCGCTGGACGCCCTCGTCGCCCGCTGGCAGTCCGAGAAGACCTGGACCCAGCGCGTCACCCTCGCCCACGCGATCATCGGCTGGGTGCGCGGCACGGGCCTCATGGGCGGCAATGACGCAGTGGTCGAGACGGTCGAACGGCACGGCGTGCGCACTTACTCCGCCGATGAGATGGCGGACGAGCTGCTCGAGCTGTGCACGCTTGAGGCGCGTGCCCTCGCAGGCGACCAGCCGTTGACGAAGGACCTCACCGGCGGGCTCGCCGGGGTCCGGCTCGACATGGCGGCCCTGGCCGAAGAGGTGCAGAAAGCCGCGGCGGCGAAGGAGCCTCAGGCAGACGGCCCGCAGACCATCCAGGCGCTGCCTTCCCCGGCGCGGTTGCCGGCGGCCGCTGACTTCGACTGGCCGAGCATTTCGGCCGACCCGAAGGATCTCGTCGTCATCGTCGGCGCGGGCGAAGTCGGCCCGTACGGCTCTTCGCGCACCCGGTTCGAAGTCGAGGTCACGGGCGAGCTTTCCGCCGCGGGCGTGCTGGAGCTGGCCTGGGTGACCGGCCTGGTCGCGTGGCAGCGCGACCCCCAGCCCGGTTGGTACGACAACCAGACCGGCGAACTCGTGCCGGAAGAGGAGATCGCCGAGAAGTACCGCGAGCACGTCCTCGCGCACAGCGGCATCCGCTTGTTCACCAACACGACCCTCGTCGAGGGCGACAGCGAGACGCGGCCGCTGCACGCAGAGGTGTTCCTGACCCAGGACCTCACCTTCGTGGTGACCTCCGAGGCGGAGGCGAAGGCGTTCGCGGACTCCGACCCCGAGCACACCGTCATCGCGCCGGTCCCGGGCAGCTCGGACTGGACGGTGACCCGGAAAGAAGGCACGCAGATCAGGGTGCCCCGCAAGGTCAAGATGACCAGGACCGCAGGAGCCCAAGTGCCGGACGGGTTCGACCCGACCGTCTGGGGCGTCCCGAAAGACTTGGTCGCCGTCGCCGACCGGGTCGCGCTGTGGAACCTGGTCGCGACGGTGGACGCGTTCACCGCTGCCGGGTTCAGCCCGGCCGAGCTCTTGCAGACGTTGCACCCGACGCAGGTGTCCAACGTGCAGGGCGTCGGCATGGGCGGGTTGACCTCGCTTTTGCGGATGTACCACGATTTCCTGTTCAAAGGGTCGCTGGATCAGAACGACCTCTTGCAGGAGACGTTGCCGAACGTGCCTCTCGCGCATGTGGTGCAGTCCTATATCGGCAGCTACGGCCCGATGGTGCATCCGGTCGGAGCCTGCGCGACCGCCGCGGTGTCCATTGAGGAAGGCGTGGACAAGATCGCCTTGGGCAAGACCTTGTTCGCGGTGGCTGGCGGCTACGACGACATCAGCATCCAGGAAGTGCTCGGCTTCGCCGAGATGAACGCGACAGCCGATATGACGGCCCTTGCCGAACAGGGCATCAGCCCTGCCCGCGCGTCCCGGGCGAACGACCGCCGCCGCGCGGGGTTCGTGGACTCGCAGGGCGGCGGCACGATTCTGCTCACCAGGGGCGACGTCGCGTTGCGGCTCGGCTTGCCGGTGCTCGGCGTGGTCGGTTTCGCCCAGTCCTTCGGCGACGGCGTGCACACCTCCATTCCGGCTCCTGGCCTCGGCGCCCTCGCCACCGGCCTCGGCGGCAGGGACTCCCGGTTCGCCCAGGCGCTCGCGAAGTTCGGCCTCACCGCCGACGATGTGGCCGTGGTGTCCAAGCATGACACTTCGACCCTTGCGAACGACCCCAACGAGGCGATGCTGCACGAGCGGCTGCAAGCCGCGATTGGCCGCAGTGACGGAGCCCCGTTGTTCGTGGTCTCGCAGAAGAGCCTCACCGGGCACTCCAAGGGCGGCGCGGCGGCGTTCCAGACCGTCGGGCTGTGCCAAGTGCTCGCCTCAGGCCGGATTCCGCCGAACCGCAGCCTGGACTGCGTCGACGGCGTGATGGACGAGCACGAGCACCTCGTGTGGCTCAAGGAGCCCCTTGCCTTCGACGAGAGTTTCCCGCTCAAAGCGGGCGTGGTCACCTCGCTGGGCTTCGGGCATGTCTCCGGCATGGTCCTGGTGGTGCACCCGAAGGCGTTCGAAGCCGCGTTGTCGCCCGAGGAGCGCGCGGCGTACGCGCAGAAGGCCGCCCAGCGCCGCGTCTGCGGCCAGCGTCGTCTGCAAGAGGTCATGCACGGCGGCGATCCCGCCTACTCGCGTCCGTCGGACCGGCGCTTCGCGGGCGAGGACCACAAAGCGGAAGAAGCCGCCGAAGCCGAACTGCTCCTCGACCCGGCGCACCGCCTGGCCTCCTCCGGCCACTACACCGCCTTGGACCGGCCTTTGCGGGCTGACGGGAAGTAGGGCCCATGGCAATTCTCGGAGTCGGCGTGGACGTTGTCGTCGTGTCCGCGTTCGCGGAGCAGCTCGCCCGGCCGGGCACGGTCATGTTGCGCAACTTCACCCCCGGCGAGCGCAACGACGTGGACCGCCGCCAAGACACGGCCCGGCATTACGCGGGGCGGTGGGCGGTGAAAGAAGCCGTGGTGAAGGCATGGTCGGTGAGCCGGTTCGGCCGCTCGCCCAAAGAGCCGAACCTTTCCCCGCGCGAAGTCGAGGTGGTCACTGACGCCTGGGGCCGCCCCCAGGTGCGTTTCGGCTCGGTCCTCGCCTCGCACCTGGACGAGGTGCGGGTCCATGTGTCGCTCAGCCACGACGGCGACATCGCCGTGGCCATGGCGGTCTTGGAGTCGGACCCCGCGGAAGAACTCGTGGAAAGCTAACCCGGCCCCAACCCCACTGCGGCGGCCATCAGCGCCGACATCTCGGCCTCGAGATGAGGCCGGTTCCGGGTGGACCGGCCTCGGGCGAGGTCGTTGGCGAGCGTGAGCGCCGCGTACACGACGACTTTCGCTTCGGCGGGGGAGAGGTCCTCGTCCAGCTGCAGCAGGGCGGTGCTCCAGCGTGTGATGTGGGCGCGCAGGAAGTCGCGCGCTTCTTGCCCCGCCGGTCCGGCCAGTTCGACGCTGCCGATGCTGGCGGCCACAACCAGGTCTGACGAGCTGAGCAGCACCGAGGTGTGCGCGCGGACCAGCGCGCGGAGCCTGCTGCCCGGATCGTTGCCCTCCAACTGTCCCAACTCGGTTTCGACCTGCTCGGACAGTCTGCGCACCCCGCGCAGGCACACTGCCGCGAGGACGGCCTGTTTGTCGGGGAAGTGCCGGTAGACACTGGGGCCGCTGATGCCGACCGCGGCGCCGAGCTCGTCAACGCCGACAGCCGCGTACCCTCGGGCGAGGAAAAGTTCGGAGGCCGCGCCGAGCAGCTGTTCGCGCCGCCCCCGGGCGCCAGCGTTGGCTCCGGCTTTTCCTCGCGCCGCGGCCGAGTGGTCCTGCCTGGCTTCCTCGGGGATCTCATCACTCTGGCTCGGCGCGGGCGCCGCTGGCGGCAGCTGCGTGGCCATGACTCTGCGCACCACATCGGTGAGCATGCTCGCGTGCTTTGCGCTGGACAGCCTGCCGGGCCGGACGATGGCGCTGGACACCGTCGAAGCCATCACGCGGGCCATCATGCGCGCTTGCTCCGGGTCGAGTTCTGGGCGCAGCATGCGGATGCCGGTGGTCCAACGTCCCAAGAGCGCCCGTGAGCGTTCCCGGATCGGCCCGCGCCACTGCGCGTCGAGGTGCATCACGCCCCAGCGCCACAGCACGGCGAGATCCGGACGGGCGACTGTGACGGAAGTCATTTCGATAACGAACTCGTCGAACGTCAGCTCCGGGGTGGTCACCTCTTCGAGCCGGTGGATCGCGTCGAGCACAGCCTCGCCCAAGATGGCTTGCTTATCGGGAAAGTGCCGGTAGATCGCGGGAGCGGTCACTCCTGCGGCGGCGGCGATCTGCGCCACGCTGACGTTCGGGTAGCCTTTCGCGGCGAACAACTCCGACCCGATGCGCAGCAATTGCGTCTTCCGGCCCGGCGGGCGGGTTGCGGTTCGTGGGGCGGTGTTCGGCATAAGTGAACTCATGTTAGCCTACCTCCCGACGTAGCCGGTATCAGCGATCAGCGAATATAGCGGGATCGGCGAGCCCCGGCTAGCATTGTGACCGACACTGTCCGTTCTAGGAAAGAAGGCTGTTCATGCCCGAGCAGGTGTACATCTACGAAGCTCTCCGAACCCCCAGGGGCAAGCAAAAAGGCGGCTCGCTGAACAGCGTCAAGCCCCTTGACCTCGTGACCGGGCTCCTGCGCGAGCTCAAAGCCCGTCACGGCGGCCTGGACCCCAAGGACATCGACGACGTCATCCTCGGCGTCGTCAGCCCGATCGGCGACCAGGGCGCGGTCATCGCCCGCACCGCCGCGCTGGCCGTGGGGCTTGAGGGGGTCCCGGGCACCCAGATCAACCGCTTCTGCGCCTCCGGCCTTGAGGCCGTGAACCTCGCCGCGGCCCGAGTCGCCTCCGGCTGGGACCAGTTGGTCGTCGGCGGCGGCGTGGAGTCGATGTCCCGCGTCCCGATGGGCTCGGACGGCGGCGCGCTCTTCTCCGACCCTGCGACGAGCTACGACCTGTACATCGCCCCGCAGGGCATCGGCGCGGACCTCATCGCCACGATCGAGGGCTTCACCCGTGAAGACGTGGACACGTTCGCGGTCTCCTCGCAGGACAAGGCCGAGCGCGCATGGACCGGCGGCTACTTCGCCAAGTCTGTCGTGCCGGTGAAAGACATCAACGGGGTCACCATTCTCGACCACGACGAGCACCGCCGCCCCGGCACCACCGTCGAAGGCCTCGGCAAGCTCAAACCAGCTTTCACCACCATCGGCGACCAGGGCGGCTTTGACGCGGTGGCGCTGCAGAAGTACCACAGCGTCGAGCGCATCGAACACGTCCACACCGGCGGGAACTCTTCGGGCATCGTGGACGGTTCGGGCATCGTCCTCGTCGGCAGCGAAGCCGCCGGCAAACGGGCAGGCTTGACTCCGCGCGCCCGGATCGTCGCAACGGCCCAGGTCGGCTCCGAGCCGACCATCATGCTCACCGGGCCGACCCCCGCGACGGAGCTGGCGCTCAAGAAAGCGGGCCTCACCGTCGAGGACATCGACGTCTGGGAGCTCAACGAGGCGTTCGCGTCCGTGGTGCTCAAGTGGATCAAGGATCTGCGCCTCGACCCGGACAAGGTCAACGTCAACGGCGGCGCCATCGCGATGGGCCACCCGCTCGGCGCGACCGGCGCGATGATCCTCGGCACTGTTGTGGACGAGTTGGAGCGCCGCCAGGCCCGTTACGGCCTGGTCACCCTGTGCATCGGCGGCGGCATGGGCGTCGCGACCATTATCGAGCGCGTCTGAGAGTCTGAGAAGGGACCGAAAGAAAAACATGTCTGACTACGCAAACACCATCCGCTGGGAACAGGACGCCGACGGCGTCGTCACGCTCGTGCTCGACGACCCGAACCAAAGCGCGAACACGATGAACCAGGACTTCGGCAAGTCGCTCGCCGCGACGGTCGAACGTTTGGAGTCCGAGGTCGAGAAGATCCCCGGCGTCGTGATCACCTCCGCGAAGAAAACCTTCTTCGCGGGCGGCGACCTCAACGACCTGATCAAGTTGCAGCCCGAGGACGCGGCGCGGTTCACCGACGAGCTGAACACGCTCAAGGGGTACTTGCGCCGGTTGGAGAAATTGGGCAAGCCCGTGGTCGCCGCGATCAACGGCGCGGCGCTCGGCGGCGGTCTCGAGATCGCCCTCGCCACCCATCGTCGCATCGTCGCCGACGTGAAGGGCGTCCAGCTGGGCTTGCCGGAAGTGCAGCTGGGCCTGCTCCCCGGCGGCGGCGGCGTCACCCGCACGGTCCGCCTGCTCGGCATCCAGAACGCCCTCATGAACGTGCTGTTGCAGGGTCCGAGGCTGAACCCGTCCAAGGCGAAGGACCTCGGCCTCGTGCATGAGCTCGTCGGCTCGGTGGACGAGCTGGTCCCGGCCGCGAAGGCCTGGATCAAAGCCAACCCCGAAGGCGGCGTGCAGCCCTGGGACCAACAGGGTTACAAGATTCCCGGCGGCAGCCCCTCCACCCCGTCGTTCGCCCAGTTCGCGCCGGCGATTCCGGCGAACCTGCGCAAGCAGACCCACGGAGCCCCGATGCCCGCGCCGCGCGCGATCGTCGCGGCCGCCATCGAGGGCGCCCAGGTCGACTTCGACAACGCCTCGCTCATCGAGACCCGTTACATGGTGTCGCTGGCTGTCGGGCAGGTCGCGAAGAACATGACCAAAGCGTTCTTCTTCGACCTGCAGCACATCAACTCGGGCGGCAGCCGGCCCAAGGACGAGCCCAAGCACACGCCGAAGAAGATCGGTGTGCTCGGCGCCGGGATGATGGGCGCGGGCATCGCGTACGTCTCGGCCAAGGCCGGGTTCGAGGTGGTCCTCAAAGACGTGACCCTTGAAGCCGCGCAAAAGGGCAAGGCGTACTCCGAGAAGATCGAAGCCAAGGCGCTCTCCCGGGGCAAGACCACGCAGGAGAAGTCGCAAGCCCTCCTCGCCAGGATCACGCCGAGCGCGGACCCCGCCGATTTCGCGGGCGTGGACTTCGTCATTGAGGCGGTGTTCGAGAACGTCGAGCTCAAGCACAAGGTCTTCCAAGAGATTCAGGACGTCGTCGAGCCGGACGCGCTGCTCGGCTCGAACACTTCGACCCTGCCGATCACGATCCTCGCCGAGGGGGTGAAGCGCCAGGAGGACTTCATCGGCATCCACTTCTTCTCGCCAGTGGACAAGATGCCCCTCGTGGAGATCATCCGGGGCAAGAACACCTCGGACAAGGCGCTCGCGAAGGTCTTCGACTACACCCTCGCGATCAAGAAGACCCCGATCGTCGTCAACGACTCCCGGGGCTTCTTCACCAGCCGCGTGATCGGCACCCTCACCCAAGAGGCGCTGCTCGCGTTGCAGGAGGGCGTCGAGCCGGTCACTATCGAGCAGGCGGGCCTGCAGGCCGGGTATCCGGTCGGCCCGCTGCAACTCTTGGACGAGCTCACTCTGACGCTGCCGTTGAAGATCGCGAAAGAGACCAAGGCGGGCGTCGAGGCTTCTGGCGGCTCTGTGAGCCAGCAGGAGAACGAGCTCATCGCCATCCTGGAGGAGCTGATCGAAAAGCACGGCCGCAAAGGCCGCTCTTCCGGGGCGGGGTTCTACGACTACGACGCCGAAGGCAAGCGCGGCCTGCTGTGGGCCGGTCTGCGTGAAGCCTTCCATTCCGGCACGGCGGAAATCCCGCTCAAGGATTTGCAGGAGCGCTACCTTTTCGCGGAAGCGCTTGAGACGGTCAAATGCTTTGACGAAGGCGTGCTCACCTCGGTGCCGGACGCGAACATCGGCTCGATTTTCGGCATCGGCTTCCCGGCCTGGACTGGCGGCGTGTCGCAGTACATCGACGGATATCCCGGCGGCGTCGCTGGCTTCGTCGAGCGCGCCAAAGAGCTCGCGGCCGCATACGGGGAGCGTTTCACGCCTCCCGCTTCGCTGCTCGCCAGGGTGTAAGCGCCGGGCGGAAAAAGCCGGGCGAGAGCCCGGCAGGAACGAGGGCGGGCCCCCACGCGTCACGCGTGGGGGCCCGCCCTCGTTCCTGCCGGGCAAAGACTTGCCGCGCGCTCCTGGCGATCCTTTTCTGCGGCGCTGTCGCTGTTCGCTCAGGTATGCTCGTGTGCATGCGCCATCGCTTCATCCGTCGTTCAGCCGTGCTTTTCGCCGTTCTGTTCCCCCTCGTCGTCCCCTCCTTGGCGCTTGCCGAACCGGGCGACGACAGCGAGGACGGCTCGGAGCCGGCCCCGGAGACCGCGATGCAGTTCGAGCAGCGCGTGTACGGCGCGCCGAACCTCTCCCCTGCCGACGGGGAAGCGGTCGGCATCGCCCAGCCGGTTCTGGTCAACTTCTCGAAGCCGGTCGCCCCGGCTGATCGGGGGAGGGTCCAAGAAGCTGTCACGATCACCACGAACCCGCCGCAGCAAGGCGTCTTCTACTGGTACGGCGACAAGCAGCTCCGCTGGCGCCCGAGCCAGTTCTGGACTCCTGGCACCGTGGTCGACGTGCAGGCGGGCGCCACCCGCACGCATTACAGCATCGGCGACGCCTTCGTGACCGTCGCCGACGACGCGACGCACCAGGTCACGGTGACCCGCAATGGCAAAGTCATCAAGACCATGCCCGTGTCGATGGGCGGGGACAAGTTCCCCACCCCGAACGGGACCTACTACATTCAGGAGCGTTTGCCCACGGTGGTCATGGACTCCTCCACGTTCGGCATCCCCACCACCGCCGCGCTCGGCTACAAACTGAACGTCCAATACGCGACGCGGATCTCCTGGAGCGGCATCTATCTCCACTCGGCCCCGTGGGCCGCGGGGGCTATCGGCAAGTACGACCAAAGCCATGGCTGTCTCAACCTGAACCCTGCCGACGCCCAGTGGTTCATGGAGAACTCGCACCGGGGCGACCCGGTGATCGTGAAGAACAGCAAGGGCGGCATCCTGAGCAAGGGCGACGGTCTCGGGGACTGGAACTAAGGGGCAAGAGGACAGCCCTGGCAGTCCTTTGGTGATGAGGAAGTAAGAGAGCACAAAGTCTCGTCGCGCAGCAGGGACAGCTCTGGCTCTCACAGAAGAGTCCGGAGTCAGCGACAGTCGTATAGACGACAGACACCCTGCGGCGTGTCGTGACTGTACGGCTCAAGCACTATCAGTCCACCCATGGATACAGCCCACTCATCCACACGTCGCGAAACGCGTGGGAGAGCGCAAGGCTTAAAACGAGGCATTCCGACCTGAGCATAATCTTGATCGAGAAATCTGTCTGATAGCGCTTCAAACTCCTCCGAAACCATTGGAAAACTCTCCTCGCGGGATTTCGGCAAACATTGGAGAATCAAATTCATTGAGTTTCCTCAATAGCAGGTTCCTTGTTCTGCTCCTGGAATTCGAGCAAAGCGATTCCCAATGGCTTCGACAGGCGTTTGATGGCCAAGAACCCTGTGAGACTGAACGTGATGAACGGAATAAGCACAAGGACAACTGCATAATCGAGCGGTAGTAGGAGGCTTATCGCCAGGCTTGTCCCTGACCAAGTAAGAACGACAATCGCCCAAATCATATTGAGTTGCACGATTCTTCTCCGAAAACCAGGCTTGCTGTCCCGGCACGCTTGCCAAGCCTTTTCCCACACGAGGTTCCCTTTGGTGAAAAACGGCTTCAAGATCAGACTCACAATGGGCTCGCGCGTGAACGAGCTCGCGAATACAAAACATGCCCCGATAATCCCCTGGCATGCCTCGACAACGAGGATAGCCCTCGGCTGCTTTGTTATATAAGAAGAGGCGAGACCTACCACAAGCATAAATAGCACGAAAAGTTCGACTTGGTTCACTTCGTGCTGCCGGACCATGCGCCAGATGATGGAACTCGCGGCAACTGCGACCCCGCAGCTTAGCGCCATCTGTTGGCTGTATCCGAAGATTCTGGTCAACACGAAGTAGAGCAAGATCGGCACTACCGTCCCGATGATTGCCCAAGGGGATATCGACATTGCTGTGAGGACCTGTTGTATTCCACCGGGGGCACCCTCAGGATTGGGCCGTTTCTTTCGCTCCTTTCTTCGCATCGCCCTGTCAGCCTTCTTGCCGTGTCTGCTCCGAGCCGCAGTTTACGAGTAGCTCACCGATCCGCGCCAGTATCTTTTTCTGGTCTGCGTCCTTGATGGTCCCCGGAATGTTCCTCACCTCAATGCTCAACTGGCCATTGAACGTCGAGAGGGCGTAGATAGAAGCTTCGAGCACAGGGATCGTTGCTCCTTGGTCGAAACTGGAGATAAAGGTTGGAAGGCCGCTGAAATCTTTATGGATGTAGGCCCGGAAATCTTCATGGAAAAGCTTTGCTGGTAGTGGGAAGTCCGGAATGACACCCAAGTTGCTGATGAGCACGGGCGGTTCATACCCCCGGCTCGCAAGGTCTGGGAACGGACTTACGGAGGTCAGTTGTACCGTGCCGTCCGCAAGATCGTCTTTTATTTGCGCAATCACTCGTTTACCTATGGTGACAATATCGCTCCTCGTGTCCACCTCGACCGCGACAGCGGAAAAACCGACGAGTGTCGTGACCTCGTAGATTTTGAGCGGTGGGTTTAATTTATCTTTGAAATCAATTGGTGTCAGTAGACCGAGCCATAGCGGCTCTTCCTCGGGTAGGTTAGTGAAGTTTCCGCGTTCGGCGACGGCTATGGCCCCGGAGACTAGGCCGTGCATGGATATGCCCAAGCGGCGCCCTGCTTGGCTTAGCCGGGCAGTCGTTTCTTGGTCTAATCGCAATCTATTGGTGACGAACGACTCCGACCCGGTCAACTCTTCTGCACAGGGCATAGAACCGCTCCAGCGGATCTGCGCGAAGCGCTCCGCGTACGGGGTCTTCCCTGCCACGTAGCCGTACTTTTTCTCCATCAGCTCAAATGGGGCGGATGGTAGCCGCTGCGGTGTGCGCGGGGCGACCGAGCCAGAGGTCGCGAGTTCGGTGTACAGAGACCACAAGCGGTTCAGCAGAAAAATACTGTGCTGCCCATCCACGACTGCGTGGTTGACGAAAAAAGTCACTCGATGTTGCTCGCCATCCGAACTGACATTGACCATGCTGACAGTCTCTTTGAGATCGAAATTAGGAGAAAGCACATCTTCGAACCGCCAGGGGCCCTTTTGCGCCTCGAACCGAATGAAAGAGGCTTCGTCCGATTCGTTGGCGACGAATACGTACCCGTCATCTTCTTGCTCCACGCGGGCCCCCACAATGGGGAATTCTTTCCGCAAGAGGTGGTATGCTTGTTTTAGCAAGGCCGTGTCAAGCGCGCCCCTCACTGAGCAGGCTACAGCGACTGTTTCCATCGTCGGCACTTGGATGAACGACTCCTCGGCGAAAGTCAGTCTTCTACGTTGCACAGTCAACATACCTCCTTGATTTGAGCTGTCTCCACGAGCAACTGGATCACCCGGCGCACGAGAGATTTCCGTGCCTGCTCGCTGGCGCAACCGGGCATATGCATCAGGTCGATGTTCAGCATGCCGCAGAATGAGTAAAAATAATAGATCGAGCCCACTTCCATGGGGACTTCGGCATCCTTTGGCATCGATTCCAAAACAGACCGCATCTGGCCGGGTTCCACATAAAAACTCCAGGCCACATCCTCCGCAATCAGATTTTCGGGCAGTGACGGGCTCGGTATCACACCGATATTGTTGAGGACGACCCCCACACCGCCGCGCTCCGGCAATGTTGGCGAAGCCATCGCCCCGAGTATTAGACCGTCCTTAAGGTCTGCGATGAGCTGATCTGACAAAGTCTTGCCGAGTTCGAGCAGTTTGTTCTCACAGGAGACCTCCAGCTGCGTGTAGGCAGTGCCCATGAAATTGGTCACCTCGTCTATCGCTATTGGCGGAACCACCCGAGCGCGCATCTCCACGGGAGAGATGAAAGCCATCGGCACAGGTTCGCCCTCGGGGACATCCACGAACGCAGCGCGCTCAGCCAATGCGACCGCTCCAGCGACGACACCATGCATACTGATGCTCCGCCGTGCCGCTAACGCGCGGAGGTCCGTCGTCAAGCGCTCGTTCAACTGCAGTCGAGTGCTTTGCAGCTGAAAGTTCTCTGCCAGCATCGCTCCCGCTCTCGGAGGCGACCCGCTCCACCTTGCCCCGCGCAATCGTTCCTCGCCGGTGATGGAGCCTTCCCTGATGTTTCGCTGTGCCAGTAAATATTCCATCGCCCCTGGAAACCTGCCAGCGTCGGGCAGCAGCGAGCTTTCCGGTGCGCCATCCGCTTCCTGTGTGTACAGCGACCACAGTCTTTGGACCAGGAAGAGCCACAACCTCCCATCAGCGGCCGCATGATTGCACCATGGGGTCACGCAATGCCAATCTTCGTCGTACGTGACCACATCGAGCGTGGCCAGACTTGAGCTGGGGTTTAGATTTGGTGGTACTTGAGTACCTGGCTTCGCCCGGAGCAGTCGTACAACATCTTGCGGCGCTTTGCAGGACTCGTCGACAACGAAATCGAAACCATCGTCCACCGCTAAAACCCGGCCAGCGAGCAGTGGGAACTCTTCTCGCAACCTGCCGAATGCGCGTAGCAGCGCAGCAGTGTCCAAATTGCCCCGAAGCGTGTAAGAGAATCCGATGTTGCGCTGCGGCGAGTCAACGAACTCAGCTTCGCGCGCAGAAAGCCGACGCCGATACCGTAGACTCATCAGTTGTTCACATGTTTTCGTCGGGCGGCTGCAATGAGCAGATCGCTTATAGATGATCGAATCTGAGCGAGAAGATCGGGACTGTGGCTTCCAGGAACGATCCGCAATGATATTGTCAGTTTTTCTCCAACCGTGTAGACATGGTAGTATGTGCCCATCGCGGGCGGTAACACTGCACCTTCTGGCAAAGAAGGAATCACATGTTTTAATTGGCTGTAATCCATTTGTGTGATCAACTGAATATCAAGCCACTGCGCGTTCGGCGGCGCGAGTGACTCCAGCAGTTCGGGCAAGGCAACAACGCCTACATTGCTGACCATTGTCGCAACGCTCGGCTTCATCTCCTCGCCGGTGCTCTCGGCCGGATCGGCCAATGTGCTCAGCACAGTCCCGTTCTTGATGTCGCTACGCAGTTGCTCCTGGACGAGTCTGCCGATCTCGACAATATCGCTGTTCGCTGACACCTGAACTTTCACTCGTGAAACGCCGGCGAAGTTCGTGACCTCGACCGGGCTTAACGGGGGGCTTATGCGGTTGCGCATATCGACAGGGGAGAACAAGCCGAATGGCAAAAGCTGATCCGCGCTATCGGCTCCAGCGTGGACGCTGCGTTCCGCAACAAGGACAGCCCCGCAGATCAAGCTGTGTAAGGAAATGTCCTCGGCCTTGGCTAATTCTCGTAAATCGGTGCTGATGTCGAGCGGGAGGTTCAAAAGCCACGAAGGGCGCCAAATGCATGCGCCCTCGGGCAGCGCCTCCGCCAAAGGCAGGACACCGTTCCACACCACACCGCTGAGCCGGTCCTCGCCGGTCGGGCCGATTGGCACGGAGCGCTCTTTGAGCACTTGCTCTGGGGACTTCGGCGTGGGCTGCGAAGGAAGGATCTCAACGTCCTTCCCTGAGAGAAGATTGACGTAGAGCCACATGAGCCGCACCGCAATGAACGCACTGGCCATGCCGTCAAAAATGCCATGGAAGATACCCAGAGAAAGCCGCGACACGTCCCCGGCAGAGGCGATTTTCACCTGACTGACCCTCTTGGTGGGATCCAATGTAAACGGACTATCCTCGCGCCAAGTCTCTTCCTCGATTAAAGCGACGGCGCTTTCGGCCTCACTGTTCAAGTCCTCTACGACAAGGTCGGCGCCGGTCTCTGTGTACTCGATCCTACCCATTAACACCGGGTACTCTGTGAATAGGGCGGCAAGGGCAGCCCGAAGCACTGTTCTGTCGACAGTTCCTTGAAGATCCGCCGTTACTCCGATGATCACATTAGACACTAGGTAAGGAGCTTCTACCGCAGACAACGGCCGTCGTGTCAAACCCATCAGTCTTCTCCTTATTCCACGAGCTTCCGACAGGTTTGCTCGATATTGTCGAGGATCCCTTTGCGCGTCTTGTCCGAGATGGTCCCGGACAAGTTGATCATGTTGATTTGCAGCCGTCCCTTGAGTCGCCATATTTGGTACACTGAGGCCGTTAAAGAAGGAGCCCGAATTTTTCTTACACGATCTGATAAGTTGAAATCTTCGCCTAGAATCTCGTAATAGATGTAAGGGGTGAAATCTTGTAGCGTAAGCTTGGTCGGCAAAGATAAATCTGGAATCACGCCCAAGTTGCTGCAAACAATAGAAGGCTCTCGGGGCTCGCGGATATCTATTTGTGTCAGCATCGGCTGTAAGTATAACCCGGATGCAATATCCTGCCGTATCTGCTCGTGCATCCTTTTTCCAAGGTCGATCGGATCGCTCTTCCGGCTGACATCCATAGCTATATACGAGGCTCCGACGAAATTCGTCACCTCGAAATCTCCCACTGGCGGGCTTAATCTCCTCCGCCCATCCACTAAGGACATCAGGCCGAGCGTCAGCTCATCCTCCGCTGTTGCTTCGCCAAACGCGTCTCGCTCGGCCAGCAGGATCGCTCCGACAAGCGCACTATAGAGAGACATGCCTTCCGATTTCGCCTTGGTCTGCAACATGGCGGTCAATTCTGGATCTAAGCTCAGTTTCTGGTAGACAGCGCGCATTTTGCCGTCTATCAGATCCTCTGCCGAGGGCATCTCTCCGCTCCAGGCTACGCGCGACACCCGCTCTGATCCGGTGGACGGACCTTTGCGAATCCCTCTCGACTCCAGTACCGCTTGCGGCGACAGCGGAAATGACTGGGACGGAGCAATCTCGGCCTGCGCGGATTCAACAAGGCTGGTGTACTTTTCCCAAAGCCGGGCATACATCGCGATGATATGGGTGCCGTCCGCAAGAGCATGGCTCATCGCAAACATCACTCGATGCCAGCAATCCCCGGAGACAACTTCGATCATGGCGAGCGCTTTGGCGATATCGATCTCCAGGGGTGTCGGGTCTGGCTTCCCGCCCGAGACCGCGCGGACTCGGAAAACCTCCTCCCGCGCAACCTCGTGTCCGTCGACCACGAACTCCAAGCCACCCGCCGCAGTCTCTACTCTGCCAGTGAGCGCAGGGAACTCCTGGCGAAGGAGGGAGAAAGCCTCCCAGAGCAGGCCTGTGTCCAGGAGCCCCTCGTACAAGAACTCTAGACAGGCTGTCATCCTGGGAAAACGAGCAAAACTGTCTTCGCTGAAGCTCAACCGTCGGCGCGTTTCTCGCGCTGTCAACGAAACATCGCCCATGGCTTCTATTTATTCACAGAAGCTATTCGTGCGCAACCGCTTTGGAACATGCGATATCTCGAACACAACAGGGCTGCTCTTTCAGGACTAGACGCGACCTGCGGCGCATGGCGACGATCCGGAGACAGAACCTGCTCGGTTCTCCGGAACCGAACGTTGACGTCACGATGGTCGGTGCCAGTGGAAAAGAGCCCCTGATACCTAGTTGTGTACCAGGAGGAGCTCCGCCACAGGGCCCAGGCCGCCTCCCTCCTGAAGGATCTCGGCGTGGACAGGAAGGCGTTGCATAGAAGAAGCCTGGTCGAACTCGTCTATCGAAGGGCAGGTGTGGATTGGTAGCACCCGGGCTGGGCGGCAAGACCATGCCTGGCAGGAGCCTCGTGAACATCGGCATTCATCAAACGGAGCGGCTCGCGGTATAAAATCATGGCTATGGTGGCGCGCCGCGTGACGAACTGCACGGTTGTGAACTGGTGCAGCGCGGCGGAACGCGATCAGGCCAACCGGGATCTCATGGCAGCGGAACGCGAGCGGCTTCTCGCCGAACGCGACCGGTCGCGGGCCAAGCTTCTTGGGCAGTCTTCTCGACTTTGGCGCACAGAGCGCAAGCTCGCCGACCTTGCCGTGATCGCGCGGACCCTCGCCGAAAACCCGGATGCGAAACTCCTTTTTCTCGACGTGCGCTCGGAGCCTCGGACCATGACAGCCATCGCTTTAGGGGATCCGGACGCTGCGCGCCATATCGCTGTCACCACGCCGGGGGCGAACGCCGCAGTCTCTTCGGCTGCTGCTCCGTTCTCGGAAGTCGTCTGGAACCTGCCGAAGTTCATCGACGAGGCCAGGGCGCTGAAAGAGAACGCCGAACAGGTCGCCCGACGTTGTGGCGCGCAAGGCGCGGCAGTGGCGACCATCATCTGGCTCGGCTACCAAAGCCCGAACCCCGATGGGCCGAATCATCGAGCGAGGCTGAGCGGCCGGTACGGCGTGTACGCGACGCGGCGCGCTCGTGCCGGGGCGGGCGCGCTGAGCACCTTCTACCAGGGGCTCGCCGTCCGTGATCCGGCTCCGCACCTGGTCGCGATCGGCCACTCCTACGGCTCGCTGCTCACCGCGCTCGCGTTGCGGCTCACGCCGCCGGGCATGGTCTCGGACGTCGTGTTCTGCGGCTCGCCCGGCATCCCGGAGAATTCTGGGGAGGGCGCAGCGCAATTGCACATGGCGGACGGGCACGTCTATGCCATGATGTCCGACGATGACGAGATCCGCGACTGGTTCCCCTTGCTCCGCCGCGTGATCTACGGCGTGGAGCCGACAGCAATGCCGTGGGTTGTCTCATTGCCCACGGGCAGCGGGATCGGGCCGGGGGACGGCGTGCACCACGCGGCGCCGCCGACCCACGCCGATTACCCGACAAGCTACGACAGCGATGGCGATGGCGTCCCCGACCGGCTGCACATGTCCGGACACAACCTGGCGTGTGTTGTCGTTGGCCGCGCGGATCTCGCAGCCAGGGAGATATGAGCCGAGAACCCCGTTTCCAACGTCTTTGACGTGTCGGATCGGATGTCGTCCGACGCGCCGGGGCCGCGGTTGCCGCGGGGAGAATCAGGAAAACGTCACACTCGGCGTGGCTCGCGGATGCGGTCTTCTTCCTATTAGGATAAGGTGTGTCATGATCGGCCAGTCAGAACTTGAGGGTAGGCCCTCCTGGGAGTTGTGCGGAAGAAGACCGTCAGGTCGCGTCGTGAGATGAGAGCTCTAGGACCGCAGAAGTCCGCTCGGCCAATGCGGGTCCTCTAAAGAAGAGAGGCATGTTTTGAGGAGCGTCGGTGGCTGCAACCTTCACGGGTAAGCTGGCGAGGAAGACGTGGGTCTTTTTCGTGATCGTGGCCATCGTCTGTATCACAGGCACTATCGACTACCGTCTGCACGGGGTGTTCGGGTCAGACCACAGGTTCTCCAACGGAGGGCCTCCACTGGAGGAGCCAAGGAATCTGCACCCCAAGCATGTGCGTTATGAGATCTTCGGCCCGTCGGGGACGACGGTCAGGATCAGCTACATGGACCAGAACGCCAATGCGCAACTGGCTGTGGTGAAATCTTTGCCGTGGTCCGTTGAGTTCACGATGACGCAACAAACCTCCGTTTTGAACATCATGGCCCAGGGCGACAGCGACTATCTCGGTTGCCGAATCAGCGTCAACGACGAGCTGAAAGACGAGTATGTGGCGAGACTGCCGTTCGCCCAAACCTATTGCGAGGACAAATCCGCATCATGAGCGATAAAGGCGCTGCCCGTCCTTTGTGGGCTCGGGCCATCCGGGGCTTTTGGCCGTTGGTCATCCTGCTGTGGATTCTGTTGATCGCAGTGGCCCACTTCGCCGCCCCGTCTCTCGAGGAGGTGGGCAATGAGCGCGCCGTGTCCCTGTCCCCGGATGACGCGCCCGCGTTGATCGCGGCAAAACATATCGGCAATGTGTTCCACGAGTCCAACTCGAACAGCTCGGTCATGATTATCGTGGAGTCCGACAAGCCGTTCCAACCTGGCGACGCCGCGCACAAGTACTACGACGAAGTGCTGAAAGCATTGCGCGAGGACAAAAAGCACATCCAGAACATCCGGGACTTCTGGAGCGATCCGCTGATGGCGGACGGCGCGCAGAGCGACGACGACAAGGCCGCGTTCGTTGAGGTCGTGCTCGCGGGAAACCAAGGCGAGGCGCTTGCGAACCAGTCCGTCCAGGCCGTGCGCCAAGTGCTGGAAAACGTCAAGCACCCCCCCTACGTGCACGGCTATCTCACTGGCGGCGCGGCGCTCGCCGAGGACGGGAACATCGCCGCGAACGCGGGCGCGACGAAGATCGATCTGGTTACTGTCGCCGTGCTGGTCACCATCCTGCTCATCACCTATCGGTCGTTCAGCGTCCTTGTGCTCCTGTTCGTGATGGTCGGGTGCACCTTGGCGGGCGCCGAGGGAGTTGTCGCCTGCCTCGGCCACTACCAACTCCTCGGGCTTTCCCCGACCGCCACGAAGATGGTCACCGCGCTGACCATCGCCGTGGGGACGGATTACGCGATATTCCTCATCGGCCGATATCAAACAGCGCGCAGGGCGGGAGAAGACCGCGAAAGCGCCTACTACACGATGATCCGGAGCGTCGCCCATGTGATCCTCGGTTCGGGTCTCACGGTCGCCGGCTCGATCTACTGTCTCAGTTTCGCGCGTCTGCCGGTGTTCAACGCCATCGCCGCACCATGTGCTGTGTCTGTGCTTGTCGCGGTCATGGGCTCGCTGCTTCTGGGCCCGGCCGTGATCGCTGGCGGCAGCCGATTCGGGGCCTTCGAGCCGAAAGGCACCGCGAGCACCAGGGGATGGCGGCGCGTGGGCACTGTGGTGACCCGTTGGCCGGTGCCGGTCCTCGCCGGGGCGAGTGTGATCGCTCTCGTCGGCCTGCTCGCATTGGTCAATTACCGTCCCAGCTATGACGACCGCAGCTACATCCCGCAGGACACGGCCGCGAACGTCGGCTACCATGTCGCCGACCAGCATTTCTCCATCAGCCGAATGAGCCCGGAGACGCTGATGGTGGAAACAAACCACGACATGCGCAACCCCGCGGACATGCTTGTGCTGGAGCGGATCGCGAAAAGCATCTACCACCTTCCCGGCATCGCTCGAACCCAAGGCATCACCCGGCCAGGCGGGACGACGCCCCTGGCGCACACCTCGCTCCCGTACGGGCTCAGCATCCAAGACCCCGTGCAAGTCGAAGGCCTTGATTTCCAGAAAGAGCGCTTAGCCGACTCGAAGAGGATGCTCGACATGCTCGACGTGCAGATCGACAACATGGAGCTCCAGTACAAGATCCAACAGCAGATGGCCGAGGTGTCTCGGATCACCCTTGAGGAAGACATGCCCGCGTCGTTGAAGTCGGCGAAGGACGCGGAAGAAAAAGTCTCCGTCACCGAAGACTACATCCGCATAGCGCGCAACTTGTTCCATTGGATCGGCAGCGACTGCTACGACTGGTCGTGGTGTTGGGCTGTGCGCAACTCCATGGACTCGATGGACAGCATTTCCTCTTCTGTCGACCAGTTGGAAACCTCCATAGAGCGGTTGAAGAAGACCTATGCGCTCACTTTGGAGATGCTCAAGATCACGCCGAAAATGATCGCTCAGGCTAAAGACCAGCGAAAGCTCCAGCAAGCCCAATACAGCACGCAGTTGGACCAGCTGCGGCAGAAGGTGCTTTCACTGCAGAATCCTGGCGCCATGGGCAAGGCCTTCGACACCGCGCATATCGACGACTCCTTCTATCTCGGCCCAGACACGTTCAAGAACCCGGACTTCCAAAAGGCGCTCAAAACATTCCTCTCCCCGGACGGGAAAGCCGCGCGCTTCTACATCACCCACGACGGGGACCCCATGTCCCCCGAGGGAATAGCGCAAATTCCCGTCATTCTCTCCACCGCGCACGACGCTATCAAGGGAACCCCCCTGGAGGGGTCGAAGCTCTTCATCACCGGTGCGGCCAGCATGGTGAAAGACATGCGGGACGGCGCGACGTTCGACCTGATGATCGCAGTCATCTCCTCCTTGAGCTTGATTCTGGTCGTCATGCTGATCTTGATGCGGAGTCTGATCGCGTCGATCGTCATCGTTGGAACAGTCGCGATCTCGCTGGGAGCGTCCTTTGGTATCTCTGTGCTCATCTGGCAGGACATCTTGGGGATTCCGCTGCATTGGTCTGTGCTCGTGGTCGCGGTGATCATCATGTTGGCGGTGGGCTCCGACTACAACCTGCTCTTCGTCTCGCGGCTCAGAGAGGAAATGCCCGCCGGGATCAAAACGGGGATCATACGCGCTATGGGCGCGACCGGGAGCATGGAGACCGCCGCAGGCCTTGTCTTCGCCCTGACCATGGGGGCTTTGGTGATTAATGATTTGCTGAGCCTTGCGCAACTCGGCGGATCTATTTGTCTCGGTATTTTGTTCGACGCGTTTATCGTGCGTGCGTTCATGACCCCGTCTATTGCCGCCTTCCTCGGACGTTGGTTCTGGTGGCCATTGAATGTGCGGTCTCGTCCGCCGCGCGTGAAACTCTCTCGCTAAGGGCTAAGAAAGACCGGGCAGAGATAAGCGCGCAGAAGCATCGCCCTTTCCTTTCGAGCCCGACACAAGGGTTCTCGCCCACAGCGAAGATTGGTACGTTCCCGCTCGTTGTACGCTAATGAACCGCCGCGTACAACAGATGTTACACAGGAAGTATCCCTCTCAGGAGAGCCGAGCGGGCTGATGAAAAATACCCCCCAGCCTCACCAATCCCAGACGGACGGATCATCTTTCGGGTAGTCCTTGCACTGTTCGGTCATTCGCCGGGCGATGGCGTGGTTGCTGAAAAATATTTTCGCGTGGTCTGCGTACATGAGATCGGTGGGATCGCCGAACGTGCCCGCGATTCTTTCTGAAACGTCCCTGCGCGGCCCGCGCACCCCCGGTTCCATGGAGAAGAACGCCCTGGCCCAAACTTGTGCGGACAATTGTATTTCTTGACTGTGGACTTTGTACTCCGTCATCCAGCGGGCGAACTCACGAGGGTCGGTCCTTTTCACGACGGCCAGCATCTGGTCCGGTGTGCAGGTGGTCAGGAGCATCACCTTTGGGACCGGATATTCCTCTGTGGAGTGGAAGTACCCGTCCGACCAATCGTCATTGGGGTCCGCGGCGGCGGCTCCGGCTTGCGTCAGCCCGCCCGCGAGGAGCAATGCGAGAGCGGATCGAAGCTGGAAGGCGCGGCGCGGCTTTTTGGTCATGGCAGACATTATGCCGAATGACAGCGTTCTCGTCTAGGCATGTTTGCTGTGCCCTGCCTGCGAAAACGCGGTCTCATTCGCCACTGTCGCCGTCGTCGGCCCCGTGGTCGCCGTCTTTGGCCCCATCATCGGCCCCGTCTGGGTCGTCGGCTCCGTCGTCCGGCAGCCCGAACGCGTACGCCGAGTCCGGCAGGACGATCCCGCCCACATCGACGTAGACGTCGCCGTGTGTTGTGTGGACCATGCCGCCGCCCCAGGGGCAAGCGTAGGCCTTGCCATCCACCGCGTCGAGGTAGATCCCGTGGAAACAGGATTCCGCCGCTGCTGTGGGGCAGGCGCCGAACATCGTCAAAGTTGTCGTTGCCGCGAGAAGCGGCCAGAGCATACGCACGTTTTCCATATTAAACCTATGACGTGCTTCGCGCGGGGCGAGGCGCGTTCTCAAAAAGCCCCGAACCATAGTGGCGCAACTTGCTCCGGCTTGTCTATTGTGATATTTGCGATATGCTTGACGCTACGCCTAGCGAAACATTCAGGCGACCCCATACCATTGAGGCCAGCCTTGTTTGAGTCTTGGCTACGGGCAGTCCTTCGGAAGGTTGGTTGGCGCAGTCATGAAAGTATGTTTCATAACGTTAGGCAGCCGGGGGGACGTTCAGCCTGTCATAGCTTTAGGCGCCGCATTGCGCGAGCGGGGCCATGATGTCGTCATAGCTTGCATGGGGGCCGGGCTGGTCGCCCTTGTCCAATCCGCGGGCCTGCGCGCGCATGAGCTCATACACACTCTGCCCGACCATGATGAGGGATATCAAAAATCTCTTCACAATCCGATATCTCGTGTCCGCGCGTGGCGCGATTACATGAAAGCAACGTTCCCGAAAGTTTCACGCGAGTTGAACGTGGTGTGCGAGGGAGCGGACATCGTGCTCGCGCATTCTGACGCATTGAACCTGGTCGTCGCGACCACCAGCAAAACAGGCGGGAAGGTGATGGGGTACCGTTTTTTCCCCGGAACCATGAACAGCGCGTATCCGGTGACGCAATACACCCCGGCCGGCTGGGCGCAACAAATTCTGGAGTCCGCTCCGGGATTCGTCAAACGCGCAACATGGCGCGTGGGGGAGTACATCACCTGGCAGCATATTCGATGGGTGCTCAACTATCATCGGAACGCCCTGGGCCTGCCACCGCACAGGTCTTTCCGTGATATGAGCCGGGAAACAGCGAATATCCCTGACATCCAATTCTACGACCAGGCTTTGGTTCCAGAACTTTCCTCGGAATTCGGCGCCGATAAACCGATGCTCGGCTTCCTGCAAGTGGCGCCCAAGTCGTGGCAGCGCAATGAGGAGCAGGAACGGGCTGCTGAAGATGTGCGGACGTGGATGCGCGCGGGAGAGCCGCCGATCTACTGGGGGTTCGGCAGCATCAGAGTCAGCGACCCTGATGGGTTGGCCCGAATGTTCGCAGACGTTTGCCGTCGCAATGGTCAGCGCGGATTGATCGTCGCAGGATGGAGCGACCTCGCGGACCGCGACCTCGGAGACCATGTGAAAGTGGTCGAGTCGGTTGAGCACGCGACAGTCTTGCCGCTGTGCAAAGCTGCTGTGCATCACGGCGGAGCGGGCACCACGGCCGCTTGCCTGCGCGCAGGACTTCCTTCGTTGATTTGCTCTGTGCTCGCTGATCAGCCATTCTGGGGCCGGCGGATCCAGGCTCTTGGCGTGGGGGCGCATGTGCCTGTGCAACAGCTGACCGAGAAAAAACTGGAAGACGCGCTCCGTGTGCTGCTCAGCGCGAAAACGGTGGAACGCGCCCAAACGATCGCCCAGGCGTTGATTCCGGGCGCGCAGGTCGCTCAGCGGGCCGCGCAGGCAATAGAATCGGCTGTTCCGGCCCAGCCCGCCGCGCCGGTCGAGTCTGCTGAGCCGGCCCAGCCTGCTGTTCCTTGAAGAGCGTCCTCATGCTGCTCGCCAATGCGAACTGGGCCCACGGGCGGACAAGGGGCCCCGGCGTGCCGCGTCGGCAACGCGCGCGACAGAGTGACCGTCAGTATTTGTAGAACCCTTCGCCGCTCTTCTTGCCGAGCTTGCCGGCCTTGACGTAGCGCCGCAACACATCGCGTGCCGCGGTAGGCAGCGAGGGGTCTCGCTCGAGCGCCTGGTTCTCGATGTCCAACGCCACGTCGAGCCCGTTGCGGTCCATTCTTCGGAAGATGCCTTTTCCTCGTGGTGCGTAACCTGCCGCATAGGTCATCTCGTCGATTTCAGCCGGTGTTGCGAGCCCTTCCGCGAGGATGGACATGGCCTCGCGCTTCACCGCGGTCCAAAGCCGAACGGGGATGAAAGCGCTGCTGTCCGCTTTCGTCTCGAACGGGCGCAGCCCGTACCGGGGGAGGATCTTCAACAAGAAGTCGATCACGGACCGATGCGTGCGCCCGCACGACATGAGGTCCACTGCCGGGCACTCGGGCGGGCGGTAGTAATGGATGTTGAGCAAGCGCTCTGGGTTCCGCACTTTTTCGATCAGCATACGGCTCGGCAGCGTTGTGGAATTGGTGCCGATAATGGCGTCGGGCTCCGCTTCCTCGTCCAGATCCCCCAGCACGTCGATCTTCAGATCTCGACGTTCCGGAACCGCTTCCACGACGAACCAGGCTTCCCGAAGCGCCTCGTCGAGCTCGCTCGTCGTGCTCACTTCGCCAAATGACGAGTCCTGGCTCGCTGAGAGGCTTTGCCGCCGTTCGGCAATGAACGCGGCGGCAGATTCGCGGGTGGCTTTGTCCGGGTCGTAGATGCGCACCCGGGTGCCTTTCACCGCATGGGCGAAGGCGATCGCCCTGCCGAGCGTCCCCCCGCCGATGACAGTCATCGGCCGTTGGCTGATTCGTGTGGGGATATTGCGTTCCATATAACACAAAATACTATAAAGTGTTATAGGTCACCATAAAAGGACGGGGTCTGTTATGCTCCCTCACGCGACTGCGCGGCCTCTGCGGGGGGCTCTCTTCGCGCTGTTGCGCAACACCCAGGCGAACACGAAGCCACGCCGCGTTGTTTCTCGCCTTGCGCCAAGGCCAGGATCATTTTGGCGAACCGAGGATCATGTCCGGGCGTCTTCGCCCGGGCCAGCTTCACGCCGAGCGCGTCGGCGAGTTCTCTCGCCTCGTGGTCGAGGTCCCAGACGACCTCCACATGATCGGACACGAAGCCGATCGGACAGATCACGACGGCGTTCGCGCCCTTGTCCGCGAGCTTTTCGATATGGTCGCAGACATCAGGCTCCAGCCAGGGCGTCGACGGGGCTCCCGAGCGGGATTGCCACACCACGTCGTACGATCGTGCTTCGGCCGCGTGGGCGACGAGCGCGGCGGCTTGGCGCACCTGCCCTTCGTAGATCGTCCGACCACCGCTCGCCAAAGGCACAGAATGCGCGGTGAAGACGAGCCGGGCCTGCTCCCGCATGCTCTCCGGAATCTCTTCGAACGCAGTGCGCAACGAGTCGGCGAACGCCTCGACGAAGAGCGGATGGTCGAAGAAGAAGGGAAGTTTCACCAGCTCCGGAGCGCTCTCGCCAACAGAGGCGCGCGCCCGCGCGATGTCCTCGCGGTACTGCATGCAGCCCGAGTAGCCGCCCCAAGCCGAGGTCGCGAACACGAGCGCATGGCGCACACCGTCCCGCGCCATCTGCGCGACGGTGTCCTCGACGAGGGGATACCAGTTTCGATTGCCGAAATACACCGGCAGATCCCATCCCTGCGCGGCGAGTTCCTGCTCCAGGTTCGCGATGATTTCTCGGTTGAGCGCATTGATCGGCGAAACGCCGCCGAGGTGCCGATAATGCTCGGCGACCTGTTCGAGGCGCGAGTCGGGCACATTGCGCCCCTTGGTGACTCGTCGCAGAAACGGCATCACGTCATCCGGGCCTTCTGGCCCGCCGAAAGAGAGCAGGAGCAGGGCGTCGGGCGTGAATTCCTCGTCCGACACCCTGCTACCCTGCGACAGAGTGCACACCGCCGTCAACGTAGATGATCGACCCCGTGGTGCCGGGCAGCCAGTCGGAGAGCAAGGCGACGGCGGTCTTCGCGACCGGTGTGCGGTCCTCGACGTCCCAGCCGATCGGCGCGCGGTTGTTCCAGCCCTCGTTGAGATCCTTCACGCCCTTGCCGAGGTTCTCTTCCGCGCTGCCGATCGCCTTCATCGCGATGGTGGAGATCGGTCCGGCGCAGACAAGGTTCGAGCGGATTTTCTTCTGGTGCCCGACGTTGTAGGCGACGTACTCGTTCACGGACTCCAAAGCGCGCTTCGCCACGCCCATCCAGTTGTAGAACGGCACCGCGCGCGAGCAGTCGAAGTCAAGGCCGATGAGCGAGGACTGCTCGTTGAGCACGGGCAAGAGGGCCTGGGCGAGGGCGGCGTAGGAATACGCGGAGATTTCCAGCGCCGGGCCGACATCGTTCCAGGTGGCGCCGAGGAAGCTTTCGAACGTGGGGCGGGGCGCGAAAGCGATGGAATGCACTGCGCCGTCAAGCCCGTCCGGGGCGTGCTCGCGCACCTTGTCGGCCAGGCCGTCGAGATGCTCCCGGTTCTGCACGTCCAACTCGATGAGCGGCGCGGGCTCGGGAAGCCGTTTGGCGATCGCCTCCACGAGCCGGAGCCTGCCGAAACCTGTCAGCACAAGCTTCGCGCCCTCTTCCTGCGCTTTCTTCGCGATGGAGAAGGCGATCGACGAGTCGTGGATGATGCCGGAGACCAGAATCGTTTTGCCGTCAAGAAGTCCCATGTCGTTTTCCTTTTCTCTGCTTGTGAGCGGTCAGTGGCCCATGCCTTGGCCGCCGTCCACCGGAATGACGGCTCCTGTGACGAAGGAGGAGTCTTCTCCGGCGAGAAAGCTCACCACGGCGGCGACTTCCTCCGGCTGGCCGATCCTGGCCATCGGGATGCGCGGCAACGCGACTTCGAGGACCTTCGGGTCGAGATCGTTGGTCATGTCGGTGTCGATGAAGCCGGGGGCGACGACGTTGGAGGTGATGTTGCGCGAGCTGAGCTCCCAGGTGAGGGACCGCGCGAGGCCGACGAGGCCGGCTTTGGAAGCTGCGTAGTTCGTCTGGCCCTGCACACCGGAGGAGCCGACGATCGAGCCGATGAAGACGAGCCGTCCCCACTTGTTCTTGATCATCCCGCGCGAGGCGCGCTTGGCGACCCGGTAGGCGCCCATCAGGTTCGCGTTGAGCACCTTCTCGAACTGTTCGTCGGCGAGCTTGATGATGAGCATGTTGGCGACGATGCCCGCATTGGAGACCACCACCTCGACGGGGCCCTGGTGCTCTTCAACCTTGGTGAACGCCTGGTCGACGGACTCGGTGCTCGTCACGTCGCATTCGACGCCGAAGAGGCCGGAACCCTCGGGCGGCCCGGAGCTGCGGTGCGTGACCGCGACACGGTGGCCGTCCGCTTTCAGGCGTTTGGCTATGGCGAGGCCGATGCCTCGGTTCCCTCCGGTGACCAGGACTGAACGACTCGGGGCAGCATCTGTCATGCGGAAAACCTAACGCGCCAGGCTATGCCGAGGCAAACCGCCACGCCATAGGCTCCGTCGGGGGGCCGTCGCCCTCGCGCATGGGGAACGGGTCTCGGCTGTTCGGGCGAAAAACTTCGCCGGGCTCCGCCGCGCAGATTTCTTCGTCACGGCAAACCTCGGTTCAAGAAGAAGCTTGCGCCCGCCGCGCCTGCGATGAGGACGGTGCCCCACAGCGCCCAAATCCGGCTGGACTCCGAGCGGACGTTCTCGTAACCGATGTCCTCGTTGAGCGACTGGTAGATCTGCGCGAGTTCGGCCTGGGACTCGGCTGGGAAGAACCGGCAGCTGTTGCCGGGGCTGTTGGAGAGGTCGGATATTTTTTTGAGCGAGTCCAGATCCACCGGCACTTCGTCCACTTGGTTGTCGATGGTGATCTTTCCTGACTTGGTGCCGAAGGCGACAGTGCAGACGGGAATGTGCTTTTCCTTCGCCGTGCGGGCCGCGGCGTAGGCGCCGCGCGGGGCGTTCAGGTCGTCTGGAACGGTCTCTTTGCCGTCCGAGACCAGCACAATCCTCGCCGGTGGAGTGTGGTTCTTGCCGCCGAGCGCGCCCGCGATGGTCTCGATCTGCTGCAACGCGGTGTAGATGCCCTCGCCGGTCGCGGTCTGTTTTTCCAGCTTGTCGGCGCGGATCATCTGGTCGATGACTTTTTTCGCGGTCTCGTGGTCGGTGGACGGCCGCACGAGCGGTTGCGCGCTGCCCGCGAAGGTCACCACGCCAAGCTGCACCGTCGGAGCCATGCCGTCCACGAATTTGATCGCGGCGGCTCGGGCGGCGTCCACCCGGCTGGGTTTCACGTCAGTGGCGGCCATGGATTTGGATATGTCGAGCACCAAGATCACAGTGGCCTGGTTTTTCGCGACTTGGGACACCGCGGTGGGGCCTGCCAGCGCGACGGTGAGGAACACGAGGCCCGCCAAAAGGACCGCTGCGGGGATGTGCCGGGTGAGCCCGGGGCGCGTGGGCGCGATGCTGTCGAGCAACTCGGTGTTCGCGAAACGCTGGTAGCGCCGCCTGCGCAGGATCTGTGCGCCGACATAGCCCGCAAGCACTGCGGCAACCACGAACAGGAGCAGGTACCACACCCCGTGCATGGGCGAGAACGGGTCACCGAACTTGTTCGAGGTGTCATTCATCGACGGACGACTCCCGATTGCATGTCGCCAGGGTACCAGGGGCGACTGGTCGGCGGGCCGGATCGGCCGGAGCCTTTTCTCACGCTCTCCTCTGCCGATCTTTGCCGAGCTCGTTCGCGATGCGCCCAACGGGGCGCTTGGCTTCGTCCGGGCCTGAGCACGGCGTCTTCTTGCGCGACGTTTTCCGGCTATCCCGTTGCGGGCGACCCGCTCATCCTCATGGCCCCCATATCGATGCCCATCTCCCAGACCAGTATTTCTGCCGCCGTCGTCGCTGTGGCCCGCCGCGCCCCTGCTGCGGCCAATCGCGCCGCGTCTGCGCCAGCGAGTTCCCCGCACGCTTCCAGTTCCACCGTGCCTTTCGCGATGAAGAGATGCGCGAACGGGGCGTCCGGCAATGTCACCGCCTCGCCTGGGGAGAGACGGGCCGCATGCAGCGCGGCGCGCGAGTTCGCGATCCGCACGGCGGTCTCGCCTCGGTGCTTGGCCATCCCCGAGGCGATCACCGCGAACCGTCCGGCGAGCTGCGAATCCGCGAGTTCCGCCTGCGCGTAGCCAGGTTCGAGGCCTGTCTCATCGGGCGGAACCCACATCTGCACAAACCGGACGTCGCTGTCGGAGCCGCCGTTCCGTTCTGCATGCCGAACACCTCGGCCAGCGGTCATCCGCTGCGCGACGCCAGGAGTGATCACGCCGCGGTGGCCGGCCGAGTCCCAGTGCTCCAACGCGCCGGAGAGCACCCAGGTGACGATTTCCATGTCCCGGTGCGGATGGGTCGCGAACCCGCCCGACGGCCGCAGGGTGTCGTCGTTGTTCGCCAAGAGCACGCCGAAGTGCGTGTTCTGCGGGTCGTAGTGGTCGCCGAAAGAGAAGCTGTGCCACGAGTTGAGCCAATCGAGCTCGGTGCGCAGCCGGTCGCCAGCGCGGCGGACGTCGACGCCCATCTGCTGATCGCGTCTACCAGTGCACGGGGAGGGCGAGGTTGGCGGCTTTGCGCCCATAGTGGACGAGCCGGAGCCGCCGGGCTCCTCGGCGCAGGCGGTTCATCACAGGGTTGGCATTGCGGGGAATCGCAGAAGGAGCCTCGCGTTCCCGGCGCTCGATCTCGTCGCCGGTCTCATCCCCGGCGGCGGCGGCCTGCGACTCGTCTTCCATGAGGAAGTGCTGGTGCAGGATTCGCGCGTTGGTCTTCGGGAAAAAGATCCGGAACAGCTCCATGAAGCTCCCGCCCGGGGTGTCGATCTGGGCGGGCCGTTCGACAAGGCCCCGGATGACCATCGCCGCCGCCTTCTCCGGCGTCGCGGCCCGCACGCTCTGGTAGTCGTCGGTCGGGGCGATCATCGGGGTGCGGATGAGCGGCATCCGAATGTTTGTGAACGTCACATTGTCGGCGATCACCTCGGCGGCGACGCAGTCGCTGAAACCTTCCAGGGCGGTCTTCGAGGCGATGTAGGCCGAGAAGCGGCTGATCCGCAACTGCACGCCGATGGTCGTGATGTTCACGATGTGCCCCGAGCGCCGGGCGCGCATGCCCGGCAGAAGCGCGAGGATGAGATGGGCGGCCCCGTAGTAGTTGATCGCAATAGTCCGCTCGAGGTCGTGCAAGCGCCCCAAAGTCTTGTCCGCTGTGCGCCGGATCGACCTGCCTGCGTTGTTCACCAAGAAATCCACATGTCCGTGCTCGCCGAGCACCGTTTTGACCAGAAGGTCGACGGCGCTCTGGTCGGTGATGTCGCAGACGTACGGGTGCGCCGCCCCGCCCTTGGCGCGGATCTGTTTCGAGACCACGTCCAAGTCCTCGCCGTTGCGGGCGACGAGGAGCGTGATCGCGCCTTTCTCCGCGGCCTTGATCGCAGTCGCGCGGCCAATTCCCGAGGACGCGCCCGTGATGAGGACGACTTTGCCGACGAGGGGTCCGTCCGGATGGGGTCGGGCGAAACGCCAGGGGTCGAGGTGCTCGTACCAGTAGTCCCAGATCTTCGTGGCGTAGCTCGCCAGGGGAGGGCATCGGACGCCGTCCGGCGCGAGCGCGGCTTCGGTCTCCGCAGTGGTGAATGTCGTGCTGAGTCCGGCGAAGTCGAGCATGGCGGGCGGGATGTGGCGGTTCTGGAACCAAAGGTCTTTGACTTGGTTCAGCGGCTTGCGCTTGAGCATGGACAAGAACGGTCTGACCAGCTGTTTCGGAAGGGGGAAAGCCCATTTCGGCCCACCTATGGCCGGGGCCAGCGCCCGGTAGAGGTCCGTGAAGGAGTGCGACTGCGGGCTCATGAGGTGGAAGACGCGCTGACCTGATGCTCCAGGGGCGGTGGAGGAGTGGATGAGGGCGACGACGCCGTCGGCGACGAAGTCCACGGGGACGTAGTTTTGCACTCCCGCGTCAGGAATCGCGAGCGGCAGGAATTTCGGCAGCTTCGCGAGCCGGCTCAAAAGAGGGAAGAAGTAGTAGGGCCCGTCGATTTTGTCGATCGCCCCCGTGCGCGAGTCGCCGAGCACCGCAGACGGGCGGTACACCCGCCAAGTGAGATCGATCGCCTCGCGGACCAGCTTCTCAGCCTCGAACTTCGTCTCTTGGTACGCGTTGAGGAAGCCTTGGCCGAGGTCGAAGTCCTCCTCGGTGAACTCGCCCTTGAAGTCGCCGGCCACCGCCACCGACGAGATGTGGTGCAGCGCGGCTCCGAGCCGCCGCGCGACTTCGACCGCATGGCGGGTGCCGTCGATGTTCGCCGCCCGGTTTGCTTGGTCGGAGGCGGCCATATCGTAGATGGCGGCCAAGTGCACGATGTGGTCCACCTGCGGCAGGTCGCCGGACACCGCGAAGCCGGGCTCAGCGATGTCCCCGACGAGCGCGCGGACTCGTTCGCCTCCGGGCCAGCCGGCTTTGAGCGCGTCGAGCTTTTGGGCGGACTCGCGGCGCACTAAAGCGTGGACCAACGCCTCTGGGTCGCGCGCGAGCAGCCGCGCGATGACGCGGCGACCGATGAAACCTGTGCCGCCAGTCACCAGATAGCGTGTCGGCCCGGTCGTCGACGCGCCAGTGGGATCGGCGGCGGGGGAGGTCATGGACATGCGGCTCTCCTGGGAAGGCGGTTGACAACGTTATAGTGCTGTGCGGCAATCTACCGCAGCAGGATGACACGCATAGGAGACGGGTTTCGCATTTCTGCTGCGCGATCCTCTAGGCTGACATGTGTGACCTTCGCCGAAAAGAGCCATAATCCGCCGTTGAGCAGGCGCGCGTTGTTTGTCGGCGGCGCGGGCGCGGTCGTCGCCGCCGGGGCGGGAGCCGTTCTATGGTCGTCCGGCGATTCCAAGACCGCTCCGGGGGAAACCGGAGCTTCCAAATCTGCCACCGCGCGTCAGCAGAGCTACCCGGAGTCCGAAGAGGGGCGCTTCGCTTCGGCGGCGCGCGGCGGCGTGGACACCAAATGGAGCATCCAACGCCCGGCCGGTGTGCATTCCGTGCTGCATCCGGTCATTCTTTTGCACCGTCAGGGCGACGACCACACTTCGCCCTTCCGCGACTTCCAGCTCTCCGAAGCGCTTTCCACCGCTGTTGCTGGCGGGGTCACCCCGTTCGCGCTGTGCTCTGTGGACGCGCAGCTGCCGAATGGCGCAGACTCCTTTTACCATGCGAGATCGGCGCAGGGGAAGACGGTCGACTCCGGGAAAATGATTCTTGACGAGTTCATCCCGCTCCTTGCGACCAAGGGACTGGACATCTCGAAAGTGGCGTTCTGGGGTTGGGTCATGGGCGGCTATGGCGCGCTGCGGCTCGGCGCGCTCTACGAGCAGGCCCATCCCGGCTCGGTGGTCGGCATTGTTGCGGTGGCCCCTGCGCTCGGCATCCGCAATCCGCCGTTGTCGGGCTCTTTCGACGGCTCTGACGACTATCAGAAGAACGCGGTGTCCAATTACCTCGACACGCTGCGGAAGATCCCTTTGCGGATTGACAGCGGCAGGTCCGGCTCGTATGTGGACGGCGCGCGCGCCTTGATCAACCAGCTCGCCCCGACGCAAGTGCAGGGCGGGATCGCGAGCAGCGGGAATTCAGAAGAACAGGCATTTTTGAAATCCCTGGTCCCCGATGAGTTAGCGTTCTTGGGCAAGAGCTTCAGCGGTCGCTGAACCTGCTGAGGATTCGTTCGCGTTCTCAGGGGGTCATCTGCCGCCTCGGCGTTCGCCGGTGTTTGCCGCGCCGGGAGGCTGGGGCGAGTCGCCCGCTTGGCAGAGATGGTTGAGCGCGTTCATTTCGTTGCGCAGCTTGTTCGAGCTGAAATTGAAGTTCGCGGCCCAATCCTCGCCGGCGTCTCCTTCTTGATTTGGGTGCGCCAAGCCTGCGAGCATGCCGGGGTCCACGGCTGGAGCCGCTTCGGGGATGCTCCCGCCTGCTTTCCCGCTCGGCGTTGTGTCGGGGGCGTCCCCGTTTTGCTTTTCGTGCAGGGCCGTCGCGAAACTTGCGGCGGTGTCTGTGGCTTCTCTGGCGATGCGCTTGAGCCCGTCCTCCTGCGTCTGGTGCGCCAAATCGTTGAGCTGGCTGTTCAGGCGGTCGGCGAGCTCGACTTCTTTCTGCAACAAAGCGGCCGCGTCGACATCGGTGTTGGGCTTCGCGGCGGTGGCGGAGCCTTCCTTCTTGTCCCCGCCGTCCTCGTCCTCGTCGCCGCTGTCCTGGTCGTCCTCGGCTTGGGCCGCCTCGGCCGCGGCCTCCGCGTCGGCGGCCTTTTTCAGGTCGGCGTACGTCCGGTCGATGTCGGGCAGCGCGGCCGCGAGCGTGGGGCAATACGCGGCTTCCGGCTCCGCGACGGCGCTCGCGGCTGGCGAGACGATCAGGCCGAGACTGAACAGCGAGGCGAGCAGGGAGGTCTTGGACGTGTTCACGGCATGACCATACCAGCGCGAGGCCTCACCTGCGGCGCCTGCGGACGCCCTGGTCCCCGAACACGAACCCCTCAGGGGCGAAGGTCTTGCAGGCGTATCGGCCACCAGAACTTCTCCCCGAGCATGACTGCGACTGTGGGCACGATGAAGGTGCGCACCACGAAAGTGTCGATGATGAGTCCGACGCCGATGGTGAAGCCGAGCTGCGCGAGATGCAGCAGACTGGAGCCCAGCATGCTGAACATGGTCATCGCGAAGACCATGCCCGCTGTGGTCACCACTGCGCCGGTGCCGGTCATCGAGCGGATCACGCCGGTTCTGACACCAGCGCCCATCTCTTCCTTGAAACGTGAGACGACGAGCATGTTGTAGTCCGCCCCGACCGCGATGAGCACAGCGAAGACTGCCGCTGGAATCGACCAATGCACCTGGACGCCGAGGATGTGCTGCCAGACCAGCACGCTCACCCCGAGCGTGGAGAGGAACGAGATCGCCACCGAAGCGATGACGACGCCTGCGGCGATCACACTGCGCAGCAAGAACAGCACGACAGTGAAGATCACGGTGAGCGCCGCGACGAGCAGCACTTTTTCGTCCCGCTCGAGGACGGTGTGCGTGTCGGTGACCATGGCCGCGGCCCCGCTCACACTGGCCGTGCTGCCTTCGAGCGGGGTGTGCTTCAACGCGCCTGCCACAGTGGGCGCCAGCTCCTGGGCGCGGGCCATCCCGACGGAGCTATAGCTCGAACTTTTGCCCATGACGATCATGCGCGTGGTTTTGCCGTCCTGGGAGAACATGGCGTTCACATAGGGTTTGATCCTCGGATCGCCGAGCAGGGCCGCCGGAAAGTAGAAGAAAGAACCATTGCCCGCCGAACTCTTGCCGACGTCCTGCATCAGGTACGCGACGACGCCGAGTTGGTTGGCGAGCGGCTCGACGGCAGTGTTGACCGCTGCGACGGTGTCGCGCAATTGGCTGAGCGAGCGGGTGAGCAGCGGAACCGACGCGGCAGCCCCCGAGATGCCCTCGCCGAGCGAACCGGTGAGGGTTTGCAGCTGTTGGAGGGCTTTGGCGAGTTGGTCCGCGCTGGCGAATCCCGACACCGCGCCCCGCGCCGCTTTCGCCGCCCCGATGCATTCCTGGTCGCCGAGGCATTGTTTGATATCTTTTGCCGCAGTCGTGTCGATCGTGGGCTGCAGGAGCTGCCGCAACAGGTGCAACTGTTTGTTCAGCTTGTTGAAGTTCGACGTGAGCTGCGAGGACGAGCTCTTCAGCCCGCCGCTTTGCCGTCCTGCGGCGTCGAGTGTTCCTTGCAGCCCGTCAATTGTGCCGATGATCTGGTTCAAGTTTTCGGTGAGTGTGTGCAGCTGGGCGACGCGGTTCTTGATCAGCTCGCTGTTCTGCGAGAGCATCGCCCCGGCGTAGCTGATGCCGTAGCCGAGGGAAGTCTGCGTGAGCGGCACGCCAGTCGGGCGGGTGAGCCATTGCACCGCTATGACATCCGGCATTTGGCTGATTTTTTGCGCGACTTGCTCGAGGGTGCCGATGTCTGAGGAATTGCGCAGATCATGGGTCGACTGGATGAGCACGGTTTCGGGGTAGAGCTGGCTCGACGGGAAGTGCTCCTGCATCGCCTGCACTCCTTTGGCGCTTTCCAGCTTCTTCGGGATGAATGAGATTTCGTCGTAGTTGAAGTTCGCTGTCGGCACAGCCAGCATGAAGAGCGTCAAGATTCCCAAGGCCACGGCGCAGACCGGCTTCGGCCAACGGGCGACGCGCGTGCCGATCCGCTGCCAGATATTTGTGTACTCTCCTCGCTCGCGCGGTTCGAAGAGCGTGAACCATTTCGCACCCAGGAGCAGCATCGCGGGGGTGGCCGTCAGCGCGCACAGAGTCGCAACGGCCATGCCGACGGCACAGGGCAGGCCCATAGATTTCAGGATGTCGAGCTGGGCGAAGCCCATGCAGGCGAGCCCGCCGCAGACGGTGAGCCCTGAGGCGAGGATGACGGGCGCGACCCCGCGATATGCGGCGCGGTATGCGGCGTCGACGCTCAGTCCTTTGCGTCTGCCCTCTTGATAACGGCCGATGAGGAAGATCGAGTAATCGGCTGCCGCGCCGATCAGCAGGGCGCCCATGATGGCGTTGGTGAAGAGCGACGTCGGGAGCACGTCCGCTTCCACGAGCAAATTCACCATGGGGAAAGCAGCTGCGAGGACGAGCCCGATGCTCAGAAGCGAGAGGGCCGTGACCGACACAGACCGGTAGACCACCAGGAGCAGGATCGCGATGAGCGCGGCGGACACAGCTGCCAACCAGCTCGAGTCGGCGAGCACCGCGTTGATCTCGTCGACGGCCGCTTGGCTCATTCCTGCGATAAAGACATTTGTGCCAGGCGGTTTAGGGAGGGAATCGACGATCGACTGCACCGCTTCGACTGCCTCGTAGCCCTTTGCGGAGCCGATGTCGCCTGCGAGGTTCATCTGTAGGTACGCGAGTTCCTTGTCCGGGCTTTCCACAGCTGCCGCCAGCTGCGGGTCGGACCACATGTCAAACACGGATTTGACATGTTCCTTGTCATCGGTGAGCTGACGGAGCAGGTCAAGTCGGTATTGCCGGTCGGCTTGGTCGAAAGGCCTGTCTTTCTCTACGATGAGGACGGCCTGGTTGTTGGTGATGGACTCGCCGAAGGCTTTGCCCATGCGCATGAGCGCGGCGGCGGATTCGGTGTTGGTGGGGAAAAGCGGGCGGTCGTGGTTTTTGAGCAGGCTTTCGAACGGCGGGGCGAAAAGGTTGAGAGCGGCCGCCGCGAACACCCAGACCGCCACGATGGGCAGGGCGAATTTCGCGATGAGGGAAGAAATACGGATCGTTGGGGTTTTCCAGCCGGTTTTTCGAGGCGCGCTTCCGGTGTCGTGTTGGGCTGAAAGCGTGTCAGGCCCAGAAGTGCCCATGGGGTCTGGCCTCGGTCCTTCTCGTGTCACGTTCTGCCTCTGTTTTGATTTTCAGATTTACATGGGGAGTTTTTGGAAACCGACCAAATTGCAGCTGACCGATGGGTTTTCCCCGGTGCCGGTTTTCTCGTCGATGACTTGGCCGTCAACACTGATCCGACACGTCACCGGGCCGTTTTGCGTCAAAACGGTCACTCCGGCCACGAAGCCGATGTCCCGAGTGGTCACAATGCTCCGCCAAGGAGCGGGACCGATGAAAAGCTGAGTCTTTGCTTTTTCATCCAAATACGAGACAGTCACTTCTTGTCCTGCTGGAGCCAACGCCTCATAAGCGACATTCTTCGGATTCAAAGAAAGACTGAGGCTGGCGAGTGGTGGTTGTTTCGGCTCTTTGTTTCCTGCGGGGAGGGCCACGTCTTTCGAGGTGAGGACATAGGTTCCTGCGGCGATCCAGAGCACGGCGATCATGAGATAGGCCCAGTCTTGGGGTCTGATCAGGGCGTATTGCTTGCTCCTGGATTGCCGAAGTGTTCGCTTCGGCCGCGCCGCGGGGCGTTGTATGTCCACATTGACATCAGCCATCCCGGGAATATACATCAGCAACCTGCCTGTCGAAACTGCGTCCAAAAGAGATCTCCGGAGCGTGAACAGGCGTATTTGTGAAAAGAATCCAAGATGTAATCAAATCTTTATTTCTGTTCTTCGTGCTCATCGTTTTCGGGACGGACTCCCCATCGCACGCTGCTCACCGATGGCTCAAGGCCCAGGGGGGTGGTGACCACTTCTAATTGACGGTCTTCGCGGTGTTCGGCCGAGAATTCCGCCCGGACCTCGACGAGGCCGTCGTGGTCCGTTTCGGTGCTGGTCATGGAGATGAGCTGGAAATCAGAGCGGCCAAGAGTCTGAAGCAACTGCGCCCGGACCCGGACGGCGGCCTTCGTTTTGACCACGGCGACGACTTCGTAGATGACAGCCGGGTCTTCGGACTCGGCTTGCTCAGACGCCGGGAAGCGGTCGATCTGGCGGGCGAAAAGACGCAGGAGGACATTGACGACGACGACCGCCGCCGTTCCGACGACGGCGGTCGAGTACAGGCCCGCGCCGGCGAGCGCCCCGACCGCCGCGGTGCACCAGAGCGTCGCGGCCGTGTTCAAACCTCGCACAGAGAATCCGTCGCGCAGGATGACGCCGCCGCCGAGAAATCCAATGCCGGACACGATCTGCGCCGCGACTCGGGTCGGGTCGGGCGTGCCGACCGAGCCCGGACCGAAGCCGTGGGCGGAGAGCAAGACGAACAAGGTCGATCCAACCGCGACCAACGCGTTGGTCCGGAGCCCCGCGCGCCTGGACCGGTACTGCCGCTCAATGCCGATCACTGTGCCGAGGCCGACCCCGGTGGCCACGCGTAACAGCATTTCCCATTCGGTCACGAATCGACTCTAAAGGACTCGGCCCCCTCCCGGAAGCGCGGCGTTGCCGCGCCGAAGGCCTGACGCCCGCGATCGCGCCCGTTCCGATATACTGGACGTGCCTCGTCGCGAGCCTGCCGCTCTCGCGACTTGAAACTTGCGCTCGTCTCGCGTAATGTGGACCAACGGTGCGCTCGGCGCGCCGTGTTGTTGTGCGCGGCTCTCATCCGGTTTCGTCACACGGCCGGTGCGCCTCCTGCGCTCTCTGCGCTTTCCTCTGTTTGGCCAAGGCCGACAGGGCTGGCGCAGTGCAATCTGAACCAAATGGCACGGATCGTGGAGGTTATGGCTAAAAAAGACGGCGCCATCGAGGTCGAAGGCCGAGTGGTCGAACCACTGCCCAACGCGACATTTCGCGTTGAGCTGGACAACGGCCATAAAGTGCTCGCCCATATCAGTGGCAAGATGCGGCAACACTACATCCGCATTCTGCCGGAGGACCGGGTCGTCGTCGAGCTTTCCCCGTACGACCTGTCCCGAGGCCGGATTGTGTACCGGTACAAGTAAAGCAACAAATCAGGAGATCCAAACGTGAAGGTGCAACCGAGCGTCAAGCGGATCTGCGACAAGTGCAAAGTGATTCGGCGACACGGCCGGGTCATGGTGATTTGCGAGAACCTGCGCCACAAGCAGCGTCAGGGGTGACGACACCGCATGCGGCGTAGACCGACCGCATAGGGAACGCGGGACGAGGCTTTCCAGCATCCGTCAATGCGGCCCAAAAGCACAGAAAATATTCTCCTCGCGCCTCCTCGGCTTCTGCTGAGGTCGCCCCCGGATCGAAGGCCGGGGCCCCGCACCGCCTGCGGGGACGGTCGAGGAGCAGACCTTCGACGAGTGAAAGGACAGAGCCGAATGGCTCGTTTGGCAGGGGTCGACCTCCCGCGCGACAAGCGCCTGGAGATCGCGCTCACTTACATCTATGGCATCGGCCGCACCAAGTCGAAAGAAATCTTGGCTGCGACCGGCCTCTCGCCGGACCTTCGGACGAAGGACCTGACCGACGCCAACGTCGCCCAGCTGCGCGAGTACATCGAGAACTCCCTGAAAGTGGAGGGCGACCTGCGCCGCGAGGTGCAGGCCGACATTCGCCGCAAGGTTGAGATCGGCTGCTACCAAGGTCTGCGCCACCGTCGCGGCCTTCCGGTCCGCGGCCAGCGCACCAAGACGAACGCACGTACCCGCAAGGGGCCCAAGAAGACTATCGCCGGCAAGAAGAAGGCCAGGTAAACCATGCCACCGAAGAACCGCGCCGCAGGCGTGAAGAAAGTCCGTCGTCGGGAAAAGAAGAACATCCCGAACGGGGCCGCCCACATCAAGTCCACGTTCAACAACACGATCGTCTCGATCACCGACCCCGAGGGCAATGTCATCGCGTGGGCCTCGTCCGGACACGTCGGCTTCAAAGGCTCCCGCAAGTCCACTCCCTTCGCCGCGCAGCTCGCCGCCGAGAACGCGGCCCGCAAGGCGCAGGAGCACGGTCTTAAGAAAGTCGACGTCTTCGTCAAGGGCCCCGGTTCTGGCCGGGAGACCGCGATCCGCTCCCTCCAGGCCGCTGGTCTTGAGGTCGGCAACATTTCTGACGTCACGCCGCAGCCGCACAACGGCTGCCGCCCGCCGAAGCGTCGCAGGGTCTAGGGGAAAGGTACAGAATTATGGCTCGTTACACAGGACCCATCACTCGTCGTTCCCGCCGTTTGCGCGTGGACTTGGTCGGCGGGGACAAGGCGTTCGAGCGCCGCTCCTACCCGCCCGGCCAGCATGGCCGCTCCCGCATTAAGGAGAGCGAATACCTCACCCAGCTCCAAGAGAAGCAGAAGGCGCGGTTCACGTACGGCGTCATGGAGCGCCAGTTCCAGAACTACTACCGCGAGGCGCACCGCCGTCCCGGCAAAACTGGCGAGAACCTGCTGCGCATCCTTGAGACCCGGTTGGACAACGTGATTTACCGCGCCGGCCTCGCCCGCACCCGCCGTCACGCCCGTCAGCTCGTCACCCACGGCCACTTCCTGGTCAACCAGAAGCGGGTCGACGTGCCCAGCTACCGGGTGAGCCAGTACGACATCATCGATGTGCGCGAGCAGTCAGCCCACGCTGATCCTTTCGAGATCGCCCGCGAATACTACGGCGACCGCCCGGTTCCCGGCTGGTTGCAGGTGGTCGAGGGCTCCTTGCGGATCTTCGTCCACGCCGAACCCGTTCGCGAGCAGATCGACGTGCCGCTGCAAGAGCAGCTCATCGTCGAGTTCTACTCGAAGTAATCCTAAGAAGTGTTCTCCCAAACGCAACCCCACTTGGCGTCATATAGCGGTCGCCATGAAGGAGGAAAGTAACCATGCTGATTTCTCAGCGCCCTGTGCTCACCGAGGAAGTGGTGGGCGAGTACCGGTCCCGGTTCGTCATCGAGCCGTTAGAGCCCGGCTTCGGCTACACGCTCGGCAACTCCCTGCGGCGCACTCTGCTGTCGTCAATTCCGGGAGCGGCTGTGACCAGCATCCGCATTGACGGCGTGCTGCACGAGTTCACCACCATCGCCGGTGTGAAAGAAGACGTGACCGAGATCGTTCTGAACGTGAAGGGGCTTGAGGTCTCCTCCGTCGAGGACGAGCCCGCGACGCTCTACCTGCGCAAGCAGGGCCCCGGCCCCGTGACCGCCGCTGACATCGTGGCGCCTGCTGGTGTGACGATCACCAAACCCGAGACGCACATCGCGACGCTCAACGACAAGGGCAAGTTGGAGATGGAGCTCGTCGTCGAACGTGGCCGAGGCTACGTTCCGGCCGTGCAGAACAAGGACTCCGGCGCCGAGATCGGCCGGATTCCTGTGGACTCGATCTACTCCCCCGTGCTCAAGGTGACTTACCAAGTGGAGGCCACTCGTGTCGAGCAGCGCACAGACTTCGACCGGCTCATCCTGGACGTGGAGACAAAGAGTTCCATCACCCCCCGCGATGCCGTCGCCTCTGCTGGCAAGACGCTGGTGGAGTTGTTCGGCCTCGCTCGGGAGCTGAACCTCGCTGCCGAGGGGATCGAGATCGGCTCGGTCGCCGCTGCCACGAATAACATCGCCTCGCTCGGGCTGCCGATCGAGGACCTGCATCTCACGGTGCGCTCGTACAACTGCTTGAAGCGTGAAGGCGTGCACACCATCGGCGAACTTGTGGCCCGCTCTGAGTCCGACCTCTTGGACATCCGTAACTTCGGCCAGAAGTCCATTGACGAGGTCAAACTCAAGCTCTACACCCTCGGGCTCGCTCTGAAAGACAGCCCCGCGAACTTCGACCCCTCCAATATCGACTTCGACGAAGACGGCGCATGGGACGGGGACGATGACCAAGACACCGAAGATCTGGACGGCGAGGACTTCGCCGAGACGGAAGACCTGTAAAGGACGCGCACACCATGCCAAAACCAGCTCGCGGCCCGCGCCTTGGCGGGTCCGCTTCACACGAGAAGTCGATACTGGCCAACCTTGCCACTGCTCTCTTCGCCCACGGTCGCATCACAACGACCGAAGCGCGCGCGCGGCGGCTGCGCCCGTTCGCGGAAAAGATCGTGACCCATGCCAAACATGGCACGTTGGCCCATCGCCGCGAGGTGCTCAAGGTCATCCGCGACAAGGGCGTTGTCCATCAGCTCTTCGCCGAGATCGGTCCGTTCTACAGCGACCGCGAGGGCGGTTACACGCGGATCGTGAAGACCGAGCCGCGCAAGGGCGACAACGCTCCGATGGCGGTCATCGAGTTGCTTCGCGAGAAGACAGCAACCAGTGAGGCCGACCGGGCCCGCCGTGTTTCTTCCTCGAAGCCGAGCGCTGAGAAGCCGAAAGCTGAGGAGCCGAAAGCTGAGGCTCCGGCTGAAGAGACTGCGGCAGAAGCCGAGCAGGCTGGCTGAACTGGGTAGTTTTCCACGAGAAGTCCCGTTGCGCGTCAACTATGACGCGCAACGGGACTTTTCTATGAGCCCGAGTTCTCGGGACACGCTTCGGTTGCGCCTCGACGTGGCCTATGACGGGACGGAGTTCTCGGGGTGGGCGCGTCAGCCGGGCAGGCGCACCGTGGCCGGGGTGATCGAAGAAGCTTTGAGCACGCTTTTGCAGAGCTCGGCTCAGCTCACAGTCGCGGGACGGACGGACGCCGGCGTGCACGCCACGGGCCAAGTCGCCCATGTGGATGTGCGCGCTGATCTCGTTTCAGGGCGCCTGCCACCGGAAAAGCTTGTGCGCAAACTCGCCCGTATGCTCCCGACCGACGTGCGCGTGCTGTCGGCGCAAAAAGTGTCAGCGCAGTTCGACGCTCGATTCTCGGCGCTGCGCAGGCACTACCGGTATCACATCACCCGGTCGGTGTACGGCGCTGACCCGCTGCGCGCCCGTGAGGTTGTGCCATGGGCCAGGCCGCTCGACTTCGATGTGTTGAACGCGGCGTCTTCGGCCCTCGTCGGACTCCACGACTTCGCGGCGTTCTGCCGACCACGCCCTGGGGCCACAACAATCCGCGAGCTCCAGCGATTCGAATGGGCCGAGTCAGGTGTGCTCATCACCGCCTCGATCACTGCTGACGCGTTCTGTTGGTCGATGTGCCGTTCTCTCGTGGGGGCGGTGACCGCGGTCGCGGAGGGCAGGCGAGACCTCGCCTGGATCAGGAGCCTGCTCACGGCTTCCTCCCGTGCCAGCGAGATCACAGTCGCACCAGCGCATGGGCTTTGTCTGGTGGGCGTCGATTACCCCGAAGAGTCGGCATGGGGGATCAGGAACGAGCAGACCCGCGATATTCGGACCTCGGATTCTTCCTAAACGTCCGGGTATTTCTCGCGAGAGAAGTTGCTGTCGTCATGGATCGTGGCGTTGAACTCGTCCACGATGTCGTTGAATTTGATGAGCGCCGCGCGAGCCGCGTCAGCGCATGTCTTCGCGACAAGCGCGCCGACTTCGGGGCCGGACAAGTTGGAGATCTTATGGTTGAGCGAAAGGGAGAGGAGCTTGCCCATGCCGTCCACCTCCGCAGTGCACGCCTCGTCCTCCGAGGTGTGCTTGACGCGAATGCTCTTCAGCTCTGACTCTGTGGCGTACATTTTCTCAAGCCGAGCCTTCGCCAGACGGATGACCTCATTGACGTCGACGCCGAACTGGGGCATGAAGTCTTCCGGGGTCGCCCATTTGCGTGGCTGAGGCGCAGGAGGTTTCTGCGGCTCGGTCATACTTTTCTCAACCACGTCTCGGGGACCTCTTCCTCGTCGAAGCTCAGGATGGCCTCCTCTCGGGCCAGCTGGTCTTTCGTCGGGTAGCCGAGCTCGTCCAAGTCCCGTTTGGACCAAGTGTCGGATTGTTCGGCTTCAAGGATCGAGCGGTACTGGTGTTGCGCCCTCCGGGTGGCGAGATGGTTCAAGCGCATGATCTCTTGGGCCAAGGCGTCAGGGCTGAGCCGTTTGATTTCGCTGGTCTCGATGTGCACGGACAAGGGCAGGCCTGACACTGACGACCTGACTGAAATTGCCCCGTTGAGCGATGAAGCTAAGGACAACGTGCCCTCCTTTTCAGTTGTCTCATGATCCTCTTTGCATCCCTCTTCGCGCTACAAGCTTGCAGTGCACGTCGTTGTGGCGAGCGTTGTTTCTCTCGTGAGCATAACACCAAATCGGACGAGGAAGAGCACGAATCGGGGGAGCCCTTTTGCCGTGGGAACGCGCTTGCGGCCGGTCATTGCTCCCGCAACTGCGCTCCTGTCTCAACCGCCCCCGTGGAGCGGGTAGTATAGGCGGCGGCCTTCGCGCGCCTGGTTCGGCCGGGCGCAACGGGCGCCGCTCCGAAGGCGGAAAACTGAGGACGTAGTAAAGAATGGAAACGGAATGCTACTGGCGGGAAATCCGGCTGGTTCGCTGTTCCAGGCGGATTCGCCCGATGGGGCGCAACGCTGGCCAGCAGCGCCAGCCCGTGCGGAGCAGCGTTCTTCCTCCTGCAGTCGAGAAGCGTTTGGGGGCGAGTAGTTGACTGAGAGCAAGCCAGACAAGGACGGCCAGCAATGGCCTGGGGCTTCACAGTGGCCGCAGGATGGGCAGGCCGCCTGGCCGGACGCCGCTCAGGCGGCGTGGCCGCAGGCCGGGCAACAACCGGCGTGGCAGGACCCCGGCCACGAGCAGCCGGGACCTGCGCAAGCGGAGACGCCGGCGCATCCCCAGCCTGGAGCCGGGCAAGCGTGGCCCGCTGCCCCGTCGGCAGGGGCTTGGCCGTCTCCAGAGCAGCAAGCACCGGCGGCATGGGGACAAGGCCCGACCGCGGTTCCCGCTCAGGCCCCGCAGCCCTCGCCGTATGCGTTTCCTGGTCAGCCGCAGCCGGCTCACGACCCGGCGCAGCAGGGCTATCATCCGCAGGGTTACCCGCAGCAGGGCCACGACTTGGGCCAGGGGTACCCGCAGCAGGGCGGCTGGGAGCAGCACGGCTACGACCCGGCGCAGCAGGGCTATCATCCGCAGGGTTACCCGCAGCAGGGCCACGACTTGGGCCAGGGGTACCCGCAGCAGGGCGGCTGGGAGCAGCACGGCTACGACCCGGCCCAGCAGGGCGGTTGGGAACAGCACGGATACGACCCCGCGCAGCAAGGCGGTTGGGAACAGCAGGCCGCTCCCCAAGGCGGTGAATTCCAGGGCTTCGAACAAGGCGGAGGGTTCGGGCCGGAGTTCAACACGGGTGTCTGGCAGCACGACGACTTCGATCCCATGTCGCCTTCTGTCGACAATCTGAACTTGATGAGTTCGCCGAGCAACCGGGGCCCTGGCATCGGCCGGCGGCTTCGGGATGCTTTAGGCAGGCAAGGGCCGCGCGATGACCTGCAATACCGCACACTTGTCAATCGCATCAACCAGCCGATCCAAGGCGACTACCGGATTGCGATCCTTTCCCTGAAGGGCGGAGTGGGCAAGACGACGACCACGGTGGGCCTCGGCTCCACCTTCGCTTCGCTCCGAGGCGACCGTGTCATCGCCGTGGACGCGAACCCCGACCTTGGCACTTTGGGCTCTCGAATTCCTCGCCAGAGCAACTCGACAGTGCGAGACTTGCTCGTCGACACCTCGATCTATCGGTATTCGGACGTTCGCGCGCACACTTCGCAATCGTCGAGCCGGCTGGAGGTTTTGGCCAGCGAGCGCGATCCTGCGATCTCTGAGGCCTTCAGCGAGCGGGACTACCGCGGCGTGATTAAAATTCTCCAGCGTTTCTACAACGTCATTCTGACCGACTGCGGCACCGGCCTCATGCACTCGGCGATGAAGGGAGTCCTCGACCTCGCCCATTCGCTTGTGCTGGTGACCTCGCCGGCGCTCGACGGAGCCCGCAGCGCAGGGGCCACGTTGGACTGGCTGCTCCACCACGGCTATGACCAGCTCGTGGCCCGCACCGTGGTGGTGGTCAGCTCGTCACGACCGGGTTCTCCAACGCTGGATCTCAATCAGCTTCGCCAGCACTTCCTGGTTCGTTGCCGCGCAGTGCAGATCATTCCGTTCGACGACCACTTGTCCGAGGGGGCCGAAGTCGAACTCGACCAGCTGCACCGAAGCACTCGCCGATCCTTCGTCGAACTCGCGGCGCTCATCGCTGATGATTTCCCGATGGCGATGAGCCGGCAGCAAAGAAGCCAATACTGACTTTCCACGGTTCGCCCCGTCGGCGAGCTCAGGGTGTTCGTGTCATGGCCGCACGGTGAGCGTCTGCAGCGCCGTCTCGCAGTCTGCGCCCCTCGCATTGTTGCGACACCCGATTGAGACCAGCAGTTTGCTGTCGTGATGCGCTGCGACGTATAGAAACCAGCTCGCGTTGCGCTCAGGTTGGTCGTACGAGTTGAAAAAATTCTTGCCGTGCGCCACCCCGAACTGCAGGTTCGTGAACTGGCCGGAGCTCTGGGCTATTTGCGGCTGCAAGTTTTCGCCAACGGATTGCAGCGTGGCCTGGGGGTCGACGGCCTCGTAGCTGACGGCGATCTCCGTGCACGGATCGTTTGCGCTGTGGAAGAAAAGCGGGGCGGAACGGAACGCGCGGCCTTCTGCGGAGCCCTGTCTGGGCGGAGAGCAGGCGCTGGCGTTCGTTTGCGCCCAACCTGCGGGCAGCTGAAAGCTCAACAGGACCGCGCCGTTCGAGCCGGGGTCTGGAACGTCCACCTGCTCGGTTGCGTCCTGAGCGCCGCCCCGCGCAGGCATGGGTGTGCTTGCGGCGCTCGGCGTGATGGCCTTGCCCGCCTCTGCGGGCTTCTGCGCTTGGCCGTTTTGCGCTTGCTGCACGGATCCGCTGGCGCTGAAGAACCAAGCGGCTGCGCCAATGACGAGGACGAGGACGAGCCCTGCGGCGGCGCCGATCCACACGGCTGGTCGCAGCGCGCGCGCTGGCTCGGAGAACGCGGAGTCAAGCGGCGCGGAGCCGACTGGCAAGTGAGGCGTCGAGGAGCCCTGCTCCCTCGGCGGCAGCGGTTTCGTCAATGGCAAACCACCAGGCTCCGGGTTTTGCTGTTCTGCCGCAGGGGGCAGTGGCGGGATGTACGGGGCCTTGCTGTACTGCGGCTGCGTGATCCGCGGCGGGACCGCGAGCGGTTGGTGCGGCAGAGGTCCCGATTGCGCGGAAGGCGAGGGGGGCGGGCCGCCGGGCTTGGCCCCCGGCGCCGACGGCGGGGTCTGAGGTCTCGTCAAGGAGGCTGGCGCGATCGCGGGCGCGGCTGCGATGCGCGTGGCTGGCTGCTGCGCCGACTCTCCGGCCGTAGGGGCGGAGACTGCCGTTGCCAGGCCGCGGAGCACAGCGTCGCGAGGCGCCACGACGATTCGGTCGAAAGCCGGGTCGTTCTCGTGGATCTGCGCGACAATCGCTTCCGCGAGCCGGGGCGGGGCGTCGGTGATCAAGCTCTCCAAAGCTTTGGAGCAATCGCTTTTCCCGGTGTTTCCTTGAAGGACGTCGGAGAGTTCCCCGGCGACTTCGATCCCCATCTCGGTCAGCGAGACCCCCATCTGCGCGGAGAGTCTGCGACTCTCCAACTGTGTCCAGATTCCGGCCTGGTTCTGCAACAAGGAGATGTCCACCGAGCTCGCCTGGGCCTCGATAACGGCGACAACCCGTCCAGAGGGCTCCGCCAATGATCTGGCGAGGGCGACCGAGCGGGGGAGCAGGGAGCATCGTGCGCCGAGCCGTTCAGCGCATGACCGCAGGAATTCGGTGCGCGGGCTCCCCCAAGCGCTTGGATGTCCGACCAGGACCTCGGGGTCGTCATGGACGACTTTGGCGGGCAACGCCGGAGCCAGCAATCTTGTCAGCAAGTCGCCGACCGCGTGGGGACGGTTGTTCAGCAGGATGTGCGGCGCATCGACCAAGGTCGGGAGCAGCCGCACCCCGGCGAGCGGATTCGCGCTCAATGACCGGGCGATCGGCTCGCCCGCGACGATCTGGTTCGGGTCGCAGCTGCTCGCGTCCAAATAGCCGACAGCTGTCGGCCATTCGACCACTGAGCCGCCCTGCACCGCCCGCACGACGCTCTCGGTGAGATCGATGAGGACCACGTCGCCAGGGGGCGTCCCGCCGCCACGCGCGGCGTTTGCTCGAGATGCGTTCATGCCGCTCCTCCCTGATTCGTCGGCCCCTCGGCGCGGTCGCGCCGGTTCGTGGTCGGCGTTTTTCGGATTCCAATGCTCGTCCTCGCTGCATCGTAGCATGTCACCCCTGTTTCACCGGCTCAAACCGGGGCGCTCAAAAATGCTTGCGAGTATTTGGTTGCGTGCGAGGAGCGAACCGTATACAGTGTTGCTCAGCGGGTCGTGAGGCCAGCGCGAGTCATAATTAAGGACAGGTAATTAAGACAGTCAGCGTTGACTGAAGAGCAAGGCGTTCAGCCCATCTTCTCGAAGCGTTAACGCAGGGGTACAGCCTATCAGTAGAAGGGGGCATTCCTTAATGTCAGGAAAAATGAGTTCCAGCGCGGACACCATGGTCCAGCACGCGGTGCAGACCCAGGCCATGGCCGCGCAGCTCGCCGGGGTCAGCGCGTTCGACCCGTCCATGTTCCAGGCGCCGATGATGGCGGGCCTCGGCCCGGTCGGGGCTCCGTTCGCCGCCTCGTTCATGGCTGCATTGACGAATCACGTTGCCAACGCTGCCGAGCAGGTCGCCGCGCTCGAGGCCCACGGCGCCGCGGTGCAGGCGTCCTCGCAAGCCTATTCCGACACCGAAGGCGATAGTTCGGACGCCTTCGACAGCGTGATCTGAGGCGCTTGACCCATGGTGAATTCGAATCACTCCTTTTTCGACGGCGGGGTCATCGGGTCTGGACCTGACGACCTCCTTGGCGACGAGGAGTACAGCCCTTGGAATGACACCGGCAGCAGTGCTGCCGGTCCGGCCCATTTGTCCGCGCCGCCCGATGTGATCGGCGCAGAGCCGCAGCAAAGCCATGAAGCCGTTCCTGTCGCTGGCGACCCCGCTTCCAGCGCGGCGGACATCGGGGCCAATGCCTCGAGCTCGGCCGAGAAGGTCGGCGACGTCATGAGCGGTCTGCACGGCGACCGGACGAGAGACGGCGCCGGCGCCGGTGATGAGAAGGACGAAAAGAAAGAAGCCGACGCTCCGGTCTCGGACATCAACAACGCGGTCGGCGCTCCTCCCGCGTCGAATTTCGACCCGATGGGACTGCTCCAGCCATTGATGCAGATCGGGCAGATGTTCGGCCAGGCCCCGCAGCAGATGATGCAGCCCATGCAGCAGATGATGCAGCCCATGCAGCAGATGATGCAGCAGCTCCCGCAGCAGATGCAGTCGCTCATGGGCCAGACCGGGCAGGGATGGCAGGGTTCCGCCGCCGACTCGGCGATGGGCCACATGGGGAAGCTGTCCGAAACCGCTCAGTCGAACGGTCAGGACGTCGCTGAACTCAGCCAGACCGCAGGCGAGGCGGCGCAGAGTTCTGAAGAGGCGATCAAAAAGCAGCAAGAGGCGATGCAAAAGGGCCAGGAGGGCAACAAGCAGGCGCAAGAAGGCGCGCAGAACATGAACCCGGCGCAAATGGTGCATGGCGTGGGGAAGGTGACCGATGCGACGGGCGAAGGTACCGCCAACTTGGCGAAGCATACCAGCGATATGACTTCGCTTGCTGCAAAAGCCTCCGAAAAAGCCATGCCAAAGGAGCCGCCGGACATCAGCAAACTCCTGGGTCCGCTGCAAAGCATGATGCAAATGCCGATGCAAATGCTTCAGCAGGCGCCGCAAATGCTGCAGGGCCTTGGCCAAATGCCACAGCAGATGATGCAGCAAGGCATGCAGATGATGCAGGGATTCGCGCAAATGGCCGGAAAGGGCGGCGCGGGCGGTCCCGCAGGAGCAGAGCTCGGCGACGCGCTCAAAGACGGCGGCAAACTGGAAGGCGCCATCGACTCGACCGCGAACATCGGCGGGCTCGGCGGTGGCGGGGCAGGACTTGGCGGCGGTGGCGCAGGAGGTCACGAGCGGACGCTTTCGGCCGCCCCAGGCAGCGCCAACAGCGGCGGAGCAACCAGTTCCGGCAGCGCTCTGGGCGGTGTCGGCGGCGGTTCGAGCAGCTCCGGCGGGCCTTCGCTCAGCACGCGTCCCGCTGGCATGGGCGGTTCCGGCGGCGGCATGGGCATGATGCCCGCCCATCAAGGCGGGGGCGAGAGCAAGGGCGGCTCCAAGGTGCCGGACTACCTCAAGGGCTCTGTCATGGGGCAGAACCAGATCGGCGACATACCGCAAGTCTCCCCGTCGGTCCTCGGAGCTCCGCATGAGGGCGACGGGGAAGCTGTCCACGGTTAAACCCGGCGCGCGGTGGGCAGAAAGTGTTACTATGAACCTTGAGGCCGGGGGTTTCCCCCGTCCAAGGATAACTACACAGTTCGTGGGGTGCTCGCTGGTGAGCATTCTGCCAGTTCAGACTAGGGCGAGGCAAGCGGTTCACGGGGTTCAAAAATATTTCTAAATTTTTTTTGGATGATAGGGAACCAACGAAGCCCGGCGTGCGTCTAACTGAAGGAGAACGCCAAGAGGGCAAGGTCAGAGGGCCAGCCGAAGGGCGACGACCGACAGGGACGCTCGTGAGCAACGAGACCCGATCCGGCTCAAGCGACAGATCGCGGCAGCCGGATCCGCACTGACAGTTGAACACAGCGCGAGCGACAATGGTGTCACCGCGAAAGTGATAGCTAAATATGCTTTCTGCGCCCGTGGAGGCTCAGACTGCCGCAACCATTGAAAGGCACCAACTTATGTTCGTGAACGTCGAACCCGAGGCAATCTCCGCAGCTGCCGCCACTCTTGAAGGCCTTAGCATGAAACTCCAGGCAATGGTCGCGGCAGCGTCGCCTGCTCTCCAGATGATCCCTCCCGCTGGCTACGAGGACGTCTCCGTCTTCGCGTCCGCGCAGCACATGTTCAACTCGGACAACTTCCTGATGATGGCCGAGCAGTCCATCCTCGAGCTTCAGCGGCTCATCATCGCCCTGAACGAGCACGCCATGGAATACACTGCGCAGGACGCTGGCAACGCTGCTGTCTTCGGCGTTTGAGCTGCATGGGAGAAACGGATATCAAGAAGTGAGGAGGTGACGTAAATGGCTCTTATGGATGCAACCGGCCTTCTGCCAGAATGGCTCCGCGCGTTGTTCGACGGCAACTATGCGAAAAGTGTCCCTATGACGACCGCAAGCATGGCTTGGGTCCAAATGGGCGAGCAGCTCGAAGAAATGAGCGCAGAGTTCATTTCCGTGCTGTCCTTCCTCGAATCGGCTTGGCAAGGAACTGCGGCAATGGCGGCGGTCACCAAGTCCATGCCCTACGCGTTGTGGATGGCCACAGCGGGTATGGAGTGCGCGGCGAACGGCCTGATGGCCGGGACGCAGGCGGTGAACTACGAGACTGGCGATGGCGACATCCCGCAGCTCGAAGAAATCGTCGCGACCCGCACGGCCCTTTTGAACTCTTACGCTGCGAACGCGGCCGCTTGGGGCATGCTCTCCGGGTTGGTCGCCGCGTGCGAGGAGGAGATGGAGCGCTGCACATTCCAGACCATGTCGGGGTTTTCCGCGTACGACGCCGCCACCCAGGGCACTTCGGTGCAGTTCGACTTCACCCCGTCGCCGCTCATCACCTCCATCGGATTCCAGAGCGAAGCGATGTTCGCCGCCTCGATGGCTGAAACGATGGCGCGAGCTGCGGCTGGTGTCGCGTCGCAGGCCGTGGTCGATGCGATTCTGGCGGAGGCGACCGCTCAAGCAGCGGCGGAATTGGCCATGACTCCGGTGCGGATGATAACCCCTTTCGCGGCTGACGCAATGGGTTTGCTCAACATGGCGCAGGGCAACGAGCACGCGGGCCTCAGTGAGCGGATTCACCAGGATCTCGCGCATTCGCAGGAGAAGAAGGCCGAAGCCAAAGGCCACGACGGGATGAACATGGGCCAGCAGGTCATGCAGATCGGCCAACAGGTGGGCCAAGGCGTGATGCAGGGTGTTCAGCAGATGCAGCAAATGGGCCAGCAGGCCGTCCAGCAAGGCGGCCAGGTCGTGCAGCAGGGCGTGCAGCAGGGCCAGCAGATCGGTCAGCAAATCATGCAAATGGCCAGCCAGCACGGCGGCGGCCACGCTGCTTCGAGTTTTGCGAACCCTGCGTTGACCGGTCAATACGCGAGCGGTTACTCCAGCGGTTTCGGTGGGGCGATGACCTCTCCGATGGGCTCTGGGTCCGCGTCGGGCATCCGAGTTCCTTCGGGTTGGGGCGGTTCCGCCCCCTCCCTCGGCCTCGGCGCTCCTGCCATGACTGGCATGAAATTGGACGCTGGTTCAACGCGTGGAGCTCTTTCCACTCAGGCAGCTGCTGGCAGCAGCCTCAGCGGCGGCGGTTCTGGCAGCGGTATGGGCGGCGGCGTGCAAGGCGTCGCTCAAGCCGCCGCGCGGAAACAAACTCAGGAAGAACTTGACGAAGAACAAGATCGTCAATATCAAATTCCTGATCAGTTTGCCGATGGACGTGTCGTCACCCCTCCGGTGATCGGCGCCTCTGAAAAGGCGAGAGCCTAGTCGGAGCAGAGAAATAAAGAGAGATTTCTGTTGACGAAATCGATGCAATTTGCTAACCGTTTTTCAACAGATACGCCGAAAATTAAAACCGGCGCAAAAGGGTATACAGAATGGTGCGACAATGTGTCCCGATCTTAAAATCGGGGGTACCAATGAGATTCAGTGCTCATAACTACAGGACACAAAGAGAATACAAGACGGTCAGGCTTGAAGCTAATCCGGCGGAGAGCATCCCGACCTTTTATTTCCGAATTATTTGGAGGAAACAAAAATGGCAGCAGTGAATCTGCAGGACGCGTCGATCCTGAGCGCAGCGGCTTCTTCTTTCGAGGAGCATCACCAGCAATACAACGCGTTGAACAGCCAGCTCGATGGCCTCGTGAGCGACGCGCAGGGCCAGTGGCGCGGCCAGGCCGCGGCTTCGTTCGCCCAGTCCGCCACCCGTTGGCATGAGGCCAGCCAGGCCATCGCCCAGATCCTGAACGACATCCAGGAGAACCTGCACAGCTCTGGCGTGGACTACAACCGTGTTGAGGAAGAGCAAGCCGCCGCCCTCAACCTGAACCTGTGACCTCGGTTCCTCGTAAAAACGGGTACTCGCAAACACAGTTTTCAATAAACAGTTCACTATTCAACACAGGCATTTAAGTAGATTGGGAAAATAAAAATGGGTGACATTTCTTACGACTTCGCTCACATTCAGGAGCTCTCCACGCAGATCCAGAGCGTTTCGCAGCAGATCGAGAGCCTCTTGGGCGAACTGAGCAGCGAAGTCGCCAAGCTGGCCGCTGGCTGGGAAGGCGAGGCCCAGGAGACCTGGCACGCGCTTCAGACCAAGTGGAACCAGGAAGCTGACGACCTCAAGACCACCCTGCACGACCTCAGCTCGAAGGTCGGCCAGGCTGGCGAGTCCATGCAGCACGCCGAGTCTTCGATCACCAGCAAGTTCTCGATGTAATTGCTCGCAAGGCCGAGTGTGCCCCGTCCCGCAATGCGGGACGGGGCACACTCGTTTCCAGGGCTCGTGACGATGCCTCCCCTCTTGACCGGGATAAGGGATTGGGTACGATGGGCACACGCGCAGGACACTCTGTGACGGCAGTGGGGTCGGGCGACCGGAGTCTGCAAAGACCAAGTAGAAAAGATCGGCGGGGCGAACTTCGGGCGCCAGCGAAGATCAAGGTAGAAAGAAGGCTGAGGGAGTGGCGGACGAAGAGGGATCCACTTCGGGCGGGATTCGCAGTTACGCGCGAAATCTCACGACTCGAAGCCAGGTCAATGGTTACCGCTTTCTGCTCAGCCGTATGGACCATGCCATCGTCCGGCGCGACATCCGCATGCTCCACGATCCGATGCGGTCCCAGTACCGGTCTCTGCTCGTCGGCCTCGTCTTCGGCATCCTTGTTCTCGCAGGTTGCGGCATATGGGCGTATTTCAGCCCGAACCGACTCATCAAGCAGGAACAGGACACGTTTATTTTCGGGCACGACTCCGGGGCCCGGTACGTCATGGTCAACGGGAAGCTGCACCCAGTGCTCAACGCAGTGTCCGCGTGGTTAATCATCGGGAAGAAGACGCCGCCGGTGTCGGTGAAAGAGACTGAGCTCGGCAAGTTCTCCCGAGGGCCTCTGGTCGGCATCGTGGGGGCCCCGGACTCGGTCATGCCCAGTCCGCCGACGAAGTCCGAGTGGTCGGTCTGCGACACCACGATGGTGGGCATCGGGTCGAGGGCGCAGCAGGAAAACCCCCCGAGGTCCACGAAAATCCCTGAGTACCCGGAAGGAAGCATCGAGCTCTCGATCGTCGAGGGCGCGGCGCGGGGTTCGGTTTTGCCAGCAGACTCGGCCTTCTTAGTGGCCTACAACAACAAGAACTATCTGGTCTACGGGGATGGCAAGCGAGCTGAGATCGATCTGGACCCGCAGGTGGCGGCGAACAACGCGGTCATGTCCGCGTATCAGCTGACCGAATACCGCAAACAGGACGTCACGAAGCAAAAGCGTTTCCCGAGACAGATCAGCGACGGGCTGTTCAACTCCCTGGAAGAGCTGCCCCCGATCGTCCCTCCGGCCATTCCACACCGTGGCGACCCCCCGCCTGCCGCGCTGGGAGTCAGTAATATTTTGGTGGGCACAGTGGTGAAGTCCAGGGGCACCAACGGCGAGGAACAGTTCTACGTCATCGAGTCCACTGGCTACCAGTCGATCACCAAGGCGATGGCCGACCTCATTCGGAACTCCAGCGATCAAATCGGCACCGACATCAAAGTGTTGCAGCCCAGTGAGCTGAACCGCCTGCAAACCGCCCACGAGCTCGACATCGACTGGTACCCGCCGGTTCCTCCGAAGATCCTCGACCCGAAATCTTCCCAGGTGATCTGCTACAACTGGTCGAAGTCCAAGGGCGACGCGCAGAGCAAGGCGCGCCTGTTCCTCGGCACCAAAGTCCCGGTTCCGGCGAACGGCGATCCCGTTGAGCTGGCCTCGGCGGACGGCGGCGAGACAGTCGACTCCCAAGGGGTGCACCACAACAACGGCATCGACAAGGTCTACCTGCAACCCGGCACGGGCTTTTTCGCGCAGGGAGTCGGGGTCGCGCCCAACAACGAGAAACACGGCAGCATCTTCTACGTCGCGGACACGGGTGTTCGGTTCGGCATCCAGAACCTCTCCGACGCGTCTGCGCTCGGCCTGCCCGCGTCAAGCGCCGGAGACGGCTCGGTGGGCCTGCCCGTCCCCTGGAGCATCCTTGGCAAGCTGCCCCAGGGGCCGACCCTGTCCCGGGGGGACGCGCTCGTCGAACTCGACTCCGCCGCGCCCGGAAACTACCCAGCCCCCCTGTTCGTGCCGCAGCAAAGCCCGAAACAAGGCGGATGACAACGCCGATGTGTGAGGGTTGCAGACGAATGCGAGAAGCGAGGAAAAAGAAATGACCACGGAAGGGTTTATCCGAAAAGCGCGGATCGCGCAGCCTCGCATGCCCGGCGGAGAGATCAACCTCCAACCGCCGCCGGAAGTCTCTCGCAGCATTCCTGGCGGACTGATGCAGAAGCTCATGCCTGTGGTCATGGTCGTCGCCATGATCGGCATGATGTCCATGATGGTCGCCACCGGCCGCAGGCAGCTCTCGCCGCAAATGTTCATCTTCCCTTTGATGATGCTCATGTCCATGGCGGGCATGTCGGTCCACGGCGGCGGGCGGGCTTCGAAATCGGCGGAGCTCAACGAAGAGCGCAAAGACTACTTGCGCTACCTCGTCCAGACCCGCGACGAAGTGCACGAAACCGCGATTGCCCAGCGCAAGTCCACGACCTGGTCGCAGCCCGACCCGTCACGGCTTATCACCCTGATCGGCACGCGCCGTATGTGGGAGCGCCGGACCAACGACGCCGACTTCTGCCATGTGCGCCTTGGCCTGGGCAGCCAGCGGCTCGCCTCCCGGTTGATGGCTCCCCAGACCGCCCCCCTCGAAGACCTTGAGCCGGTCACCTCTGTCGCTTTGCGCCGGTTTGTGCGCACACACTCCGTGGTGCACGATATGCCGACGGCCGTGTCGCTGCGCGGTTTCCCCTGCATCGGGTTCGACGGCGACCGCAGTGAAGTGCGGTCCCTGATCCGCTCTTTAATCATGCAGATCTGCACTTTCCACGGTCCAGACCATGTGCTCGTCGCGATCATCACCTCAGACGTCGAGGGCGAGGCATGGTCCTGGGCCAAGTGGCTGCCCCACTGCCAGCATCCGACTGAGCGCGACGGGCTCGGTCCAGTGCGGATGATCTACGACTCGCTGCACGACTTCGAGACTTCGATGCCGGACCTCAGCGAGCGGGGCCGTTTCGCCCGGAGCGCCCCCGTGATGGCTGGCCGGCAACAGATCCTCCTGGTCTTGGACGACGGCTATGTCTCCGGCGACGAGAAGTGCGTCTCCGACGCTGGTCTTGATTCCGTGACCGTGATCGACGTCTGCCCAGGAAGCAACAGCTTGTCCCGCCGCGGCCTGCAGCTCGCGGTCGAGAACGGCGCCGTGGGCGCGCAGGCCGCGAACGGCCTTGAGGAATTCGCGAAGGCGGACAACGCCTCCGTGGCCGAGGCCGAAGTGTTCGCCCGCCGCATGTCGCGCTACCGCACCGCGACGGCGGCGCAGATGCTGAGCTTGGAGCAAGAGACCACCACAGTCTCCGATCCCGGGTTGATGCCGCTGCTCGGCATCCACGACGCTGGCAGCTTGGACCCCAATGTCACATGGCGGCCGCGTTCCTCGCGCGAACGTTTGCGGGTCCCCATCGGACTGGCCGCAGACGGCTCGCCGCTGGAGATCGACATCAAAGAGGCAGCAGAGTTCGGCATGGGCCCGCATGGGCTGTGCATCGGCGCGACTGGTTCCGGCAAGTCGGAATTCCTCCGCACCCTGGTGCTGTCCATGATTATCACGCACTCGGCAGACTCCTTGAACCTCGTCCTCGTGGACTTCAAAGGTGGTGCGACCTTCCTCGGCCTGGACACCGCGCCCCAGGTCGCGGCGGTCATCACGAACCTTGAAGAAGAGGGCGACCTGGTCGACCGCATGGGCGACGCCATCAAGGGCGAGATGAACCGCCGTCAGGAGCTGTTGCGTTCTGCGGGCAACTTCGTGAACGTCGCGTTCTACGAGGCCGCCCGTATGAACGGAGCCACCAACGCCCAGACCGGGCTGCCGCTCGACCCGTTCCCCGCCCTGTTCATCGTGGTGGACGAGTTCTCCGAGCTCCTGAGCCAGCGCCCGGACTTCGCGGACCTGTTCGTCATGGTCGGCCGTCTTGGCCGAAGCTTGCGAGTCCACTTGCTCTTGGCCAGCCAGAGGCTGGAAGAGGGCAAACTCAAGGGCCTCGACAGCCACTTATCGTACCGGATCGGTTTGAAGACCTTCTCCGCCGCGGAGTCCAGGACCGTTCTTGGCGTGCCTGACGCGTACCACCTTCCGGCGATCCCTGGCTCCGGCTTCCTCAAATGCGACTCGGATGAGCCGAGGAGGTTCAACGCCTCCTACGTCTCTGGCCCGTACGTGCCCAAACGCGGCGGCCCGAAAACGGTCGAAGTCGCCAAGAGCGTCTACGGCGACGTGCGCCCGAAAATGTTCACCGCCGCAGAGGTCCCTGTCGAGCTGCCCCCCGAGCCGGAAGTCCTCGAGCTGGAAGAGCCCGAGGACGAAACGGTCGACGAGTCGCACCTGATGAAGGACGGCAAGCGGATCACCCTGTTGGAGATGTGCGTCAGCCGTTTGGTGGGCCACGGCAGCCTGGCCCACGAGGTGTGGCTGCCCCCGCTCAACGAGTCGCCCACCGTGGACATGTTGCTCCCGCAGGACTTCGATTGGCGGGACGACAGCAAACGCTTCGGGAATCTGGTCATCCCCATCGGGACAGTCGACCGTCCCTACGACCAGCGCCGCGACAACCTGTACATCGATGTGTCCGGCGCGGCCGGAAACGTCGCGATCGTCGGCGGCCCCCAGAGCGGCAAGTCGAACGCCCTGCAAACCCTGATTATGTCGGCTTCGGTCCTGCACACCCCGGAGCAAGTGCAGTTCTACTGCCTCGACTTCGGCGGCGGCAAGCTCTCAGGTCTTGCGAATTTGCCGCATGTCGGCTCGGTCGCGACCCGCCTCGAGCCGGACAGGGTCCGGCGCACCATCGCGGAAATGCTCACGCTGATCCGACAGCGCGAGGAACGTTTCCGCGCGCTCGGCATCGACTCCATGCGCGAATTCCGCCGCCGCAAAACTGCGGCGTTGGCTGCGCCCCCGGGCACGCCCGACCCGCTTGCCGATGACAAGTTCGGCGATGTCTTCCTCATCATTGATGGTTGGGCCGCCGCGAAAGACGAGGACGAAAGCCTCCAGCCGAAAGTCCAGTCCTTGGCGACGCAGGGCCTGTCCTACGGTGTGCACCTCATCCTCGCCACCAACCGGTGGGCGGACATCCGCGCCGCGATCAAAGACGCCATCGGCACCCGCGTCGAGCTCCGCCTCGGCGACCCGATGGAGTCCGAGATGGGCAAACAGGTCGCGAAGGTGGTCCCGAAGAACAAACCGGGACGAGGGGTGAACGTCGAACAACTGCACATGCTCATCGGGCTGCCCCGGATGGACTCGCAGACGACCGACGAGAACATCTCTGAGGCGGTGCGCTCCTCCGTGGAGGAGATCAAAGCTGTGAGCAAGCCGGGCGCCTTTGCGCCGGAAGTGCGCATGCTTCCAGAACAGGTCCATCGCGACAGCCTGCTCGGGCAGATCCCGGCCGCAGACCGCACGCCGACGAAAGCGCTCATCGGCATCAACGAGAACGAGTTGGCCCCCGTCTTCATCGATTTCAACAGCCAGCAGCATTTCATGGCATTCGCCGACCCCGAGTGCGGCAAAACGACACTGCTGCGCAACATCGTCGCCAGCATCATGGAGAACAACACTCCGGACCAGGCGAAGATCCTTCTTCTGGACTATCGCCGCACCATGCTGGGAGTCGTCTCCGACGAGTACCTCATCACATACTGTTCGAGCATCGACCAGACCAAAGCAGTCGTTGGCGCGATGGCGAACAAGTTGAAGGAGCGCCTGCCTGGCGTCGGCGTCACCCAGCAACAGCTGCGCGACCGCTCATGGTGGAGCGGCGCGGAGTACTACATCATCGTGGACGATTACGACTTGGTGGCCACGAACCCGAACCCGTTGCTTCCCTTGGTCGACTACCTCGGCCAAGGCAAAGACGTCGGCCTGCACCTGATCGTCACTCGCCGCTCCGGCGGCGTCGGCCGGGCCATCTACGACCCGGTCCTCGGCCGGCTCAAGGATCTCACCACCGACGCTTTGCTCATGAGCGGCAACAAAGACGAAGGCGCGGTGCTCGCTGGCATCAAGATGTCCGCCATGCCGCCTGGACGAGGCACGTACATCACCCGCGCGGGCGGCAACCAGCTCATTCAGATCGCGTATCTGCCGCCGATTTAACCCGGTTGCCCACGCGCGCGGGGTAGAGTTGCGCGAAATTCGCGCCCCTGCGGCCTGGGCGAGCCCAGACCGCCGAACTGGAACGGAAACACCTATGACCCAAGCCCCCGAACAGCACATCGCATACGCCCAGCCGGGTCAGCCTCAACCGCCTCGCCAGGCTGGTCCGCCTCCTTCGAACGTCGGCTGGGCGGTCGCTTCGGTGGTGTGCTTCTTCCCGTTCGCTTTCGTCGCTTTCACGCACGCGCTCAACGTCTTCCCGCTCTGGGCGCAGGGCGATCAGCAGGGCGCGCAGGAGGCTTCGGGCAAGGCGAAGTTCTGGGGCTGGTTCTCCATCGGCGCGTGTGTCGTCTCGACGTTGCTCTTCCTTTTGCTGTGGCTCGTTTTGCACCTGGTGAAGGCCCGGTAAGAGGCTGTTCTTCCGGTCGGTCCGCCCCCTTCGCGCTGCGCGCGCCAGGGAGCTATGCTGGGCGGGCGAAAGTTTTTTCAAAGGAGGGCGGCGAGCATGACAGAGCTGGTGTCGCAGTTGACCAGCATTCCCGCAGGGGAGGAGTTCGACCACTTTGGCCCGGAGACCGGCAGGTGGCTGTACCCCAAAGGAGTGTCGTTCGCGGCGCGCTCCCTTCCCCCGGAGAGCCTGCTCGAACCGTATCAGACGTACACCGCGACCGGCGAGGACTTGTTGCCCGGATGGTGGCTTGAGGAGTCCCGTGCCGTCCCGTGGTTCGGCCAGCCCGGCGGCGGGGTCCAATACCAAATCGTCGCGCCGCCGGGCGAGTTGCCCTGCGTGGAGAGCCTTGTGCTCATGGGAGTTCTCGAGCCGGGGAGCTGGAAATGACGAATCCGAATTTCTTTCCTGAGCCATTGCGTCAGATCGTCGCGTACTGGGATTACTGGGAGCAGGTCGCCGCAGCGGCCCGCAGCGCGCGGGTCGAGGCCATCGCTCAGACCGGCAGGGCAGTGCCGGCCGCCACGATGCCCACCGGGCCCCGCATGTCTCCCACGGGGGAGTTCGGCCTCTTCACCCCGCAGATCGTGTACATCCTCGCGCAGACTCCGAACGGCTATCGGATCGACGTCCAGGACCGAGGCGACCGCAGCCCATGGGCGGAAATCAGCGACTTCTACGATGTGGAGAAATTCTTCATCTGGCGGATCGGCGACATGGTGCGCCGGGAGTACGGCCTCAGGCCGCTGTCCGCTGTGTTCTACGAAGTCGGATGGCAGGTCGGCATTCGGGCAGAAGCCGTCGACCCGGACAACTCGCGCCTTGTCCGTTTGTACTTGGAAGACGACCCGCAGCCGAGAGCGCTGCTCGGCCTCGCGGCTGCGATCCCCTTCAGCCATGTTCTGCAGCTCGGCCTTGACGAGCTGCACCAACATCTGCACGCTCGGATTCCCCCGCAGGCATTCTCCGAGGCGGCGGCGGACGCCGGGGCGGTTCCGGCGAGTTAACCGTCCAGCGGGCAGCTGATTTCGGGCGCGCTTTCCCGAGGCCAGGAGCGATGCGGCGAAGACGACAGCCCCGGCGAGGAACCAAGGGCTTCGCGGTGCCCACGGGACGCAGGCGAGTGCTGCGGCGATGCCCGCCATGACAACTGTCCGGAAAACCGGGTCAGGCTCCCGTGCCGAAGATCGCCCCGCACGAGCTGCGGCACACCGCAGCCTCCCTCGCGGTCTCCGCCGGGGCGAACGTGAAGGCGCTGCAGCGGATGCTCGGCCACGCGAAGGCATCGCAGACCCTCGACCGCTACGCCGACCTCTTCGACGACGACCTCGACCAAGTGGCCGACCGGCTCGACGTGGTCGCGTTCCCCGGAGTCCCCGAGCCGGAGGATCCCGCCAAGCTGTGTCCAAAATGTGTCCACGGGCGTCAACAGAAGGCCCACAAACCGCGCCTACCGAAAAAACATGCCGCTTGAACAGTTATTATAGTGTGACCCCGAGAGGAATCGAACCTCCGACACAGGGTTTAGGAAACCCTTGCTCTATCCACTGAGCTACGGGGCCGGGGACTGGACCGTTTCGTGGACTGAAATCGGGAGCCAGTCGGGCGGTGTTTGAGTATACGGGGTTCCCTCAACTCGCGGAAACGCAAAAAGGCTCGTGGCCCCCTCCGATCTTGGAAGGGGCCACGAGCTGGGCTCTCTTTTCGGTTACAGGAGGCCGTGAGCCTCAGCTCGCTTCTTCTGTGATGCCGGGGCTCGGCGCGGGTTAAGCGCTGGGCTGCTGTGGCTGTCGTCGGGCGGCGCGGAGCGCCAGGACGTTTCTTGCCAGCATGTGGCCGATCATGACGAGGAGCTGCCGGTCCGCTGTCTTGGCGATCATGCTGCCGCCGTAGAGGGTGCGGTCGAGGGTGTTGTTCCACGATTCGGCCTCTGCTCGGAAGCCGTAGTTGCTCTGTTAGACGGCACTGCGGGGGGCGTGCTGACGAACGCGTTCGGCTCGTTTAAACCCGGTGCGCTGGTCCTCGTCGGTGGCGTCGACGCGGACGCGCCTCGTCGTGCCGCAGGAGAGTTCGACCTCCTGGTACCACCGGTACGCCTTGGGGATGCTCTGGTTGCGCCGTTTGACGAGTCGCTTCACAGGTAGCGGGACGATGTGCTGCTCCCTGGTGTCCATGACCTGGGTCTCGCAGATCTGCCTGTCCGTGGTCTCCAGGCGGTGTATTCCGCCGCACGGGCAGTCTTTGACCAGTTCGAGGGGCATACGTGCGGCGGCGGTTTGGTGGACCGGGGGAGAGCGCGCCCAGTCGTTTGCCGATCCGCGCGTGGGCCTGGGTCTGCGACAGCCCTGGCTCCTCCTCGTGCGCCTCCCACGCCATGCTCGCCGCACGCTCACGCAACTCGGGCCGGTACCGCTTCGGCGCAGGCCGCTTCGGTTGTGTTGACATGACTCCCAACCTTCCGGGGGAACATGCCCTCCACTAAACCCGGTGCGGTTCACATCGACAGCTTCGACCGTCTTTGACGACGTCGCGGACGAGCGGGACGCCCGGCCGGTACGCGAGGTGGATGTGAGAGGGGGCGGCGAGCTGGACGAAGTCCGCGCGCTTGCCTGGCGAGAGCCCCCCGATGTCGTCGCGGCGCAGCGCTTTGGCTCCCCCGGCCGTGGCCGCCCACACAGCCTCGGCCGGAGTCAGGCGCATGTCGCGCACCGCGAGGGCGATGCAGAAGGCCATGCTGGAGGTGTAGGAGCTGCCCGGGTTGCAGTCGGTTGCGAGCGCGACGACGACACCTGCGTCGATGAGCCTCCGACCGTCCGGCCACGGGGCCCGCGTTGAGAATTCCGCTCCGGGCAGGAGCGTGGCGACCGTGGTGTCTGAGGCTGCGGCGAGCGCCTGGACGTCGAGGTCGCTGGTGTGGGTGCAATGGTCCACCGAAGCCGCTCGCAGCTCCACGGCGAGCCGGACCCCGCCCCCGTGCGCGAGCTGTCCGGCGTGCAGCCGGGGGAGCAGCCCGGCCTGGGCTCCCGCTTCGAGGATGAACCGGGTTTCATCGATGTCAAAGGCGCCCCTGTCGCAGAAGACGTCGATCCAGCGCGCGTGGGGCGCGCACGCGGCGAGCATGTCGCCTGCGACGAGCCGGACATAGCCGTCGCGGTCGCCCCGGTGTTCCGCCGGGACGACGTGCGCGCCGAGGAAGGTGGTTTCGGGGGTGAACTGCCGCGCAATCCGGAGCGACCGGACTTCGTGCTCGATGGCGAGCCCGTAGCCGCTTTTGGTCTCGAACGTGGTGACTCCGCCACGGTGCAGCTCCGCCGCGAGCCTGTCGACGTTGTCCGCCAGCACGGAGTCATCCGCTGCGCGGGTGGCCGCGACAGTGGTCGCGATGCCGCCGCCGTCGTACTCCTCGCCGCTCATCCGGGCGGCGAACTCCGCGGACCGGTCCCCGGCGAAAACCAAATGGGCGTGGCTGTCCACGAAGCCGGGGATAACGCAGGCCCCTTCGACGTCGACCCGACGGTCCGCGTCGGGGGCGCACGCCTGCGGGCCGACCCAGAGAACGCGTCCGCCAGAGGTGACGAGCGCAGCGTCATGCAGAATGCCGAGCGCGCTCCCGTCGCCCTGCTCCGGGTCGTTGGTGACGAGTTCGCCGATGTTCTCGTAGACGACGCTCACTGAGAGCCTCCCCCGCCGATGACCGCCCCGATCGCGTCGGCGAGCGCTCGTGGCACGTCTGGCACAGCGGTGTGCCGCCGGTCCTGCACGACGAACCGCCCGTCGACGACGACATCGGTGACGTCCCCGGCAGTCGCGGCGAAGACGACGTTCTCCACCGTGGCTCCGCCGCCCGCCGTGCGTGCCGAGCCCATGTCCACCGCGACCAGATCCGCCCGGGCGCCTGCTCGGATCTGCCCCGCGTCGCTCCACCCCAGGGACTGTTGCCCCTCGATCGTCGCGGCTCTGAGCAGGCGGCTCGCCGTGATCAACCCCCGCTCCTGGCGGGCGAGCCGTTCGTCGAGCTCGACAGCGCGGGCCTCCTCGAACATATCGATGACGGCGTGACTGTCCGAGCCGAGGCTGAACGATCCGGATCCCGCGAGCAACGCAGAAGCGGGCCCGATGCCGTCGCCGAGATCGCGTTCGGTCGTGGGGCAGAAGCACACCCCGGTGGCGCTCTGGTCGATGGCCGCCAGATCGTCGGCTGCGAGATGGGTGGCGTGGACCAAAGTGGTCCTCGGCCCGAGCGCCCCCGCATCGCGCAAGAGCGCGATCGGCGTGCGCCCGTGGACGGCGAGGCATTGCTCGACCTCGCCGACCTGCTCGCAACAATGGACGTGGAGCGGCGCGCGGCGCGCGGCGGCCCACTCCACCACTGCTGGCATCTGCGACACGGGCACGCCGCGCACCGAGTGCAACGCCGCCCCGACCAGCGCCCCCGGTTGGTCGCCGACCTGTTTGTGGAGCGCTTCGACGCGTTCTGCCCATGCGTCCCCGCTCCCGTCGCCGAACCGCTGCTGCGTGCCTTCGGCCAGCGGCGAGCCGTCGACGGCGGAGCTGAGATAGCAGGCGTCGAGCAACGTGATCCGGACGCCCGCCTCAGACGCTGCGGCGATCAGCGCCAGGCCCATCTCGTTCGGTTCGGCGTACGGGGCGCCGCCCATGTCGTGGTGCAGATAGTGGAACTCGCCCACGGACGTGATCCCGGCCAAGGCCATCTCGGCGTACACCGCGCGCGCCAGATCCCGGTACAGATCCGGAGTCAGGCGGGCCGCAACTTCGTACATGAGCTCGCGCCAGGTCCAGAACGATCCTCGGTCTCGTTGCGTGCGCGAGCGAAGCGCCCGGTGGAACGCATGCGAGTGGGTGTTCGCCAAACCCGGCACGACCAAACCTCGCAGCACGCCGCTGGCGCTGGTCGGAGCGACGCCGGCCTCGACCGAAGCGATGCGCCCGTCCGTTGTGGAGACGAGCACCCCGTCGGCAACGCCGCTGTCGAGCAACGCGTGCTCGCACCACCAGACCGCTTCGCCCGTCGCGCTCACCAGCTCGTCCAATCAGCCATCACTGCCGCCAGAGCTTCCGCGCCGACCCGGCAGTCGCTGAGTTCGGCGTGCTCCAACGGAGAATGCGACACTCCGCTCGGGTTGCGGACGAAAAGCATCGCGGTCGGCACCGTGCCCGACAAGACGCCCGCGTCGTGCCCGGCGGCGGTGGACAACACCGGGACATCGCCCAAATACGCCAGCGACTGCTGGACCTTCGCGCGCACTTCCGCGGAGAAGTCGACGACAGGGGTGACCGACTCGGCGTGCACCGACACGCTGAGCCCGCTCTCCCCGCAGTCACGGTCGGCATGCGCGGTGATCGATTCGACCAGCGACAACAGCGTCGCCTCGTCAGCCGCGCGTGCGTCGAGCCAAGCCCGGACCTGCGACGGGATGGCATTCGCGCCATTCGGGGTCACCAACACCTTGCCGAACGTCGCCACCGCGTCGTGGGCGGCCGCTCGCGCACGAGCGGCGTGCACCGCGGTGGCGAACGCCAGCATCGGATCGCGGCGGTCGGCCAGCCGCGTCGTGCCCGCGTGGTTCGCCTCTCCGCAGAAATCGAACCGCCAGCGCCCGTGGGGCCAGATGGCCGACGCGAGGCCGATCGGCCTGCCCAGCAGGTCCAAAGCGCGCCCCTGCTCGACATGCAACTCCACGTACACGCCGACCTTGTCGGCCAGATCCTCGTCGCGGCCGACGTGGTTCGGATCGCGGCCTGCCTTCTTGATCGCCTCGGCCAAGGTGACACCGTCGCCGTCGCGCAGATTCAGCGCTTTTTCCGGGGGCAGCGCCCCGGTCGAGAGTTTCGAGCCGACGCAGGCGACCCCGAACCTCGCGCCCTCCTCGTCGGCGAACGCGACGACGGCGACGGCGACCTTCGGCTCGACCCCGCGCGCTTTGAGGATGTCGATCGCGGCGAATGCCGACACGATCCCCAACGGCCCGTCGAACGCTCCTCCGCCCGGCACCGAGTCGAGGTGGGATCCGGTGACGAACGCGCCTTTGGGATCTCCCGACCAAAGCCGGGGGCGCCACCACGCCCACACGTTGCCGTTGCGGTCCTCCTCGACGTCCATGCCCCGGTCGGCGGCGCAGCCGGCGAACCATTCGCGCAAGACGAGGTCCTCCGTGGTCCACGCGAAGCGGTTGTACCCGCCGCACGCCGGGTCCTTGCCCACGTCCAGGGTCGATTCCCACAGCGAGTCGAACGTGCTCATGCGCCCTCGCGCATCGGAATCCGCACGCCGCGCTCGGCGGCGACCTGCGCCGCGTACGGGTATCCGGCGTCCACGTGGCGGATGACGCCCATGCCGGGGTCGTTGGTCAACACCCGTTCGAGCTTCTGCGCGGCGAGCTCGGTGCCGTCGGCGACGCACACCTGGCCCGCGTGGATCGAGCGGCCGATCCCGACGCCGCCGCCGTGATGGATGGAGACCCAGGAAGCCCCCGAGGACGTGTTGACGAGCGCGTTGAGCAACGGCCAGTCGGCGATGGCGTCCGAGCCGTCCGCCATGGCCTCGGTCTCCCGGTACGGGGAGGCCACCGACCCGGAGTCGAGGTGGTCGCGTCCGATGACGATCGGCGCGGAGAGCTCGCCGGAGGCGACCATCTCGTTGAACTTCAGCCCAGCCTTGTGCCGCTCGCCGTAGCCGAGCCAGCAGATCCGCGCGGGCAGGCCCTGGTAGGCGACCTTCTCCTCTGCCATGGTGATCCAGCGGCGCAGGTGCTCGTTCTCCGGGAAAAGCTCGAGGATGGCGCGGTCGGTGGCCTCGATGTCCTTCGGGTCGCCCGAGAGCGCCGCCCAGCGGAACGGGCCCAGGCCCTCCTCGAACTGCGGCCGGATGTAGGCGGGCACGAACCCGGGGAAGTCGAAAGCCCGCCCGTACCCGGCTTTGCGCGCCTCGTCGCGGATGGAATTGCCGTAGTCGAAGACCTCGGCGCCCTTGTCCATGAAACCGACCATGGCCTCGACCTGTTTGGCCATCGACCCTTGCGCTTGTTCCGTGAAAGAGGCGGCGTCCTTCTCGGCCAGCTTCTTCATGTCTTCGAACGCGACGCCGCTGGGCAGGTAGGAGAGCGGGTCGTGCGCGGAGGTCTGGTCCGTCACGATGTCAATCGGAGCGTCGCGCTCGAGCAGCTCGGGGAAGACGTCCGCCGCATTGCCGACCAGGCCGACGGACAACGGCCGTTTGCTGTCTCGCGCCTCGACGGCCAGGCGCAGCGCCTCGTCGACGTCCTTCGCCTTGACATCGAGGTAGCGGTGCTCGATACGCCGGTCGATGCGGCTCTCGTCGCAGTCGACGCAGAGAGCGACGCCCTCGTTCATCGTCACCGCCAACGGCTGCGCGCCGCCCATGCCGCCGACGCCGCCGGTCAGGGTGATCGTGCCCGCGAGCGAGCCGCCGAACTTCTTCTTGGCGATGGCTCCGAAGGTCTCGAACGTGCCCTGCAGGATGCCCTGGGTTCCGATGTAGATCCACGATCCCGCCGTCATCTGGCCGTACATCATCAAACCCGCCGCCTCGAGCTCTCGGAACTTCTCCCAGCTCGCCCAGTCGCCGACCAGGTTGGAGTTCGCGATCAGCACTCGGGGGGCCCAGACGTTGGTGCGGAAGACTCCGACCGGCTTGCCCGACTGCACGAGCAGGGTCTCGTCGTCCTCGAGCTCTCGCAACGTGCGCACGATCGCGTCGAACGCGGGCCAGTTGCGCGCCGCGCGCCCGGTCCCGCCGTAGACCACGAGGTCTTCGGGATGCTCGGCGACCTCGGGGTCGAGGTTGTTCATCAGCATGCGCAAGGCGGCTTCTTGCTGCCAGCCTTTGCACGACAGCTCGGTTCCTCGGGCGGCGCGGACAGCACGGGGGCTGGGGTCGGAAACCATGTCGGTCGGATCCTTGCTCGTTGCGATGGATTGTGTCGGAATGCCTCAAGTAGAGCAGTCGTCCACGGTCGCCGCGTGACTATTTTCATGTTATAGTCTGGCATCCGAGACAATGAGGCCAGGAGTCGACTGATCGGAGGTGGTCGGAGTGTCGAGCACATCGCCCGCGGTCGGACGAGCGTTGGACGTTCTGCTCTATTTCGCCAGCGCGCCAGGCCCGGTCGCCGGAGCCGTGCTGGCCCGAGACCTGGGAATCCCCCGCTCGTCGGCGTACCACTTGCTTGAAGTCATGGTCGAACGGGGCTTCGTGGTCCATTTGCCCGAGCAACGCGCGTACGGCCTCGGAGTGGCCGCGTTCGAGGTGGGGTCGGCGTACCTGCGGCACGAGCCGCTCGAACTGTTGGCGCGGCCCATCGTGAAACGACTGGCCGCCAACGTGCGCGAGACGACGCATCTGGGCGTGCTGCACGGCGCGGAATCGCTGTACCTCATCAAAGAGCAGCCGCCGCTCATGCGGGTTCCGGTGACCTCGGTGACCGACGTCGGCGTGCGGCTTCCCGCGCATCTCACGGCCAACGGGCGCTCGATGCTCGCGCACCTCCCCTTCTCGCAGGTCCGCGCGCTGTTCCCCGCCACGGGCTCGTTCATCGACCGCACGGGCCGGGGGCCCGCGACGTTATCGCAATTGCAGTCCCTGATCGCGGCCGAGAAGCGGCAGGGTTGGGCAGAAGAGGACGGCATGATCGCCGAAGGCCTGCAGTCGGTGGCCGCATGCGCGTTCGACCACTCGGGCAGGCCGTACGCCGCGATCAGCATCACCCGCCGCAAGGACCGCTCGAACGTCCCCCTCGAGACCCTTGTCAGCGCGGCGCGCAGGGGCGCGCAACAGCTCACGAAGGCCGTGTCCGGGCGGGCGCCCGAGGGATGGTTCGCCAGCCCGCAAGGACGGCGGGCCTCGGCACACGGCTCGTGAACGGGCCACATCTCGGATCCTAGACAATATCCCTTGATCGGGCACGCGGCTCCGCGCCGGGTCGGGTGTACTGAACCCATGAATGCCACACACGGCGCGTCCGCGACGCTCTCGACAGTCACCGTTGGAATAGGCCCCGTCAGCTTCGACGACGTGGTGGCTGTCGCACGCGACGGCGCCAGGGCGGACGTCTCCCCGGACGCGCTCGCGGCCATGGCCGCGAGCCGCGCCCTCGTCGAAGAGCTCGCCGAGCAGCCGGCCCCCGTCTACGGCGTGTCGACCGGCTTCGGCGCGCTCGCCACGAAACATATTCCCGTCGAGCAACGCGTCCAACTCCAGCACCGCTTGATCCGTTCGCACGCGGCAGGGTCCGGACCCGAGGTCGAGCAGGAGGTCGTCCGCGCGATGATGCTGCTGCGTCTGTCCACCCTCGCCACCGGCCGCACCGGGATCAGGCCCCAGACCGCTTTGGCGTACGCAGGCCTCATCTCGGCCGGACTGACGCCGGTGGTCCACGAATACGGCAGCCTCGGCTGTTCCGGCGATCTTTCCCCGCTAGCGCATGTGGCGCTCGCCTTGATCGGGGAAGGCTCTGTGCGCGACAAGGACGGCGTGCTCAAACCCGCCTCCGAGGCGATGCAAGAACACGGGCTCCGCCCGGTCGTCTTAGCCGAGAAAGAAGGGCTCGCGCTCATCAACGGCACAGACGGCATGCTCGGACAGCTCGTGCTCGCGCTGCGCGATCTCGGCGGACTCGTCCGACTCGCCGACATCGCCGCAGCGCTGAGCGTCGAGGGGCTGCTCGCCACAGACCGAGTCTTCGCCGCCGACTTGCAGCGGCTGCGCCCCCACCCCGGCCAAGCCGCCGCAGCCGCCAACATGACCCGTCTCCTTGCAGGCTCCGGGATCGTGGCCAGCCATCGCACCGGCGACTGCGCCCGTGTGCAAGACGCCTACTCATTGCGGTGCGCCCCCCAAGTCGCAGGCGCTGTCCGCGACACCATGGCCCATGCCCAGGCGGTGGCCGAGCGCGAGCTGAACAGCGCTGTCGACAATCCCGTCGTCACGCTCGACGGCCGGATCGAGTCGAACGGCAACTTCCACGGGGCGCCCGTCGCCTATGCGCTCGACTTCCTCGCCATCGTCGTGGCCGACCTCGCCAGCATCAGCGAGCGCCGGACAGACCGCTTCCTCGACATCGCCCGCAACCACGGGCTCAACCCGTTCCTCGCCGACGATCCCGGCGTCGACAGCGGCCATATGATCGCGCAATACACGCAAGCCTCGATCGTCTCCGAGCTCAAACGGCTCGCCAACCCGGCGAGCGTGGACTCGATCCCGTCGTCCGCGATGCAGGAGGACCACGTGTCCATGGGATGGTCCGCGGCGCGCAAGCTCCGCCGCGCGATCGACGGGCTGACCCGCGTGCTGGCGATCGAGGCGCTCACCGCCGCGCGCGGCGTCGACCTGCGCAAGCCTCTCGAGCCGTCGCCTGCCACCATGGCGGTCATCGCCGCCATCCGCGAGCGGGTCGACGGCCCCGGCTCAGACCGATACCTCTCGCCCGAGCTGGAGGCGGCGGTCGAACTCGCCCGTTCTGGCGCGCTCGTGCGTCGCGCCGAGAGCGTCATCGGCCCGTTGGCGTGACCCGATGGGCGTCGCGCTCTGACCAGTCCCCGCCCTTCGTCCTGCTCGTCGAGAGAGCGGATCATCTCGTCGCGGTCCGGTCGAGCCGAGCGGCGAAAAACGCCGAGGCGGACTGCAGGATCTCGTTCGCCCGCCGCAACTCCGCGTTCTCTTTGCGCAACCGGCGGATCTCCTCCTGCGCCGCACGGGCCGCCCCAGGCCGAGACCCGGATCAGACCCATTTGCGCAGCGTCTCCGAGTTCACCCCCAGCTTCGCCGCGACCTCGCGGATCGCAGCCCACTCCGACTCGTGGCTATGAGACCCTGCCCGCCATCGCGGCGAGTGCGGCATGATCCGAATGCCACCCCGTCCAAGGTGACGGGAACAGGCCAGTTCACTGGTGTTTTCTGATGAGGTCTGCGCATCGTTCGGCCATCATCATGACGGTGATATTCGGGTTGACCGCTGGCAGTTTCGGCATTGCAGAGGCGTCGACCACGCGCAACCGTTGTGTCCCTTTGACGCGAAGTTGCGGGTCGAGCACCGCCATGGGGTCGTCTGCTGCCCCCATGCGGGCGGTTCCCGCCGGATGGTAGACGGTGTTGTGCGTCTTGTGGATGTAGTCCAAGAGCTCGTCGTCGGTGGACGCGTCGAGGCCAGGGGCGAGCTCGCGTTCGACCCAGCCCCGGAGCGGCTCGGTGGCTGCGATTGTGCGGGCCAGCCGGATCCCGGCGAGCATCACCCGCTCATCGTGCCCTTCGGGGTCGGTGAAGTATCGTGGGTCGACTTTCGGCCGGTCCCGGAAATCTTTCGAGCGCAGCCGAACAGTGCCACGGGAGCGGCCTTGGGTGACGTTCGGGGTGAGACAGAAGCCGTTCTCCGTCGTCGGATATCCCCAGCGCACCGTGTTCATGTCGAACGGCACGCTGCCGTAATGCATCATGAGGTCGGGCAGGGGGAGCGAGTCGTCGGTGGTGGCGAACAGGCCGATCTCCCACCACTGGGTGGAGGTGCGGGTCATGGGGCGCGCGGCCTCCCAGAAGACGAGGCCCTCGACGTGGTCGTCGAGGTTCGCGCCCACGCCTGGGGCGTCCACGCGCACGGGAATGCCCGTCTCCCGCAGGTGATCGGCCGGACCGACCCCGGAAAGCATGAGCAGCTTCGGGGTGTCGATCGCGCCTGCTGCGAGGATCACCTCGCGGCTCGCGAGGACCTCGTCGTACCCGCTCAGATCTGGGCGCAGGCACCGCGCGCCGGTCGCGCTCAGCGTCTCGTCCATGAGCAGCTCGCTGACCCGGCATCCCGTGCGCACCTGCAGGTTCGGGCGTGACCCAAGAATGTTGTGGAGGTAGGCGCGCGAGGAGGACATCCGGGCGCCGTCTTCGGTGGCGTTGATCTGGAACCAGCCTGCGCCGTTGCGCACAGTGGTTCCTCTGTTGAAGGCCACTGTGGGGAGGCCGACTGCGGCAGCCGCTGTGAGCAGGTCGACACCGCACGGGTCGGCAGGGGGGATGTCTCTGATCCGAACCGGTCCGCTGCGCCCGTGGTGCTCGCCGGGCGCCGTGTTGTTCTCCAGACGGGCCACGTACGCAAGCAGCGTGTCCGCTCCCCAGCCCTCGGCCCCCATCGCCGCCCATTCGTCCAAGCCCTCCCCAGGAGGCCAGAACGCGATGCAGGAGTTGTGCGAGGAACAGCCGCCGAGCACTTTGGCTCTCGCGTGCCGCAGGAAACTGTTGCCCTTCTCCTGCGGCTCCACCGGATAGTCCCAGTCGTACCCGGAGTCCAACAGGCGCATCCACTGCGAGAGCTCCAGGATCTCGCAGTTGCCGACGTCGGACGGCCCGGCTTCGAGCAGGCACACCGTCACGGCGGGGTCTTCGCTGAGCCTCGCGGCCAGCACGCAGCCCGCGCTGCCGCCGCCGACGATCACATAGTCGAAGCTCATGCAGGCACCCGTTTCGGCTCCGAGTGCGCGGCGATGACGCCGATGTGGCGACGGCCCCATCCGTAGAGCCAGACGAGGCCGGAACCGAGGATCACGCCGATGTAGAGGAACGCGCCCCACGTGTTGTACCAACTGGCGCCGTAGACCTCTTCCCTGGGCCAGGCCAGGTTCACGGCCATGCCCACGCCCCAGAGCACTGCGAGGATGTTCACCACGAGCCCCCATCGGCCCATATGGAAGTATTTTTTCCGGTTCTGCTGCTTGGGCCATTGCCCGCGCAGGCGTTGGACCAGCATCGGCGCGGTGACCAGCAGATAGGCGAGATAGATCATGAGCACCGCGATCGAGGTCACCACTGTGAAGATCTGCGGCTGCCCGATATTGACGAGCAGGATCAAGGCGGCGACGACGCCGATGACGAGGGCGGGGACCACGGGGGTGCCCCAGCGTGGATGGACCACGGCGAGCTTTTCCCCGAACGGGAGCGCGTTGTCCCGGGCCATCGCGAAGGCCGTCCGGATGCCCGCCGTGTGCACGGCCAATGCGCAGACGAACACGGCGAGCACGACGCTGCACAGGAACGCTTTGCCCAAGGGGCCCTGCAACACCTGCCCGACGAGGTAGTGCAGGCCCCCGTCGGGGCTCCCGAGGAGCGGGTCGTCCAACCGGGGCGCGGCCATGATCGCGAACACCAGTATCCCGCCGCCGATCACAAAGGAGGCCAGCACCGCCCGAAAGATCGCCGCGGGCGCGGTACGCCGAGGATTGACCGTCTCCTCCCCGAGGGAGCTGGCCGTGTCGAAGCCGTACATGACATACCCGGACGCAAGAGAGGCGATCAAGAAGCCGCCGAGGTATCCGCCGCTCTCCGTGGCGCCGTCGCCGTGGGTGGAGAAGAACACGCTCGGCCCCCGGACGGCGTTCGCGGCAAGGACGACCACGATCGCCACCGCGGCGAACAGCTCGACGGCCACGCCGACGCTGTTGATGAACGACATGAGCCGGACTCCGGCCATGTTGATGGCTGTGGTCAGCGCGATCGCGGCCACGCCGAGCAATGCGGCGTTCTCAGCGCGGTCCACCGGGTTCTCGGCGGACCCGACCAGCTGGAACCCCGCCCATAGTTTCGGCAGGCTCAACTGCAGGGCGAGCGTCACCGCCGCCAGCGTGACGATGGAGGAGGTGAGCATCAACCATCCGGCGGACCAGCCGACGACACGCTCGCCGAGGGCTTTCGCCCAGTTGTACACCGAACCTGCGACGGGGTAGTGGGCGGCGAGCTCCATGAAGCACAGCGCGACCATGAGCTGGCCGACGAACACGAGCGGCCACGACCACGCGTACGCGGGTCCGCCAATGCCGTAGCCGAAGTAGAACAGCTCGAACACGCCGGTGAGGATGGAGATGTAGCTGACTCCTGCCGCGAAGCTCGCGAACTTGCCGATGCTGCGGTCGAGCCGTTGCACGTAGCCGAACTCCGCCAGTCCGTGGTCGGCCTCCACGATCTTCAAGCCTGCGAGCATCGCGAGTTTCGCGTCTTTCGCCATGGTTTCAGTCCTTTCCGCCGTCCGCGAACCAGTTCCCGGCTTTCGGCTCGGTGTTGCGCCAGAAGTGCTTGCTCTGCTGGTATTCGGCCAGCCCGCTCGGACCGAGCTCCCTGCCGAAGCCGGAGTCGCCGAAGCCGCCCCATTCCGCGGCAGGGGCGTAGCGGCCGAAGTCGTTGATCCACACCGTGCCGTGGCGCAGGGCGCGGGCCACTCGCTCGCCACGCTCCTGGTCGGCGGTGCGCACCCCGGCCGCGAGGCCGTAGCGGGTGTCGTTGCCGAGGCGGACGGCCTCGTCCTCCGTCGTGAATCGCTCGACGGTCAGGATCGGGCCGAACGTCTCTTCTTGGACGATGCGCATCCGCCGGTCGCAATGGTCGAAGATCGTCGGCGGGTAGTAGGCGCCCTCGGCCAATCGCGGATCGTTCGGGCGCTGTCCGCCGCAAACGAGCCGAGCGCCTTCGGCGACGCCGAGGGCCGCATAGCGCTCGACTTTCTCGCGGTGCGCGAAGGAGACCAGGGGGCCGGTCTCGCTCGCTGGGTCGAGCCCGTCGCCGACGGTGATCCGCGCGGCCCGTGCGGCCAGCTCTGCGACCAAGCGGTCCGCCACCGGCTCTTCGACGATCAACCGGGTCCCCGCCGAACAGACCTGCCCGGAATGCAGGAAGACGCCGGTGAGCACGGCGTCGACGGCGCTGTCCCAGTCCGCGTCGGCGAAGACGATGTGCGGGTTCTTGCCGCCCAGCTCCAAGGCGACCTTCGTGACGTGCTTCGCGGCTGTCGCCGCGATCCTCGTGCCGGTGTGCAGGCCTCCGGTGAACGAGACCAGATCGACGCCGGGCGTGTCGACGAGCGCCGCCCCGACCACAGCTCCGGAGCCGAGCACCAGGTTCACCACGCCAGCAGGAGCCCCGGCCTCTTCGATCAGGCGCACCAGAGCGATGGTGCTCAGCGGGGTCACCTCGCTTGGCTTGAGCACCATCGTGCACCCTGCCGCGAGCGCGGGGGCGATCTTCCACGAGATCTGCAAGAGCGGGTAGTTCCACGGCGCGATCATCACGCACACCCCGACCGGTTCGAACGTCACGCGGCTGTCGATATCGGGCTCGCCGACGTCGACGCTGCGCCCGTAGCTGGCGGGGTCCTCGGCCAGTTGCGCGTAGTAGCGGAACACCGCCGCCACGTCGTCGATGTCGATCCGGCTCTCTTTCAGGGTCTTGCCGGTGTCCAACGTCTCCAACCGGGCGATGGCCTCGCGGTCGCGGTCGAGCAGCTCCGCGATAGCTGAGAGCAGAGCGGCGCGTTCCTCGGGGGCGCTGCGCGGCCATCGCCCGTGCTCGAACGCTGCGCGAGCCGCCGCGACCGCTTGCGCCGCGTCTGCCGCAGTCGCCTCGTCCACCAGCGCGATCACCTGCCCGTCGGCGGGGTTGACCGACTCACGGGTCCCGTCGTCGGAGGATCCGGTCCATCTGCCGCCGAGGAACAGGCTCGGCCGCGGCGGCTGGAAAGGCAGGGCGTTATCCATCGAGCATCTTCCGCACCCAGCCGTGGAACAGGCCGATGTGGTGCTCGGCGGGCACGAGCACTCCTCCCGCGTGGTACGCGCGGGAGCGCATCGCGGGCTGGGTGCGCTCGCAGGCTTGGAAATCCTGCGTGTTCACCCGGTGGAAGAGTTCGACGGAGCGGGAGACGTCGTCCCCCCTTTCGACCACTTCCGGCAGATAAAGCCAGTCGCACACCACCCGCGTCCGGTCGGGGGCCAACGGGAACATGCGGTGCACGATGGCGTGGTCGGGGGTGAGGTTCACGAACACGGTGGGTTTGATCGTGACCGCGTAGTACCGACGGTCTTGGTCGGGGCCGAGGTCCGGCAGCTGCGCCACGCCGGGGGAGCCGTCCACGGTGAAACCTTCGACGTGTTCGCCGAACTGCGCTCCGTGGCCGACGAAATATTGCGCGGCGAGCCCGCCTGCGAATTCAGGCAGCACTTTGACCAGCTCTGGGTGGATGGACGCGCAGTGGTAGCACTCCATGAAGTTCTCGATGATCAGTTTCCAGTTGGCCGCGACGTCGTATTCGATCCGTTTGCCGACTTTGAGCCGATCCAGGTGGTACCGCTCGATGGCCGCCGGATCGCCGAGCCGCTCGGTCGCCGCCCCGACCACGTCCGTCTCGAAGGACGGGGGGTCCTTGGCCAGGCACACCCAGGCGTAGCCGAGCCACTCGCGAAGCGGCACCGGGACGAGGCCGTATTCCGTGCGGTCGATGCTCCGGCCCGTGTCGTCGCACAGGGAAGACAGGTTCGGCGCGGCGACCAGTTTGCCGTCCAAACCGTATGTCCAGGCGTGGTAGGGGCAGCGCAGTGTGCGCTTGGCCTGGCCGTGCGGTTCGACGCAGAGCATCGCCCCCCGATGCCGGCAGACGTTGAGGAAGGCTCGCAACTGCTCGTCCCGCCCACGCACCAGCAGAATGCTCTCGTGCCCGACGGTCACAGCGCTGAACGCCCCGGGGGCGGCTAATTCGTCCGTGCGGGCCGCGCAGAACCACATCGACTCGAAGATGCGCGCTTGCTCGGCGGCGAACACGTCCGGGCTGTGGTAGTACTCTCCGGAGAGAGTGGGCAAGAGGGTCATCGGAGCACCAGCCTTTGCGGGTCGAACAGGCCGATCGGATGAGCGGTGGAGCCTGTGGTCGCGAGATCGGCGAGGATTTCGCCGACGACCGGCACGAATTTGAACCCGTGCCCGGAGAATCCGCACGCCACGGTCACCGCCGCGCAGTCAGGATGGCGGGCGACCACGAAATGCTCGTCCGGGGTGTTCGAGTACATGCAGGTGGCAGTGTGCACGCAGGGGCTGTCCAATGCGGGGACGAAGCCGCGGATGCGTTCGCGCATCTCGTCGACCTCCGCAGGGCGCACCACCCGGTCGATGGTGTCGGGGGAGCAGGGGGAGCCGTTGCGGAAGAACGCCACTTTCACGCCGCCGCCCGGCCCGTCGATCGCGGGGAAGCCGTAGGTTTGCGCGCCGTCCGGCCATTCGTTGATGAAGACAGGAGCGTTCTCGAACGCGCCCGTCCCGCCGACTGGGTCGAACCAATAGAGCACTTGGCGCTCCACTTCGATGGGGATGCGAAGGCGTTCGAGCAGTTGTGGAGCCCACGCCCCCGGGCAGATCACCAGCTGTTCGGCGAGGTACGGGCCGTGCTCTGTGCGCACCACGACCCCTGATGCGGTTTCTTCCCAGTCCAGCACGGGCTCGCCGAAGCGCAGCTCGGCCCCGGCGCCGAGCGCCAGGTCGATATGGGCTTGCACGGTCGCCTCCGGCCGGGCGAATCCGGCGCGTTCTTCGTAGAGCGCGACATCGTCGGGCTGCGGGGCGAATTGCGGGAACCTGCGGCGGATCTCGGCGGCGTCGAGCAGCTCGTACGGCAAGGACCACTCTTGGCTGGCTTTGAGGCTTCCGGCGACGGTGCGACAGTCCGGGGAGCCGAGGAATATGCCACCGGTGAGCCGGTACACATCGGACCCGGAGTCTCGGGCCAGCTCCTCCCACAACGCATAGGAGCGCAGCAGCAACGGGACATAGGCGGGATCTTCGAAATAGGACTGCCGGATGATCCGCGAACCGCCGTGGCTGGAGCCCTTGTCGTGCGCCGGGGTGTGTTTTTCCAGGCCGAGCACCCGTCGCCCGCGCTTGGCCACGTGGCACGCGGCGGCGCTCCCCATCCCGCCGAGCCCGACGACGATCACGTCGTAGCTGTGCTCGCGCGTCGCGTGCGGCGTGCTCATCGTTTGATCCTGGCCATCTCGGGGTCCACCACCGGCTCGGCGGACACGACGGCGGCCAGCTCCGCGCCGAAGTAGTCCACCGTTGCCTCGGCGCCGATCGGCGTCTCGGCGGGCAGCCACGCGTAGGCGATGCAGCGCCCGATGGTCGCGGACCAGCCCGCGCTGGTCACGTAGCCGACCGGCGAGCCTGCGACGAGCACCGGCTCTTTGCCGAGGACGACCGCGTCGGGGTCCTTGAACACCAGGCTGCGCAACATCGTGGGGGGAGCCGGGGCTTCGGCGAGCGCGGCCCTGCCGATGAAATCGCCCTTGCCCATCCGCACCGCGAATCCGAGGCCCGCCTGCGCCGGGGTGTGCTCGGTGGTGACGTCGGTTCCCCAGAGACGGTAGCCCTTCTCCACCCGCAGACTGTTGAACGCGACGCGGCCCGCCGCGATCACCCCGTGCTCTCGCCCGGCTTCCCGCAGGACGTCCCACAGCGCCCGCCCGTGTTCGGCGCTCGCGTAGACCTCCCAGCCGAGCTCGCCCACGTAGGAGACACGGAGCAGCGTGACTGGGATGGCTCCCAAATACGTTCGCAACGCGGTGAAGTAGCGGAATTTCTCATGCGACAAGTCGTCCGGGCACAATGGCTGGGCCAGCGCTCGGGCGAGCGGCCCCCACACGCCGACGCAGCAGGTGCCGCCGGTGATGTCGCGCAGCGTGACGGAGCCGTCGTCGGGCAGGTGCCCGGAGATCCAGTCGAAGTCCAACGGCCCGTTGACCGCGACTTGGAACGTGTGCGCCCCGAGCCGCGCGACGGTCAGGTCGCTGCGCACGCCGCCGCGCTCGTCGAGCATGAGGGTGTAGACCACCGAACCGACCGGCTTGTCGACGACGTTCGTGGTGAGCCGGTCCAAAAGGCTCAGCGCGCCGGGGCCTGCGACCTCGTAGCGGGTGAGCGGGGTCATGTCGTAGAGCGCGACGCGCTCTCGCGTCCAGGCGGCCTCGGCGATGGAGATCGGGGAGTAGAACTTGTCCGACCACCCGTCGCGTTCCGGAATGCGCGTCCCCCCTTCGCGCAGCTCGGCCAAGAGCGGCGCGTTTGCTTCGAACCAGGCCGGGCGCTCCCAGCCGCCGCCTTCGAAGAAAGACGCTCCGAGCTCCTGCTGCGCCGAGTGGAACGGGCTGGTGCGCAGTCCGCGCAAGACGGTTCG